>CAZCWI010000025.1:0-16417 GCA_964502325.1 uncultured Candidatus Nitrosotenuis sp. | reverse complement strand
GGGAGACAAGGGCGACAAGGGTCCACTAGGCCCACCTGGAGACAAAGGAGTCACCGGACCACTCGGTCTGCAAGGCGACAAAGGGGTTCCTGGTCCGCCAGGCCCGCCCGGAGACAAAGGCGTCACCGGACCAATCGGTCTGCAAGGCGACAAGGGTTCGACAGGTCCCTCTGGCCCACCTGGCGACAAAGGAATATCTGGTAGACCTGGTGAACTTGGTCCAAGAGGCCCACAAGGTCCGATTGGCGACAAAGGTCCTCAAGGTCCGCTAGGCCCTGCTGGCGACAAGGGATTACGTGGCCCTCAAGGTGAAGTTGGCGATAAAGGTCCTCAGGGTCCTCAGGGTCCTGCCGGAGAAAAAGGCCTAACCGGAGTTCCAGGTCCACAAGGTGAGCGCGGTCCAAGAGGTTCTCAGGGTCCTGCCGGAGAAAAAGGCCTAACTGGTCCACAAGGTCAACAAGGCGACAAGGGCCCAACAGGCCCAATTGGTCCACAAGGCGAGATAGGCCCGCAGGGGCTATCTGGAGAAAAAGGTCCTCAGGGTCCTCAAGGCATTCAGGGTCCACAAGGTGAGCGAGGCCCGCCCGGTCCAAGAGGTCCTGCCGGGGAGAAGGGTCCGATAGGCCCACAGGGTCCGTCAGGCGACAAGGGTCCAAGAGGCCCACCAGGCCCACCAGGTCCTACTGGTCAAGCTGGCATGTCTGATGAACAAAAAGCATTGTTTAGAGAGTTACTTGAAATCCTTACTGCAAAGAACATGATTACAACTGAAGAGCAAATAAAATTGATGAGTTATCTCTACTAGATGCTTTGATGGTGCTAAAAATTGGGCGAAACAAAATCTAAAATTGAATTTAAGATGCTTGACTATGAACGAGTCGGAAATGATTTTGTTGCATTCAAGCTGGAAGACGGAACGCTTGTTAAAGTTAAAGTTGATTTAGATCGTGTTGGTATTGCGACAAACCACAAAAATCCAGATGGGACTCCGCACTATGCTGTCAACACCTCGATAAAGATAACTGTAATTCCAAGTGAGCGAACGTTCTCAGTTGAGAAAAACATTAACGATAAGAACACGCCGCCACCTGGGCAAATGTTTAGTTGAGAAAAATTTTATAAAAATAGTAAATTTACGTCAATTGTGATTGACGAAATTTTTTTTTGCGTTGACGAATTTATCGTCGTCGCTTTTTAGCTGCAGTTTTCTTTGCGGCTTTTCGCTTTGGAGCTGCCTTGCGTTTTGGAGCTGCTTTTCTTTTTGGAGCTGCCTTTCGCTTTGGTGCTGCACGTTTAGCTTTTGACTTACGTTTAGTAGCCATTACTGAAAATAACGTTTACTAGCTTTTCTATAGCTAAACTAAACAAAATTACACAAAGTGATTACAAATAATAAACGATTTTTTTGCAAAAATGTTTTTTTCAGATCGCAATTTTTCAGTAAACACTTTCAGCTGACGGTCTTTTTCCTTGCAACCAACTTGTATGGTTGCAAATTGTGCATTTGTATTGCCTTCTACGTTTGTATGTTGCGTTCTGAGGAAGAAAAACGATCTCTTGTTTTGTTTTTGTCATGCAAAACTTGCACCATCTGTTTTCAGTTTCGTGATCCATGTTGATCGCAATTTGATTTTTATCTTGACTTTATTATTGTCAAGACGTCTTCATCTTCTAAAACATGATTGATACTAACACGCTGTCCTGCAAACTTGACACTTTTACCCCACACCAGTCCGTAACGGAATTCTTTTTTCATGCTGCGGTGCAGCTTGTTGCAGACGTCTTCTATTGTGGAGTTTCTTCTAATGATGAGCGGTTCCTTAAAATCAGTCTCGCCTCCCTTTGGCCTCATGTATATTCTGATGAAGTCAAGCTTTTCGTAAATTTTTTCTTTTAACAAATCCACGTTTATGCCAGAGTCTGCCGAAAGCGGCACCACTTCTGATTTTATTTTTGTCTTTACATTTTTTAGGAATTTCTCATCCACCAGATCAATTTTGTTAAGCACTGTGATGGACTGCGCATAGTTCTTGTCACCTGTGATGTGGTCTACTAGCTGCTCTGCAGTGATATCTTCTCGTATGAGTACCCTTGCACTTGTGACCCCGTAAACATGTAGGATTTCTTTGAGAAGTTTTTCAGATAGTTTCGTAAGCTTTACCTGCTGAGCTATTGAAATTCCGCCAATTGCCGCTTTCTCTATTACTATGTTTGGAGGCTTTTGGTCAAGCCTTATTCCTATGTTGTTAAGTTCATTTCTGAGCACGTCTTCATGGTATGGTTGAAAAACATCAAGTATGAGCAAAACCAAATCCGCATTTCTGGCAACTGACAATATTCTTTTTCCTAAACCTTTTCCCTTTGATGCGCCTTCTATGATTCCAGGCAAGTCCAGCACTTGGATTCTTGCCCCCCGATAGTCTAGAATTCCCGGCACCACTGTCAGCGTTGTGAATTGGTATGCCGCTACTGCCGATCTCGATCCTGTCAGTTTGTTGAGAAGAGTTGATTTGCCAACACTTGGCAGCCCTATGAATACCACTGTTGCATCACCTGTCCGCCTAACGTCAAACCCATCAGAACTGATTCCGCTTTTTTTGGTCTGAACTTTTTCTTGCTCTCTTCTTAGCTTTGCAATTTTTGCTTTCAGCAAGCCTACGTGATGCTCAGTTGCTTTGTTTAGCTGAGTCTTTAATATCTCGTCTTGAATTGCTTTTATTTTTTCAGGAATTCCCATTTTTAATTACCACGTTTTACTTTTCTTAACGAACTCTTGTTCTTCCTTGATTGATTATTATCTGGGATTGTGCAAATGCCTCTGTGAAACGCAAGACATTTGCAGTCGATATTGATGGAACCATAACAGAAAATGGAGGTGGCAGAATAAATCTTGATGCATTGAATTCACTGCGTTACATCCGAAAACTGGGCCATAATGTGATTTTTGTCTCAGGTCGCTCGTCAGTTGAGGGGTACCTTCTTGCCGTGTTTGGGGGACTAAACACAATTGCGGTGGGCGAAAATGGCGGCTGCATCACATACGGTGCAAATGACCACATTCTTCTTGGAAACAAGGAAAAATGCGTCGACGCACTACAAGTGATCCGCTCAAAAATGAATGACGTTGTAGAAAAACCGGTATTTCCACGAATGACCGAAGTGGTACTTGAGCGAACATTTGACATCGAGAAGGCAAAAGATGTTCTAGAGCGCAACAATCTAGATGTCGTACTGTCTGATAGCCAATATGCAATTCACATAAATTCTGCTGGGATCAACAAGGCACGGGGTTTTGAAGAAGTCATGAAAAAACTCAATGTCTCACGCGAAGATGTAATCGCAATAGGCGATAGCGACACTGACATTCCGTTGTTTAAGGCATCAAAGATCAGCATTGCAGTGGGCAATGCCTCAGAGAACGTAAAATCCAATGCAACAATGTCTGTTTCTGCACGAGCCGGAGACGGCGTAATTGAAGCGCTTGACAAGATTGCTCCGAGCCTTTTGGAGACATAGCGATGAGCTTTCGTATCTTGCTTGATGAGATAAGATCAAACCTTTTGCAAATTACAAAGAAACTGCAAATTCCGGATATCCCTTTTACGCTAGAGCCGGCAAAATCCGGATTTGGCGATGTTACATGCAATGTCGCGTTTCTGGCATCAAAACATTTGAAGAAAAGCCCTTTTGACATTGCAAAATTAATCTCCGATGAATACCAAAAAAATCTTGGCGATCTCGTCTCAAAAGTGGAGCCGCATCAATCCGGATATCTGAATTTTCATGCAAACAATGCGCCACTAAACCGGCTCATCATCAACGCTGCCAAGAATGTAAGTTATGGGGAGATTGACATTGGAAAAAAATCCAAAATAATAGTTGAACATACAAGCGTAAATCCTAACAAGGCGCTGCACATTGGACATGTTCGAAACGTCGTGATTGGAGATACAATTGCGCGCATTCTGGCAAAAGCAAATCACGATGTCGTGGTGCTCAACTATGTCGATGATTCTGGTCTGCAGGTGGCAGACATCATAGTTGGCTTCAAGTACTTGGGGTTTTCAGAAACACCGCCTTCAGGACAAAAATTTGATCATTATTGCGGAGATGATGTCTATGTCAAGACAACTGAGCAGTATGCCGCCAACAAAGGCCTTGAAGAAACCCGAAATAACATCCTAAAAGAATTAGAAGATGGCAGCTCTGAGATTGCAAAATTTGGGAAAAGCATAACAAGCCGAGTTCTGTCTGAGCAGCTAAAAACATGCTGGCGCTTAGGCGCGTATTATGACTGCCTAAACTTTGAGTCCGAGATAGTGCGCTCGCATCTCTGGCCTGAAATATTTGAAAAACTAAAGCAACTAAACCTCATAAAATACGAAACAGACGGAAAAAATGCAAAATGCTGGGTGATCCTGTCAAAAGACGAAGACAAGGTGTTGGTGCGAAGCAACGGCACTGCGACATACATTGCAAAAGACATTCCATATGCTGCATGGAAGCTTGGGCTTGTAGACGATCCGTTTTACTACAAAAAATATGCGGTTCAGAAAAACAACAAGGTCCTGTGGCAAACTACGCTTGAAAAAAACAATGACCCAAAACAGCACTTTAGAGGCAACGCCGTGGTGACAGTCATTGATTCAAGGCAGGCACGATTGCAAAACATCATCACCGAACTGATCTCAAAGTTTGACTCTTCGCAAAAATCATACCTGCACCTAGGATACGAATCAGTCACGCTTAGTGCCGATGCTGCAAACACGCTTGGCATTGACACGAAAGGCAAAAACACTCAGATGTCTGGCCGAAAGGGCCTGTACGTAAATGCCGACTCCGTGCTTGACATACTGGAACAAAAGACAATAGATGAAACAAGGAAACGAAACCCGAATCTTTCTGAAGAACACCTATGCGAGATTGCAAACAAGCTTGCAGTGGCGACGCTCCGATACGAGATGATAAAACAGGATCTTGACAAAATCATAACGTTTGACTATTCCAAGTCCCTTAGCCTGGAAGGCGACACTGCGCCATACATCCAATATGCGTACGCCCGGGCCGTAAGAATTCTCGAAAAAGCGCAAATGCAGCCTAACTTTGATGCCTCATACGAACTGCTTGGCAGTGAATACGAGACAAACCTTGTAAAACTGATTGGAAAGTTTGATCTAAATGTGGAGGATGCGGCAAACAATCTGTCCCCCAAAGTGATTGCAAAATACTGCCATAACTTGGCAGTCACATTTAATACATTTTACGAGCATGTTAAGGTCTTAGATTCTGAGAATCCAAATACCGTCAATGCGAGACTTTGCCTTGTTTACTCTTTCAAGTCTTGCCTTGAGGGCGCGCTTGGATTGCTTGGCATTGAAACCCCAACTAGAATGTAGTTGCATGTCTGTTCACTTTAGACAAACTAGGGGATAATATCGATTGATCTCAAAAACTCTATCATGACCCAATTATATGTGCCTAAATTATGTGATGAATGCGGATTTTGCAGCGAGCCTTTCCCAGTTACGGACGGAACTGTCCTGTATGACGGGAAATGGTATCACGAAAAATGCTGGAACGATTTAACGAAAAATAACGGGCGAATATCATGGTAAAGGTAATTGTAGTAGACGATGATGTGGATACGGTAGAAGTATTCTGCGAGTATCTGGAAATTAAAGACATCAGTGTTGTCGGACGGGGTCACAACGGCAAAAAAGCAGTAGAGCTGTATGAAAGCCTGCAGCCTGACATTGTTTTACTTGACGTGATGATGCCTGAATATGACGGGTTCTATGGTTTGTCAAACATCAAAAAAATAAATCCCGCTGCCAAGGTGATAATGGTTACAGCTGATCTTACCTATGATACAGAAAAAAAGCTAAAGGAGTTTAACGCGTCCGCGGTAATCTACAAACCATACGAGATAGACAGTGTCATTGAAACAATACACAAGGTCAATAACGGCATAGTTACAATTCCGCAATAACTGGCAAACCCTATATGTGTGCAAGTCTGTTACACCAAATATGCGCATACTGCTAGCCGATGACGAGCCAGACCTGCTCGCTCAGTACACCACCGTGCTTGAGGACAGGGGCCATTTTGTTATGACTGCGTCTGACGGGGAACTCTGTGTTACTGCTTACGCAAAAGAATACGCTTCAAGTCAAGAAAACCCGTTTGGCGCAGTGGTTTTGGATTATTCCATGCCAAACATGAACGGCCTTGATGCCGCAAGAGAAATACTTGCAATCAATCCGTCTCAGAGAATAATATTTGCGTCTGCATATGTCCAGGAGACTTTGGTTGACTCGATTAAGAACCTCAAACAAATCGTCGAACTGTTGCAAAAACCCTTCAGCCTTCAAGATCTGATAGACACAATCGAGGACAAGACAATATACGATGAGCTTACAAAATTAAACGTAGATGTGCAGAATCTCAAGGATCTCAATCCGACGCACGCGCAAATACGCGATTATCTTGACGCTCTGAGAAAAATACAAAAGGCAAAAACCTTCTAAAATCCACATCAGTTAGATTCTTATCTAAAAAATTTTTCACAAAACCATGAATAAGATAAAAACCAACTCATATGTTTTGTTCTTTTTCAACGATTCTAAGAAATGGCTAAACAAAATATCAAAGGAGCAGGTATTGCACACGCATGTCGGGGTTATCAGACACAGCGATGCGATTGGCAAAGAATACGGCTCAAGGCTGCGCACAAACAAGGACAAGTACGTCTACCTTCTCAAACCGACAATCCATGACTTTGTAATGAAAAGCCAGCATGGAACACAGATAGTATATCCAAAAGACCTGGGGTACATCATGGCAAGGGCTGGGATCCAAAGCGGCCAGACCATACTTGAAATTGGAACCGGGAGCGGTGCACTGACTACGTTTTTGGCAAGCATTGTAAAACCGCGCGGGCACGTGCACACATTTGACGTGGAGCCGCAATTTATGGAAATTGCCAAGAAAAACATCACCAAAGCGGGCATGATAAAATACGTGACGATGAACGAGCTTGATATCAAGACTGCCAAGAAAATGCCAATATCTGATGCAGACGTGGCAGTAGTTGACCTAGGCGATCCTTGGGTCGTTCTGCCGCAGGTGCGCAAGATGCTCAAAGGGAGCGGCGCGTTTATCGCTATCTGCCCTACGATGAACCAGCTTGAAAAACTAACTATGGGTCTGGTGGAAAACGAGTTTACCGATATCGAGTGCACTGAGCATATTTTGAGAACCATTGATGCAAGGGAGGGAAAAACCCGCCACTCTTTTAGGGGAATAGGGCACACGACATACCTTGCGTTTGCAAGAAAGGCGTTCTACGACAGAAAAGAGAAAAAAGACGCACCACCTGAATAATCCTCGCTGTTTGGGCGTACCGCACAAACATAATCTAATAGTCTTTTTATCTGTTGTACCATTGATGTGCTTTGCCCTCAGAATCTAAAAAGTCCAACAATGTCCTTACTCAGGTAAATAAGGCAAAACAAAATCTGCACAATTTTGGAATGATCAATCCTGAGAATCAGGTGACAAAAGATGACCTGCAAAAGCTTAGCTTTGCAGGCGACATCAGTAAGCTCAAGTCAATCAAAAAAGAAAAAATGCTCGAAGACCTGTCATGCCTTCTTAACGGCAAGATACGTGAACTAGAACGCCAAGAGCAAGAGGAAAAATGGAAAGAAACTGTTCTGCAGGAGCTTAATCTGGCATTAAATGAAAAAATAGCCCAGCTGGAGCAGGCAAACATCAAACTTGCAGAAGAAAAAAAGCACTCTGATGATCTAAATGGCCAGCTGCAGGACGCGCTTCAGAAACTGCGCCACTCAGAAGAACAGCTTACCTTGGAAAGAGATTGGCTTGTTGAGCAGGTGGAGATAAAATCGCTAGAGGTCATTGAGACAATTAGGCAAATGATCAACACCGAAGGAAAGGACAAGGCGCCCTCCAAATAGAAGAAAATTTATCCGTACTTGTTTCAACCCCAAGTGTGGCAACGCAAATGCAGCCTGCAGTAATTAGAAAATTCATTCCCCCAAGGAAGCAAACCTCTCGCAAGGGGGATAACGGAAAGGTGCTAGTTGTTGGGGGAAGCTACATGTATCACGGGGCGCCTGTTCTGGCGTCTCTTGCCGCACTGCGATCCGGCACTGATCTAGTATACACATGTGTTCCAAAAATTATCACTTTATCTGTTCGTGCAATATCTCCAAATCTTATTGTTATTCCGATGGTGGATGCCAAGCTTACGCGTGGCGCTGCAAACAAACTGATTGGGCAGACTCCAAGCGACTTGGACTCTGCCACCATAGGGATGGGCCTTTCAATACCTGATGAGGAAGCGCTAAAACTGCTTGTAAAATCACTTGCCTCTCAGGACGTGAGGCTGTCTCTTGACGCAAGTGCCCTTGTAAGCTACATCTTGCCGCACCTTCCGCAAAACGTCGTGCTGACCCCGCATGCTGGCGAATTTGAGAGAATGTCTGGAATCATGCCTCCGTCATCAATAAAGGAAAGGATCAGAGTGGTTGAAAAATTTGCAAAAGAGCACTCTGTAACAATCCTTCTCAAGGGAAGCACAGATGTGATATCAAATGGAAATCAAACTTATGTGAACCCAAAAAATCTCGCATCGATGACAGTTGGAGGGACAGGAGACGTACTGTCTGGGATTGTCGCAGGACTGCTTGCTAGGAACCGTAACCCACTAGAGTCTGCAGCAGCCGCATCTTACATCAACGGGATGGCAGGCAAGATGGCGCAAAAAAAGAACGGACTCCACATTGTCGCAACCGACCTGATAGATAACATACCTGCAGTGATGAAGCCGCTTGACAGAATGATAAAATGAACCGCACAATAAGGCACGTTGACAAAAACATTAACTCTCTGATACGGGATCTTCAAACCCTGATACGGCAGCCAAGCGTCTCTGCAAAAAATCAGGGAATAGAGGAATGTGCAAAACTTGTAAGCGGCATGTTAAAAAAATCTGGAATTTCGTCTGAAATACTCCGCATAAAAAAAGGTGCAGCGCCTGTTGTCTTTGGGGAGATAAAGTCAAAGAAAAATCCTAGCAAAACGCTGCTGTTTTACAATCATTATGATGTCCAGCCAGTAGAGCCACTTGATCTGTGGGATGACGATCCGTTTAGCGGCAAGGTGAGGGGGAACAAGATTTTTGGCCGCGGTTCGGCTGATGACAAGGGCGAGCTCATAACGAGAATAAAGGCAGTGGAGTCCTTTTTGAAAACAACTGGTGACGTTCCATGTAATGTAAAATTTGTAATCGAAGGCGAGGAGGAAACTGGAAGTGCAAACATTGAAGCGTATCTGAAACGGTTTGGGAAAAAATTCTCATGCGACGGAGTGATATGGGAATTTGGCTATGTGGATTCTAAGGGAAGGCCAATCATTGGACTTGGCATGAAGGGATTGCTCTATGTGGAACTGTCTGTGCGAGAATCCGTCCGGGATGCGCATTCCAGTCTTGCAGTTATCGTGAAAAACCCAGCGTGGCGTCTGGTGGATGCACTAAAAACACTACGTGATTCGTCTGGCAAAATTCTCATCAAGGACTGGTATCGAGAGGCAACGCCGTTTAGCAAAAGCGACTTGAAACTTTTGGGCAAAGAACCGTTTGATGAGCACTCGTTCAAAGACGAATATGGGATCTCGGGATTTGTGAACGGCAAAAGCGGACTTGAGGTCAAAAAGGCACTAGCGGGGGATCCAACGTGCAACATAGCTGGACTTGTGTCTGGGTATACTTTGGAAGGTGCAAAAACAGTCCTTCCGTCATCGGCGCTTGCCAAAATCGATTTTAGACTTGTTCCAAAAATGGATCCAAAAAAACAATTTGCCAGACTACAAAAACACCTAAAACAAAATGGATTTTCTGACGTCAAAATCAAAATGTACCACGGCGAGGCTGCGGCAAGAACTAATCCATCAGATCCGTTTGTTGCACAAATTAAGGAAGCCGCAAAAGAATCCTTTGGAAGTTTCATAGTAAACGTATCAAATGCCGGAACTGGGCCGATGCATTCATTTGTAAAAGTGCTCGGAGCACCATGCGTTTCGATTGGATCCACGTACATGTTTTCAAGAATTCACTCACCAAACGAATTTGCAAGAATTGATCTCTTGAGGAAAACCACAAAATGCATGTGCCTGATAATTGACAAGTTCTCAAAATCCAACTAGCCGATCATGCGTAATTGCCCCGAAAAGACTTTAATGTGCAATAGAGGGGGTTGAAAACATGACTGCAATGTATATGCCTGGTGCAACGGCCGTTGGAATAATATTCAATGACGGCGTGGTCATCGCAAGCGAAAAAAGAATCGCATATGGAAACTTTCTGGTGAGCAAAACAACCAAAAAGACATTCCCGCTCACAGACAAGGTAGGCGCAGCATGTGCAGGACTGGTAGCAGACATGCAAATTCTTGCTTTACAAATAAAGGCACTAACAAAAATCAGAAAAATGGAACTAAAGCGCGACGTTCCACCAAACTCTGTCGCAAAAATGATATCTAATTTGATGTATGAACGCAGATTCTATCCGCTTCTCACTCAGGTGATAGTCGGAGGAATAGTTGACAAGCCTGCAATCTATACTTTGGATCCTCTGGGCTCCGTACTGCCTGATGAATACGCGGCAGTTGGAACCGGCGCAGAAATGGCACTTGGTGTCTTGGATCCGCAATTCAAGGAGGGAATGTCAGAAAAAGACGCAGTCGACCTCGCAATAAGATCAATCAAGGCTGCAACAATGCGGGATTCTTTTAGCGGTGACGGAATCGACGTTCTCGTAATCACAAAACAAGGCATAAAAGAATTTACAGAAAAACTCTAGTCTTTTAGGGATTTTTTAATTTCCCAATACATATCAGAAATATAGTGCAGATTCTCGACAACCTGCCCCTTTACCATCTCTGAGAGTTCTTTGCTTGACACCAGTGCTCGCCCGACAGCTAGGACCTTTTTTTGTGATTCTTCTATTATGCACACAATTTGATCTTTTTCAAATTCTGTAAATGCCTTCACACCAGGCCTCATCACATTTGCGCCGTTGCACATGAATTTTACTGCCCCCATGTCTACTGTGACACTTGGAAACCTCTCCAGTATTTTTGTGTCTGTGAGAAACGGCAGATAGTTTTCCCCTACCTTTAGTGCAGTCAGGCCTTCGCCGACTATTATCCTTGCACCCTCGTCTAGCTCATAAATTTTCAAGTTCTTTATTCTTGGCAGATCCATTTTCCATTGCAGACTGATCTCCTTTAGGACATCAGCGGTTTCAGTTTTTGAAATTAGATTTGATTTCAATCTTTTGATATTTCCTTGCGAATGTCTAGCAGATCCCTGAGTATGGAGCTTGCAGTCTCTGTGCCCCCTGCCCCTTTGCCAATGATAGTCTGAGTGCCAGAATGCTCTGATGTAAATGAGATTGCATTTAGCGTGCCGTTTACACAAAGAGGATCGTCTATGGATATCTCACGCGGACTGACAACTAGTTCTTTGTTGCAGGATGCGATTAACTTGATTGCGCAGTTTTTCTTTGCCGCGTCCTTGATATCCTTAGTGGACACATTCCGTATGCCTGTTCTTTGTATGTCTGGCATTGTTACCTTCATCCCCATTATCCAATTTGCCAAAATCACAAGCTTTGCCGCAGCATCAAAACCGTCCAAATCAAGTGACTCGTCTGCCTCCACGTACCCTCTTGACTTTGCGTCCTTTAGGGCCTCGCCAAAGCTCATGCCTCGCCCCATGTTGGTCAAAATGTAGTTTGTGGTGCCGTTTAGAATTCCTGCAAAAGATGTTATCTGCTCTCCGCGCAAACTGTTTTTTGCATAATCCAAAATGGGTGTTCCTCCGCCGACGGTTCCGCTGAATTTTAAGAGCACTTGGTTGTATGTGGCAAGCTCCATCAGTGACGGAAACGCCAATGCAAGCGGTCCTTTGTTGACCGATATCACATGCAATCCGTTTTTCATTGCAGATATGATGTGCGACATGCCAGGCTCCGCATCCTTGTAATTGCTTGCAGTCGTTTCGATCAGCACATCTGCATCTACATTATTTATCATGTCTAGCCCTGACCAGTTTTTCTTTGTCTTGTCATAGTTTCTTATCGTGCCGAATTTTTTTTTGACCTCTACTAGTCTGTTGAGATCAAGTCCTGATGGATCTGCAGCCCCGCCCTTGCTGTCAAACACTCCAACTATTCTTGGCTTGAGCCCGTACTTTGCATACAGGTCGTCTGTCCTTGAAACCAACAGTTTTGCCAAGCTTTGTGCAACCGTGCCAAACCCGCAAATAATTATGCGCAAAACTACCTACTCCAGTTTTGCAAATACCAAAAAAGGCATATCATTTCCAATCGTCTTATTTTATTGCTATTTTATTAATGGTATTGGTAATCATGTTTGGTTAGTTTTATTGTCAGTTGTTTTTTCTAGTTTCAGCGAGATTGAATTTATGCAGTACCTGGAAAACGTGGGCTTGGGGCCGTCGTCAAAAACATGTCCTAGGTGTGAGCCGCACTTTGCACACATTACCTCTGTTCGAGTCATGCCGTAGGCAGTGTCTGTTTCGTATTTTATGCTGCTTTCATTTAATGGCTCAAAGAAGCTAGGCCAGCCGGTGCCTGAGTCAAACTTGGTGTCTGAACTGAACAGCTCATTTCCGCAACAAGTGCACCTGTAAATCCCGTCTTCCTTGCTGTAGGTGTATTTGCCTGTAAATGGGGCCTCTGTCTCCTTTTTTCTGCAGACTTCAAACTCTTCTGAGCTTAGGACTTGCTTCCATTCCTGGTCTGTCTTTGTTATTTCATCCATAGAATCTGTATGCTCGCCAAGGTATTAGAGGGTTATTCCAGTTTTATCTGCGGCCTTTTCTTTTTTCCTCGATTCTTTTTTCCGATTCGAATCGCTCAAGGTCATACGTGTTAAGATCTGCAAACTTGATGACCTTTGATAGATTGGGATGCGTTTTCTTTATTGCCAAAAACATTTTTTGCGCCACCTGCCTGTAGTCTATGTGCCCTTGAGGGATGGTCCTAAGCTCAATGAGATGTGTTGCCTCGCGCAAGTTTAGTCTCATAAAAAACGGATAGTTGTATGCAAAGTTGACCACGTACTGTGCTTGTTCTGGATATTTTGTCCTCAGCGAATCAAAGACCTGTTTTGAAGTGCTCATGCATTCTTTGTACTCTTTTTCAATTCCTAGCTCGCCAATTTCTTTTGGCGTGACATAGCTGTGATCTGTCGTAAGCAGTTGTCTCTCAAGCGTGAGTATTCTGTGTCTGTGCAAGTCTCTAAACATTCCGAAATTGCCAATTATGTCAAACGTGTACTGAGTCATCTCAAAGGCACGCGGCAGTCGCTGTCTTCTGTTCTGCCTTAGATTTGTAAACGAGTTTATGATTTTGATTTTTTCTAAAGGCTTCATCTTTTTTACAACTGACAAAATGTCTTGGTATGGCGAGCCTTGGGACTGCTCGTACATCGCGGCTGCAACTATTTTGTTTATCGCGTCTGACTCTGACTCTGATTCTACCAAATGTGTAATTGGCCCTGCCGCTTTGGTCCGTACCTTCCTTGCCAGGCTGAGGCCTGTTTTTTGCAGTTTTTTGAGGTATTCTTGCATTGCGATTCCATACTTGTCGTCTGCGCGCCTGACAAACGACTTGATTGTAGTGTCAAGCTCGTGCTTGATTTTTTGGGCAACCATCCGCTCCTCATCGAGGCTGGATCCTAGCAAAATTGTAAGCAGGTACTCAAAGGCCCGACCGTTCCCGGTAACGCCGACATTGGTCAGAGTTGAGGCTGGGAGCAGTCCACGTAAAATATCAAGTGCCTTTGCCTTAGTTGACGCATTGTATATGAACGTGGCAGACTTTATGTCAGATTCATTTTTCAGCTTTGGAAAAACAACTTCTTTGCCTGAAGTGGAATCTTTGAATTTAAAATTGGCAATAGGTTCCTTTCCCCTGATGTGATCAATCATCGGCTGTATGTTTTTTGAATAAATATCAAAATCAAGATCGCATGACACTATGTACATGTCTGCAAATTTTGAATTCAATATTATGGGATCCCGATAAAACTTGTACCTGTTGTTGATTTTTTTGTCCCACGCTACATAGCGCGATGATTTTTCCAAGTATGACATGCCGATTCGCCTGTCCTCGATTTTTTTTACTGCGATGTTTGATATTCCCTCAATTGCAATCTGCGCAATTCCAAGCTCTGCAACGGAATCATCCCCGTATTCTACTAAGACCTTGTTGTAAAATTCCTCTCCGCGGTTTTTGTTTATCAAAAATTCGTCTAAAAATATGCGCCTCATGCTTTTGTCGGTTCTGCTGTATCGTGACATGAGGGCGCCGCGATCCACCTGCTGCGGTGTGATTATTGCAAACACCGAATCATCCGCATTTGAGAAATGTTCCAAAAGAATTTTTTCCTCTGATGCGCTGAATTCTTCTGTCAACAGATCCCAGACTTTTTGATTCTAAATAAACTATTTCCGGTTTATCTGAATCAGATCTGGCCCTTTGGTCTTTGCCTTGGATTGCCATCTTAGCAACACTTCTTTCATCGCGTTTGCATCGCTTTCGTTTTCTGTGTACATTAGCATTGTAATCCAGCGCCCCTTTCCAGCTTGGCCTCCGACTGAATTCATCCAAAAGTCAGTTGGCAGGTTTTTCATCGCCTCGTTGTTTGGATCCCTGCTAAGTTCTATCCAGCGCTTTGACACAAAGTGAAGAATTTGGTCCAATCCGTCTTTTTCTATCATGGGATGTGTTTTTTCGACTTTGCATTTTAAAATTGCGAAAACTAGTTTGTTAAATTGTTCTTACCAAAACTAGAAAGCTTGTTAACACTTCCTAGGTTATATGAAACGCTCAAGTTTCACCAATGAACAAGGACGAAATAGAGATTATCGGCAAGCAAGTCAAAGACATGTACGGTACCCACATGGGTAAAGTTATTGGAACAATAACTGACATTGATGGTTCCGTGCAGACTGTGGGAATTGATTGTGGTCTAGAAGGACTGCGACAAGTACCATTTGAACAACTCGTAGTTCAAGGCGAAGTCGTGATCTTTATACCAAAATGGAGACTCGATTCACAACGATTCCTGCGTGAGAAAGGACTCACACTAAGGCGTCTTAAGGCATTGATCGATATCGTTTCAGAAAACGACGACATGCGAGACGACGCAGAAATCATCCATGAAAAGTACAAGTCAAAACTGCTGACGCTAGAAGAAGCCGAAAAACAAATCACACACAAACTAACAGAACGACTAGACGAACTAAACGGCCAACTAAAATCAGTCAAGATTTTGCTATTTGACGCAAAGGTTCAATTCAAGAGCAACGAAATCTCTGAATCAAAATATGACCTCATAAAGACCAACACTGGTGAAATAATAGAGCATATTGATCATGAGAAAGCAGAGATCGTAAACATCCAGAGGAGAATGACTGACATGTCAATCGATGGAGCTCAAACACAGATAAACCAAAAAGAGCAAATAGAACAATCTGCAGTTTCATATCTTGTAACCAATGATGGAAAACAAGTCGAATCTCACATCCCGCCTTCTTACCACGCAAACGAAGCAAAAGCTGAAGCACCGACTCCTGATCAGACGAACGTGCAAGTAAGCCAATCTTCGGGACAACATCATGTGGGGCCCCTTGGCGCATCTGTCAGCACTCCTTCTCCGGCCGAATCAAATAGAGAAGA
Source organism: uncultured Candidatus Nitrosotenuis sp. (assembly GCA_964502325.1). Lineage (GTDB taxonomy): Archaea > Thermoproteota > Nitrososphaeria > Nitrososphaerales > Nitrosopumilaceae > Nitrosotenuis. Next base: position 621 of record CAZCWI010000025.1, on the reverse strand, counting down.
AGACTGGCAATCACCAGTTGGTCACAATGCCGTTGATCCTTCTGCGCCTATAAAACCAAATGCTGACAAGAGCAGAACTGATTGGTTTGCGGGCATGGAAACTGCATAACACTCAAAGGCGATACTCTTTTTTTTATGATTCTTCAACATTTACAAATAACTAGCAAAAACAAGAACCGTGGAATCCGAAAAGTTTTCCATCGGCCTTGGGAATAATGATACAAAAACAAGAACTGCTGCATCTGATGACTATGTAGCGTTTTGGGCAAATCAGGCAAAGAACCTGACTTGGTTTGAGAAATGGGATAAAACCCTGGAATGGAACCTGCCGTTTGCCCGATGGTTTGTTGGCGGAAAGATAAACGCCTCGTATAACGCGCTGGATATTCACCAAAGCCAAAAGGACAAGCCTGCAATCCTGTGGGAGGGTGAAAATGAGGAAAGGCGCACTGTAACATACGGTGATCTGTACTCTGAGGTTCAAAGAATGTCAAATGGGCTAAAGTCCCTTGGTGTGACAAATGGCGACAGGGTTACGATCTATCTTCCGATGGTGCCAGAACTAATCGTGGCAATGCTTGCTTGTGCAAGAATTGGGGCAATACACACTGTGATATTTTC
>CAZCWI010000024.1:0-17356 GCA_964502325.1 uncultured Candidatus Nitrosotenuis sp. | reverse complement strand
CACAACCAGTTATTCTTGGGATTTTGCCTGTTGCTGCAAAAACTAAAGGTCAGAGACGGTGGTTACATTTTTGTCATAACATCTAATGTTATCAAGGAACCAAATCCCAGACTGATAATCTCAAGTGCATACCGGCTTGCGTTTACAGCGGTTCTCAAAATACTGAGCAAGGAACTTGCATCAAAAAATATCAACTGTGTAAACATTGCCCCAGGACCAATTAACACGGACAGAATGAAAGAACTGGTCGGAGATATTGACAAATACGCAAAATCACTTCCAATGAAAAGACTGGGAAAGCCTGCTGAAATTGGGAATTTTGTCAAATGTATAGTTGAAAATAAAATCAAGTATCTATCCGGTGTCACAGTAAATTTTGATGGTGCAAACTCTAACTCTGTACTCTAGACAAACCGATAATAGTGATATGATTTCACAATACGTATGGTAATTTGTCTCAAATGCTTTGAAGAAAAACATGATAATTGTATGCAAAAGGACGGCATGATGAAATGCGACTGCAAAATTTGCTCACCTTGAACTTATAATCTACAAAAATCACACCTAAATCAAATGAGTGCAACTGAAACCCTTAGGCAAGATCATCTCAAAATAAGGCGCCTAGAAAAAATCGTCATAAAATGCCACAAGGACTTGTACGCAGAAAAGTCAATTCCGATCTCTGATTTAGAAAAAATCACTTTTGTAATCTCCGAGTTTTTAGATGCAATTCATTATTCAAGGGAGGAAGACTCGTACTTTGCATGCGTTGCCAGTTATGACACACTAAAAGAAGAAATCAGAAAGTTCACAATAGAACACGAGTTTAGCAGAAGAATTGCGAAAAAAATTGCAGAGCACGTTCAAAGATGGAAAAATGGAGAAGATGCGCGAGAGCCGGTTGCGAGATTTCTGCGAACCTATGCCATTTACCTAAATGATCATCTCTCAAAAGAAGATGAATTTTTCAAAAAAGCGCCCGAGGTTCTTTCAAAGGAAGAAGAGCAGGAAATGTACGAACAATTCCAGTCGGTAATGGCAGTATCGACAAAGATTGAAACCGTAATGAAGGAAATCGAGCATCTGGAAAAACAAGACTGGTTTACTGCATAATTTTCGTAAAGTCTTTAAGAACTATAATTTTGAGTTAAAATGACATGACATTTGTGGTATGGATGACTGGTCTTCCATGTTCTGGCAAGACTACAATAGTTAGGGCAATGCAAAAACACGTTCCAAACCTTGCCATATTAGATGGCGACGAATTGCGAGAATGGCTATCGCCAAAGGACTTTTCCAAAGAAGGACGGGTAGAACACAACAAAAAAGTTGCACACCTAGCTAAATTGCTCTTAAAACATAATGTCCCATGCGGCGTTTCTCTGGTTAGCCCATTTATTGAGAATAGGGATGACGCAAGAAAAATAGTTGGAGATGACACACGGTTCTTTGAAGTATACGTAAAATGCTCACTGCAAGAATGTGAGACTCGCGATGTCAAGGGAATGTACAAAAAAGCACGAGCCAACGAAATCAAGAACTTTACTGGCATAAGCGATCCGTACGAAGCACCGCCAAATCCGGACTTTGTACTTGACACAGAAAAGGAAACGTTGGAACAAAGCGTTCAAAATCTGTTAAATTTCTTAAAATCGAAAAACCTAGTTAAGTGATTGGTATTTTTTGATTATCTGATCGTGCACAAGACTGTTTGTTACAAGTAGACCGTTTTCATGGTTTAGCCTTTCAGTATTGTACAAAATATCATTCCCGCACATATCTGTCATTTTCCCCCCAGATTCAGTAACCAGACAGTAAGACGCACAAGTATCCCACTGCTTTATCTTGTTTGATGTTGTAAGGTAAATGTCTGCCCTGCCCATACAAATTTCCGCAACCTTTAGTGAGCTGCCCCTGCTTGCAAAGCTCTCAACCCCGAGGCTTTTGAAAAATTCTTTCTCTGTCTCTGTTAAATGAAACCTACTTCCCACCGCATTACACTTTCTCAATTCGCTGGTTTTACTTACAGCAAGTCTCTTCCAAGATTCTTTATCAAATGCAAATGCACCCCCTCCCCTTTGTGCCAAAAACAACATGTTTGTAGTTGGCCTTGAAATTATTCCAAGTACGGGTTTTTTCTTTTCTACTAGGGCAATCATGATTGTGAATTCTCCGGTCTTGTTTACAAAATCGCTTGTGCCATCCAGCGGATCGACAATCCAAATTTTCTCATGTTTTAGCCTTGATTTGTCATCGTCGTCTTCCTCAGATAAAATTGGCAAGCCAGAACTTGAAAGAATTTCTTTTATGATCTGGTTGCTTTCCAAGTCTGCCTTTGTTACTGGGGAGTCGTCATCTTTGCGCTCTATTGCAAAATCCTGCGCATAAATTTCCATTACTGCCTTGCTTGCCTGCATTGCAGCGTCAATGACAAGTGCGACTTCGTTTAGCGGATTTGCAAATGGTGGTTTGATTGACAATTTGTTATGTGGTTAGTTCCGGCTTTAACGTCCAGGCAATTCCAAGTACTATGAACGGAATTGAAATGATGCCTATCATCTGAAGTAGGATGTACATTTGCGGCCTTGCCTCCTCAGGCGTTTGGTAAAGCCACGGCAAAGGGAGAGAAATCACAAACCAGATGACTGCAAGTAGTATGATAATTCTGGCCTTTCTTTTCTTTTGTGGATTCAACAAAATTCCTTAAAACATCGATATTAAATTGATTTGGCTTGAGTTTATGAGGCATAGATTATTTTGCTGATTCGCCGCCGTCTATTGCCAAAACAGATCCTGTGACCCATTCAGAATCGTCAGATGCAAAATACAGGGCGGATCTTGCGATGTCATTTACGTTGCCAATTCTCCCAATTGGATATTCCAAATCAAGCATTTCCCTTTGTGCCTGAGTAGTTAGGAATTCTTTTGTCATATCTGTATCGACGACGCCAGGGCAAATGCAATTTACCCTGATCCTGTCTTTGGCATACTCTAATGCCCATGATTTTGTAAGCAAAACGAGTGCTCCCTTTGATGCCGTGTATGCATCTGCATGAAAGTTTTCAAAGGCCTTTAGCCCTGCATTTGATGCAATGTTGATTATACTACCGCCGTTTTTTTGTAAATATGGAATTGCTGCTTTTGTAAAACGAAATTGTCCTGTCAAGTTTACGTCGATTACTTCATTCCATTCCGATTCCATGATATGATGTAGCATCTTAATTTGCGGCAAGACTCCTGCATTGTTTACTAGAATATCTAGTCTGCCAAATCTCTCTACCGTTTTCTTTACTGCAAATTGTACTTTTTTTTCATTTCGTATATCGGCAGGTATTGTCAAAACATCTACAAGTTCCTTTCTGACCTGTTCAAGTCTGTCCGTGTTTTTACCGGTTATTGCGACCTTTGCACCCTCTTTTAGAAACAGTGTAGCAATCGATTTTCCAATTCCTCTACTTCCACCTGTTATCAGAGCAACCTTTCCAGAAAGACTCATGACTTGGTTTTGCTACATTTGATATTATTGCTTTTCAAATTATAGCCAAAATAATTTGATTATAAGTAGTTCTTTTATGTAAAAATTTATACTAAATCTTAAATAAGATAAATTCCTATACGAAACAATGCGAAAGGACATAATTCCTATCGACTGAAGGACGCGTGGTCCAGCAGAACAATTAGGCAACCATTAACGCATCTGCGTTATGCAAGTGAGAGGGAATCTCTCAAGTTCTGCGTTTGGGGCCACGCCAGCCTATTTAATTAGATAAACAGAAACTGGTCCTAGAATATTGCCCTGCGGGTTGATGCTGATTTGTAGTTCTTGGTCCTCTGGGACCTCAATTGTATCCTGTCCATTATACTTCCATGTGTAGTATTTTGAAATTCCAGTATCATGCGATGTTCCCTCCAGCATAAAGTCTTCAGAAAATGAAAACGAGCTTCCTTTGAGCATGATTGTCAGGACTTCAGGACTATCACCGTTTGGAACAAATCTAAATTGATATGCTCCCTTTTTGATAGTAAAAGTATCAGAAAATACTCCATCGTGATATAATTTGGGATCTGCAAGCATTACATGATAAATTTCCTCATGCTGGTTTTTTGTACCAGAAAACGACGATGAGCCAATCGCAGCTGCTGCAGCTATTGTAATTACAATCATAACTCCGATAGTTAGTTTCTTTCCCACAGGTAAAAAACAGGAATCAATCGATATTAAGATTTTACAAAATTAAAAAAAGATTAGAGTTTTAGTGCTTCTTTGAGACCTTTGTACCTGTTTCGGATTGTTACTTCTGTTACACCTGCCGCTTGAGCAATGTCTTTCTGGGTCTTGTTTTCTCCTAACATTACACAAGCCAAGTAAAGCGCTGCCGCTGCAAGTCCCATTGGATCCTTTCCGGCAGATACTTCAATACGACTAGCTTCCTTTAGGAATTCTAGTGCCTTTCTTTTTGTCTTCTCGCTTAGATCTGCGATGCTTGCGATTCTTGCAACTCCCTTGATTGGGTCTACTACAGGCATTTTCAGTTCCAACTCCCTGAGAAGTAATCTGTAACACCTTGCTACGTCCTTTCGTTTGATGTTAATCCCATTTGCTACATCGGTAAGAGTTCTTGGGGTCTCCGTGTTTCTGCACGCCGCATATAATGCTGCAGCAACTAGTCCTGGAATCGAACGACCTCTAACAAGGCCCTTGTCTAATGCCTTTCTGTAGATATAGGCAGTCTTTTCAATTACGGCGTCAGATAGCGCCAGTTTGTCTTTTAACCTGTCAAGCTCGCTAAATGCCTGTCTAAAATTTCTGTCTACTGGCTCGTGTACTTGGCTTCGACTGTCCCAAGTTCTGAGCCTCTCAATTGTGCTTTTCATCGAAGATGTAAGCGGTTTTCCTGATGCGTCCTTGTCCGCCTGACCAATTATGGTTGCAAGACCCATGTCGTGCATTGCCAGCGAAGTCGGAGTTCCAGTTCTGGTTCGGTTCTCTCCTTCTTCTTTTGAAAAGGAACGCCATTCCGGTCCTTCCTCCTCAACTCTTTCGGTTGCGACAAATCCGCATGTATTGCAAAACATCTCTCCAGTACTTCCGTCTGTTAACATTGATCCTTTAGAACAACGTGGACATCTATCGCTACTTCGTGAAGTTTGTGTCATAAGTTCAAACCAAGTTTTTTGATTCTAAATAAAAAGATTTAACTATAATGAATGCCATTTTTGCCCATATTATTCGTGGAGTGGAAATCTAGGTTGACAGTAATCTTGGTTCCAAGTCGATGCAACAACGACTCGTCATCAACTGGTTTGCAAAAAATAAAAATTGGGCAAAAGATATTTTGAATAATTGCTCAACGATGAAAAAACCACAACTGCAAAGTTTGTCCTGATCAAGAAATCCGTAAATGAAAAACTAACAAAATACAAAATCAAAAGATAGTTTGAATTTTTGAAAATAGAATCGTGTTGGCAGTTTGCCAATCCAAAAAATTTCTCTATTTTACTAGCTCACAGATTCAAAAAACGTAAGTCTTAAATAGTATTTACTTGAGGGACAATCAATAAAATGGTTAAATGTCCATTATGTAGTGAGGCTATCACTTCCACGCATGGAATTGAGGTTCACATCAAAAAAATGCATCCGCAAAGCATTCTAGCCCAATAAACTAGGCGCGTTTTGTTTTTTATCTTTAGATTCTCCCTAGCTAATTCTATCTTTTAGTGAAATAGATTTCACACTTTTCATTTTCAATAAACTGCATAATGACGGTCATGACAAACTTCCAAAACTCATGGTCAAAACCATCAACACCAAGTATGTCTGAAAAGTTCAACGACATCTTAAAGCCAAAAGGATCGCTGAAGCCAAGAATTGAGATGGCCATCAAAAGCCTGACTGGTCAAGTCTCAAAACTTGACGGAATGGTCACTAAACTAAAGCAAAGAGAGGACAAACTGTTCCAAAGGATCGTTACAGCGACTCAAAAACACGACGTTCACACTAGCAAGGTTTTAGCAAACGAACTAGCCGAAGTCCGCAAGGTTTCAAAAATGCTAGGAAGCGTAAGAATGGCACTAGAACAAATCGAACTCAGATTAACAACATTCCACGACCTAGGAGACACCGTAGTCACAATAGCACCAACAATCGGCCTAATGAGAAGCCTCAAGTCTTCACTTGGCAAATTTATGCCAGAAGCAGACCACGAATTAGGTATGATGACTGAGATGTTAGGCGGACTAATGACAGAGTCATTCCAAGGCGAAGGAGCATTTGGTATGGATCAATCCATGAATGAAGAATCTGAGAGGATTCTAGAAGAAGCAGCAGCCGTTGCAGAATCATCTATTGGTGATAGATTCCCATCAACACCTGTAAGCACAAAAACTGCAACCTCATCAAGATACATCTAGTATCTTTTTCTCTTTTTACTAATTTTTTAATAATTTAGGCTTCTGGCCGCGAATCCTTAATCGTCTTTACTTTGTTGGCTTCGCTCTCCACCACAGAATCAATATTTGCAAGCCTATTTCGCAGGTTGTTTATCAAAACCCCTACCTCGTCTGCCTCTCTTTCTACCATGGATCTTTTATTGGACAGATCCCTTATTCCACGGTTTTCTTCTTCTATGTATTCGCCGACCTTGACTAGTTTCTCCTTCAGGTTTTTGATATCGACTGATTCGTCCTCTATCTCTTTTTCTAGTTTGGTACGCTTGTCTTTGAGGTTTTTAATCATCAATCCGACATAGTCGATTGCCTCTTCTAGTTTGGTACGCTTGTTGATAAGGTCGCCAATACCTATGGCCGAGTCAGAAACTGCTGGTTTTTCAGGAGTCTTTACCTGTTCCGCTGTGAAACCGGGTTTTTCTTGTTCCATCATACCTGCATCTTGTTGGGAAGACTCACCCTTCTTAAATTTTTCAAACATTATACCACAGATTCTCGTAAACTATACCGAATAATTACTAATAAAGATAAAGTTGTGATCATAGTCCTGCTTTTGGTAAAATTTCTAACTGCCTGTAAAATCTCATTTTCTCTCCCCCGCATCAAAAAATGCCCAATTTCAGGGTGTTTCACGGCTTGAAATGCCCGTTCCGCTATGCGTTCCGCTATGAAGTTTCAAAACGTCCCTGATTAATCTGCCTTGCCATACTATGGCATGTCAAAACAACAATACCGCTCAGAGATGGGCATAATGGGTGATATCTTAGATGTCGCCATGGAAGGAGGAAGACAAGGAACCATTGTCTCCGCAATATCTAGAAGAGCAAACCTATCGCACTATGCTGTGATAGAAAAGTGCGAAAAGCTATCAAGCGCAGGCTTGGTGGAATCTGTAAGGACGGACAAAAACCGCCTTTATACGATAACCGAAAAAGGCCTACAATTCGTCCAAGAATTCAGAAGATTCCAATCCGTGCTTGATTCCATGAATCTAAGGTATTAAAACATGAACAGCCAAGAGGTAGTACTCTGTAGTCTACAGGAGACTCCTGAACTCGAAGAGGGAATGATTTTTGTAAGGATTACAGATATCATCATTAGAATGCTAAAGACACCTCTTCTAGCCATAGGCATAATCCTTGCAGTAGTACTACCTGTTCAACACTCATCTGGCATACTGAAAACTCTTGATCTTATCGTTTATCCTGACGGCACTACCCATATTTCACAGCAATCCACTGCAGACACCCAAAAACCAGAGCTGACGATAAGTCTGTTTGGGAAAACAATTGATAATTTTGTGGCCCAGGACCAAGACGGGTTGTTATTGACATATGAGATAACCAGCAATAATGATGCAAAAATCCAAACGTTTGGAGCTTCTTCCGTTTCTATAGAGTATGATAGTTATGACCTCGTTTCAAAGGAGGGCAAAATTTGGACATTTAAAATCGATTCGCCAATAGAGTATGCACTGATAATGCCAGAGGATACGGTCATTGTTGGAATGACCAACTTCCCAGACCTGGTTGAAACAATAGACAACAAACCACATTTATCGCTGTCAAGCGGACCAAATGAAATAAACTACTTCTTTGGCATTTCAGGTCCTGCACAATCAGCCTCAGAATCAATTGCAAAATCCAGAATTCTAATCGAGCAGATAAACAACGATGGAATCCAAACACCGCTAGCAAAGGAAAAACTTGATCAGGCAGTTTCAGCATTTGACAATAAAAAATATTCAGACGCCGGCAAATTGGCATTAGAGTCAGAACAGATCGCAATTCAGGAACAAAAAACAGCCAAGAATACCACCAACTCAACAAACAGTACATTTGATACTTTGAGCAAAAATATTGTTGGAATTGCCACATCAGTTGCCGCAATTGGAGGTGCGATTACTACAATAGCATTAATCGTAAAAAGAACCAAATATGCAGTAAAAACCATCAAACCCATTTTGAATAAAGAAACAAACGCAGAACCAGAAGACTCTGCAGATACAGAATCAGAACAAGACATGAGGGAGGATGACAAAAAACTTGTCGAGTTTCTTGCCCAAAACGGAGGCCAGGCATTTGAAAAGGATTTGCGCAAAAAATTCCTCCTGCCTAGAACCACCATGTGGAGGGCGGTAAAACGTCTTGAGCGACAAGATATTATTGTGATAGAAAAAAAGGACTTTCAGAATTTGGTAAAACTAAAGAAAAGGGAGGATGTCTGATGAAAACAAGACTTTCTATTGTCTTAACAGCCCTGGTTGCAAGCATGATATTCTCTGCAGTGCCGGTAGCCTTGGCAGATTCCCAACTGGATTCACTTGTCAATATTGCCACGCAGGCACGAACCCAAGTAAAACTTCAGCTAGACAGAGCAGATAATGTTCCAGATGACATCAAGACATTGTACAATCAAGGTAATTCTGAAACTGAGCTATTGATTAATTCGGTAAAACAACAGGATGTGGCACAATCAAAACAACACTTCTTGTCTGCAATGAAAATTTTCAAGCAAATAAGCATGACATTTTCCACTCAAGCTGCTTCAAAAGATACAAGTGCGCCACAAGTTATGTTAAAACAGGCCCCATCGCCTGCAAACATTGACTACAAGGCTTCAGTTGCTAGAATGGAAAACTACATCAATACACTAAAGGGACTAGTTGCAAAAAATAACATCTCAGTTGATTTTACAAATCTTGACGAATTAATCCAAAACATCAGAGCGGATATTGCAAAAGGCGACATGGGATCTGTTGAAAAATCATATGACGAACTAAAAACCGCAGTAACTGACACTCAAAGCCTGATTAAGGAAAAAACCAACCAAAAATTAGTTGACAGAGCCAGATCCTTTGCAAACGAGTATATCGTCAAAATTGACGCATTGATCAACAACGCAAAAGAACTGGGAATATCCGATGACGATGTGGCAAAGCTGAAACAAGTAAAAGAATCGCTTTCCACCACAAACGATCCATCCCAAATTATTGTCAAAGTACAAAGAATAATTACGATTAATGTTGACATAAACGCAAAAAACCAACGATCTACATCTGAGGTGAGCAAATCTGCTAGCCAAGCCGAGTCTGTTAAAAGTGAAAACGCGTCTGAAAAAGCCACGGTAGGAGATCAGAACGCAAAACCAGAACCAAGACAAAGCAAGGCTCAGATCTTGTCTCAGATTGACAGACTAGAAGCAAGACTTGCAAAGATTGAATCAAGCATCGACGATAACATTCAACCAAAATTCGATAGCGCTAGATCCCTGCTGGCCAAACTCCAAAGCCAAACCTCAGGCGATGTGGATCAAAGAACACTCAAATCGTTAGATGCTCTGGTTGAAGAAATTGAAAATTATGTGGATTTCCAAAATGCAAAAGGTGACATGGACAATACGGATCGTAACACATCGACAAATTCTGACAAAACGGATGCCAAAAAACCAACTGATTCTGACAAACCTAATGTGAAACCAAAACGCCCACAAGATCAGAAAACCCAATAATTCACATAAACTTCATATACATTTTCTAAATCAAGCAAGTTACATGACTTCTAGGCAAATTACTGCCGGTGTTGGAATACCGATGATTGTAGTCGGTGCACTAATGGCGTTTTTGTGGGCACCAACCAATGAGGAATTCTCGGGAATCATAGAATTTGTTGGCAGCCTAATTGGAATACTGGGAGTGATCTTCTTTGTTGCAGGCTTGTTCTATACAAAAGAACCCATAGTCTCCTAAACCTGCCTACAAAAGATCTAATTGAATTAAATAATGACCCAAACTAGATCGTCCTACTTGAAAGTCAGACTATTTGAGATATTCACCTCGTTGGAAGGAGAAGGAATCTTGTATGGGACAAAAACTCTTTTTGTAAGGCTGGCAGGGTGCCCATTCACCTGTTTTTACTGCGACACAAAAGAATCACTCCCTCTAGACTCTGGGCAAGAATATGACCTTGAGGAAGCATGTGACTTGTTGGACAAACACCTCCAAACTAAAACATACAAGGTAAATTTCACTGGAGGCGATCCCCTGATTCAACACGAAGCGGTAGCGGAGCTTGCAAAATACATAAAATCAAAACACATTCCAACATATCTTGAATCATCATGTTTTGATCACAAAAGGTTCAGTCATGTTTTACCGTATTTTGATCTTATCAAAATTGAGCTAAAAACACTTGATTCGGAATTTGTCGATGCAAAACATTATTCTACGCTTTTGGAAAATGCTTTAGAATGTCTAAGATTGGCAATTGCATCTGCGAAAACAACCTACATCAAAATCGTGGTGAGTGCAAAAACAGAACCAGAGTCATTTGCTGATTTAGTTCAAAAAATCTTCAAAATAGCTAGACCTAATGATCTTAAGGGATTTATAATACAACCAACGTACGGAATAGCAGAACCAAATTTGTCAAAACTTTTAGGTTTTTATGATTTAGTGTATCCATATTATGGTGAAGTGCGAGTAGTGCCACAACTTCACAAACTCATAGGGGCGCCATAATGAACAAAGAGAGAGTAAAAAAGCTCGTCAGAGAGCTAATCATAGAATTAGGTGAAGATCCAACGCGGGAAGGCCTACGGGGAACACCGGAAAGAATTGCCGACATGTATGAAGAAATCTTTTCTGGGTATGACTCTGACTCTGAACTCTCGGTACAATTCTCCGAAGATTCAGATGCGGTTGTCGTAAAAGATATCACATTTTACTCAATGTGCGAGCATCACATGTTGCCCTTCTTTGGCAAAATTAGCATAGCATACCTTCCAAATGGGAGAGTTTTCGGAGTATCAAAACTCGTGCGTCTTGTAGAAAAACACGCAAAACGGCTACAGATACAAGAACGAATGACCAAAAGCATTGCAGACGAGCTATTCTCCCAGGGAGTCAAGGGCGTAATAGTCATGTCTGACGCAGAGCACCTTTGCATGAAGATGAGAGGGGTAAGAAACGACGCAACAATGACGTCATGCGCGTATCGTGGAATCTATGAAAGAAAGGAAAACAGAGAGGATATCATAGCCATGATCCGCAATCCAAAGCAGTCTTTTTTCTGAAATTTTGAAAAAATTAAATAATCTAGTCCAAGGGTAATCTATCGTGGGAGTACACAACAACGTACACATTCCAAAAGAGTCGTGGCCATATTGGACTTGGTTTGCAATAGAATTCTTCATAGTTTTGGCAGTGGGTGCACTAAGCTCAAGAGAAGTAGTCAGATTGTTTGAGAATACCTTTGTCGATCCAGGCATGCAAAACTGGCTATTCTTTGGAGTAATTGGCGCAGTCTTTGTTGCATGGTACATGGTAATTAGAAGACTGGTTTTCAAAAGACCGATTCTTGAAAATCGCTGGTAAATTCAGCTCAAATATCTCGTCTTATCTTTAATCTTAGTCTCTTCAAAAGCGATTTTTCTGTTTCGGCAAGATTCGCATTTTCCACAGTGAAGTTTTGTATTGGAATAACAACTCCACGTTTTGAAAATATCGTCACCTAGAGTCTTGTATCCGATTTTTATGAGCGCACTCTTTGAAAGCCCCTCAGAAAAGGGTGTCCATACTTTAATCTTGTTTCTTATTCCTAGCCTTATCCCGTCGATCTCTCCCTGATTAAAGGCAGACTCGATTTTCTTTGAAAAGGCAGGTCTGCAATCGGGATATTTTGTATCGTCAGTATGCGCGCCGTATGCAACAAGTGACGCGTTTAGTGTAAATGCCCACGCAGCTGCAATGCTCAAAAAGACCCCGTTTCTTATTGGAACAACTATCGAATAATCGAATCTTTCAGGGAGTGATTTTTTTGTATTTGTCAAAACATTGCTTTCACCATACAGCGTTTTCATAAATCCGATATCGACAATTTTATGCTGTTTTAGCTTTAGGGTCTTTGCAACAAATTTCGCAGAGTTGATTTCTTCTGATGCGCGCTGTCCATAAGAAAACGTAATTCCATACAGATCAAACTTTGGCTTAAGATATGCACCCATGCACAAAGAATCCAAACCACCACTGAGTATTGCAACGGCCTTTTTCTTCAAATCCACACCATCATATCATTTTTTGAGCTTGGCCCCATTACTTGGCTTACAAATTACTAGTGTGCAGTCTATTTTTGCGGAAGCAAAACCATTTTTCATGGAGCTTGCAATTTTTTGCAGGTTGGATTTTTTTGTTGCAAATGCGATCACTGAAGGGCCGGCACCGCTAATTGTAACACCAAGTGCTCCTGCCCTCAATGCATTTTTCTTTACTGCAGAAAATCCTGGGATTAGGTGCTGGCGGGCAGGCTCTACTATTATGTCTCTAATTGAAGTTCCAATTAGATTCGAATCTTTCTGCACAAATCCTGTGACGATTGCAGCCGCATTTGAAAGGTTGACAACAGAATCTGCAAGTGTTATTTTCTTAGGAAGTACGCTTCTTGAAACCTTGGTCTTTTTTGGCGGAACATCAAGTTTTGGTACTGCTACGCATAATCTTAGGTCGTTTGGGGGTTCGATTTTTATCACATCTAATGGATTTGTTCTTACTATCACAAAACCGCCTAAAACAGATGCAGAAACATTATCGTAATGTATGGAACCAGCGCTTGCCATTTCTCCGACACCTGCGCATTCTACAAGGGTATTTGGATCAAGATTCAGCCTGAACAGATGATTGAACGCAACTGCAGTTGCAGCAGCTGATGCGGCACTGCTGCCCATCCCAAATCCAGCTGGAACTCCTTTTTTTATTTTGATCTCAATGCCGTCCTTGATTTTGAATTTTTTAATCATATGTAAAACCACCAATCCTGCGGTGTTTTTCTTGGGATCTGTAGGAACTAGATCAGATGTTACTATTTTGATTCCTTGTTTTTTCTTTGTCAAGGTGACTTCGTCAAAAAATGCATCTAACGCTAGTCCAAATACATCAAAACCAGGTCCCAAATTTGCAGTCGAAGAAGACGCCTTTGCTGTTACGCTAAAAGTCATTAACTCTCAACATCTTCTCCTTGGTTAAGAATTCTGCTCAGTGCGCCTTCCAAATTGATCATTCCATCGCCGGTTACGTTTGAGACCGGAATCAATCCTTGAGCAAACCCTCCGATGTTTAGGCTTCTCAACAGGTTTGTAACTAGGACGTACGTTTCGCCGTCTGCCTCAAGCGAAATGGTATCTTCCAATGTTTTTACGTTTGTAGTCCATTTGAGGATCTCTGATATTTTGTCTGCAATTAGGTCTGTCTTTGTTAAAACGTTAATTGTTGGCATGTTCATTCTCAGTTTTATGGATGTGGCAAGAAGCGCCATCGACACAAAATTTACTGCTGTTGTAATGAGCACTCCGTCATACAAAAACAAATTCACCTTTTCATCGGCGTTAAAATTTTTAACAAAATATGGGCCGCTTGTTCTGTAGGCAAACAACTCTATCTGCCCTGGGGTGTCAATAATGAGATAATCTGGATTGATGTTGTCTGCCTGCTGTTGGATCTCGTCTATTTTTGATGCAATAAGATCACTTGCCATGACAAGTGCCCCATTTGGTCCAAGATCATACTGTTTCATGATAGATACGATGTCAACTGAATCCCTAATGTCAATGTCAGGCGTGTACGGCAGCGATATTACGCCAGGATCCAAATTGAGTATTGCTGTAAACGCCCCACTTCTAGTATAATACTCATGAATTTTTGATGTCAGTGAGGATTTACCAGCTCCAGCTGTTCCAGCAACAAAAATCGCTTTCAATTTCTCAAGTTAGGTGTTGATGGCTTATATTTGAATCAATTAGCAAGTCTCTAAAATGAACTGGCGAATCATAGCTTTTCTAGCTAGTCTTATTCCGTTTCTAATAATTGCAATCCAATTCAACATCAAACCTGAGGACGTTTTCGCAGTTGGAATAATCAATTTTCTTGCGGCATTTGCAGCAGTAATGTTCAAGCTTTTCTTGCAGGGTGTAAAATTTCATTATATAGTACGAACGTTTCATGGCTCCCTTGAATCGTTGTGGAGAACAATCTTTGTTAGAATTGGAAGCGAATTTGTCACCATGACAACGCCAATGTTTGTCGGAGGAGAGGTAGTCAGAATATACTGGATGAAAAAGAGAGGAATGTCGACAGCGAAAGCGTCATGGCTTGGAATTTTTGAAATAATTACAGAGGTTCTCGCAGCGGGTGTTTTGTCAATACTTGCGGGAATCTTTGCATTAGTTAATGGCTACACTGTAATCGGAGTAATCGTGCTTGCTGCCGCGATTCCTATTGTGGGTCTTTGGATTGGGCTTTTTTTCCTTTCATCAAAAAGAACATTCCACGTACCGAAAACATTTTGCAATTTAATAATTAAATTTAGAAAGGAAAAAGGTGTTCATTATATAGAAAAAACAAACGAATGGATGAACGACATATGCACTATGAGTAGAGAAAATTTTCAATCAAAGCAGGTGAAAAAAGCGTTTTTCGTAACTTTGGCGATATCGTTTGCCGCATGGGGGGTTTATGGCATATCCTTTATGCTTATTGCAGAAAGTACGCGTACAATAGATCCCATCACTTCAATTTTTGCAGTCATGGCAGGAAACGCGATTGGCAATCTTCCAATAACTGTGGGAGGATCAGGACTGGCGGAATTTGGCATCTGGGCGTATCTTAACCATATCGGTAGCTTTGCACTTGAGCTGCCACAAAACAATGTAGACTGGAACACAATCATTGCCTGGAGAATTGCAACATACCAAATTCCGATTCCGATTGCTTGGTTTCTATTGATGAAAATGGCATTAAGAAAATACAACGCACCTCAATAGGAATTTATCTTTAACAAAAAACATCAAGGTGTGTCGTTTAGGGGAAAAACGGTTGTGATTACCGGTGCGTCAAGCGGAATAGGTGCGGCATCCTGCATCGAATTTGCAAAAAGGGGGGCAAGCCTTGCTTTGATTGCGAGGCGAAAAGAAAAACTTGAGGAATTGGAGAAAACACTTGCTAAATTTGATATTGCTACATTAGTTTGCGCTTGCGATGTGTCAGACAAAGAACAAGTTCAAAAAATGAGCTCACAAGTAATAGAAAAGTTTGACAAAGTCGATGTTTTGGTAAATAACGCAGGATTTGCCATATATGGCGCAGTATCTGATCTGAGCATTGAAGAAATTGAATCGCAGATGAATACAAACTATTTTGGAATGATTTACTGCATCAAGAATTTTCTCCCAAAAATGCTCAAGCAAAAGTCTGGCCACATAGTAAATATTGCATCTGTCGCTGCAAGCCTTGGCCTTCCGGGAATCGCGTCTTACTGTGCATCAAAATTTGCAATGCTTGGATTTTCAGAAGGATTAAAACATGAACTAAAAGGAACCGGGGTCGGAATAACAGTAGTCAGCCCAATAATGGTAAGAACCAATTTTTTTGCTCACAAATCGTTCAAACACATGCCAAAATATTCGCCCACGTCACTTAGTGCACAAACGGTGGCAAAGGCGGTAGTTTCTGCTGCAAATTCGTCTAGGCTTGAAATAATCATTCCGTCTGTAGTCCGTGGTGCGGTGTGGGCAAAATACACATTTCCATATCTAATAAATCCCATTCTGGGAAGCGCCTTTAGAAAACAGATGGATAAAAAATAATTTATTCTTCTGATTCGTCTACTGCATCTCCGTCAGACGCTACATCTAGCAGCTCCATTTTTTGCAGCTCAAATTGGTATATTGCATCCATTTCGATTTCCTTTTCTTTTTTTAGGAAATCTGTCACTTTTTTACTCAGTGGCGCTTTGAATAAATTAAACGTAAACTCGTAAACAACTCCTTTCTCACATTGGCCAGGCTTGATATTCTTTGGAAGCTCCATTGTTACTATGTGTCTGCCATCTTCGACTTCTTCATACAACTGGGTGTCGACTCTTTTGTCTTCCTCATAAATCTCCAAAATATAACCAGTCCTTGTAAGTAGCTGCGGTTTTTCAAACTTGGCATTCTTTATCTCTTCTATCGCCCACTCTGGCATGTCGTCCTTCTTTTTTGTCATAAGCATCCAGTCTAGATTTTGTCTTTTTTACTTTTTTGCCACCATTCAAGATAGTCGTATTGTTTGTCTTCGCGAGTAGCCTCACGCCTGTTTAATCTGTCTCTTATGTCGTTTACTCCTTCCCTGGTAGCATAAAGGCCGCACTTTTTGCAGATAAAGTGCTTTGTTACAGGATCAAATTTCATGGGAATCTCGATCTGCTCTATGAGTTTTTGTATTCCCTCTTGACTTTCGCTTTCAGCCTGACGCTCAAATACTGCTTTACGTTCTTTTGCAAAACATTCTGGGCAATTTACCAATACTCTAATCAAAAAATTTTTCCATAAAAGCGTTCCCACACGGGTTTTGATCGCATACATGTACATTCTGGTACGCGGATTATGTCGTCATCCCGTTAGGTCCGTTCGCCCATCGAAATACCGCGTACCAGACACAATAGTCTGTCTGAAAAAGCTATTATCTTTTATCTTCGAGCATTTGGGCTGCTATTTTTGCAGCGGTTTGGGCTCCGTTTGGCACAAAATTCTCTTTAAATTGCCGTATCGATTCGTCAAACTTGGCATGATCCTTTCTTATCTCTAATATTGCTCCAATGACCTGTTTTTTGCTTTTAGCTCCGATTCCCAGTTTGTGTTCTTGCACCCATTGTATCTGATTTGTTTGCTCATCATACACTGGTATGCCGATTATCGGTTTTCCCTTTATCCCAATTATCTCGCCCATAACGGTATGCGAGCCGTTTATGACTGCATATTTGCAAAAATCAAGTGT
Organism: uncultured Candidatus Nitrosotenuis sp.; assembly: GCA_964502325.1. Taxonomy (GTDB): domain Archaea; phylum Thermoproteota; class Nitrososphaeria; order Nitrososphaerales; family Nitrosopumilaceae; genus Nitrosotenuis. Next base: position 105 of record CAZCWI010000024.1, on the reverse strand, counting down.
GGTTTCCTTTTGTTCTTCTGATAGAAATCCAACATCAATTTGTACCCAGTCAATTTTCTTTTCCAAGGCATCTGAAATGGAATATGCCTTTCCATCTTTTCCGAG
>CAZCWI010000023.1:7529-17847 GCA_964502325.1 uncultured Candidatus Nitrosotenuis sp. | reverse complement strand
GATTGCCTTCCCCAGTGTTTTGTGGCTCTTTGGCATAGAAGATGTTACCTTGTCGATCCACATCAAAACTTATGACTTTGTCGGTGTCGGTTTCTGTAATAGTTTCTTGTTTTATATCGTAAAAGTAGACTTTTTTACCATATACAAAAAAGTACACACTATCACCAGATGGCGAAAATCTTGTACCCCCTATACTCTCAGATTCGTTGTAAAAGCTGTTTAGGGCTTTGAGATCCGTCAAAGTTTTGGATTCTAAATCAAAGATTGCAAATTTGTCATGGTAACTTCCCCCGTCTTCCACTGTTGGATACCTCAATAGAAGATATCTTCCATCCAAGCTCCAGTCCGTCGCTCCAAAAGTAGCGTGTGGGCTAGGTATTCCAACATCAAGCATTTCGATTTGATTGCTTCGGAACATTGGTGTTGGAACAAAAACCTCGATGGTATTGCTTTGCGTCTCGTAAATAGTTCCGTTACTCATCCACTTTGCGACGGCGTATATTGTCCACGTACCTTCCATGTCTGTGTAAAATTGGTTTTCCGCTTTCTCTGAGCAGTCAAAAGGCTTGCCGATGTATGCAAGTGGTACAACTGATTGCGTGCCGTCTGGTCTTGTAATGTAGGAATTTACAAGAATTTGAGAATTTTCCATGTATGTGCGAGTCTCAGGATCAAGAAATGCTTCATCACTCATAACATCAAATGGAAGTGGACACATTGTTGCAAAAAACTTTGGATAAGTACCGAACTTGGCTGATTGTTCTGCTGACAGAGTTAGAACGTACTTGGGATCCGATAATACGTCGCTTTCTTGTAGAATCACGTAAAAATATCCCTCATCATAAAATGGAGCATAGTCTCCATTTGTTATTGTGATCTTTGTGATGTATTTGCCCTGTTTAAGATCAGCAGTGATTGGAATTGAGAATTCCACTTTACCACTCTCATCCGAATTTAGATTCTGTTCAAAGATGATGTTATTGTCAGGATCGTAAACTTTTGCATTAAAACTCGAAAATGGGGTCGGAATGATTCCGGATTTCCAAGATTGATATGCGTTTGACCAGCCATAAAATGTCAGGGTGTCACCACGATGAACAAAGTCTGTTTTTGGGTCAACCCCTCCATGAAAATGGATATCACCTTCTTGGGCATACGATACTGAGACCAATGAAACAGATATCGTTGCAAACAAAAGAAATAGAAAAATCCTCATGGAATACCTAGCCTTTTGAAATGCGATTCATAAATCGTTCTTATGATTTAGTCTAGATCCTACCTAGTTTTTGGAGGAAATAGTGCAAAATCTACAATGTCAACTATTATCCCAACAAAATGGCGCGGGGAATATAGTTGGGGAATGAGATTTTGCACTTTTTCCTTTCTAATTATAACCTAGGCGTGAATCTTTCCTTTAATTGGAAAGGTAGGACAATTAGTAAGACAATAGAAAGCTCTGTCTAATCGTTGAATAAGAAAAAAGACTCGGCTTGCATTTAATTAATCATTTAAATGTCATAGATTTTTTTATTAAGAGTAAAATCCTAGTTTTCATTTTCTTTTTTTCCCAAACAAAAACATCGTTATTCCGATTATAGCAACAATTGGAATCCCAACTATGCTCATTTTAACAAAATTCTCAAATTCGCAACCTTCCTTTGTGCTAAAACCAGCTCCGATACCGCAAGGCATGTTTTGACTTGGGGCATTTTTATAATCATAATAGTTTACCGTGGTGTTGCGATGTATTGGATCAAACCCAATCTTTTGTGGATACGGACTTGGAGCTTGGCCTGAGAAATAATAATACTGCCAAACATTAGAATTTTGTATCGACTCGTTTACCCACCCCATAAGACGATCCTCTTTGACTGCCTTGTCCAATTCCATCTTTTTGGACTCCATGAATTGCGCACCCTTGTAGTCATAGTATTCTGTCCACTTGTCGACTTGATCTTGTGGATATCTGCCGCCTACTATCAAATCCATGCAGGGAGCGTCTGGCCAATCAGTGTTTACAGTGCATGATGCTAAAGCCGGACTGTTTGAGAATATGATAGATATTGTTAATACACTTATAATTATTGAAGCTAAAACAGGTATTTTCATTTTCTTTAATTCTCTAGTCTGAAAACCATTTTTGTATAATACCCATCAACGTAGGTTCTATCTGGATCTCCTTCTATACCTTGAACCAATTTGCATTGTTTTGATTCTTGAGAAATTATTTGAGCATTTTTTGGTAGCTTGACTGTGATTTCAAACATCGATGCAAATTCAAATGAATATTTGTCATCAGAAATGGGAAGGATTCCTTTGTTGCTATTCTTTGCAATTATTGTAGACGTACCCTTTTTTACTGCAAAGACAGTAGGGTGTGCTGATTCACCGTCTACAGTACGGAATAAGCCACAATCCAGCGAATCCCAATGGAGATCATCAGGAATGCCATCATTATCAGGCATGCGAGTGCTATCAATTACATTTTTACCATATTCATCAGTGATTTTGTAGGAGATTCTTTGATCTTTTGGGGCAACATCCCATGTCTTTCTTCTGTCATCTGCATTGTGGCCAATAAGCTCAAAATTCCACACCAGTATTTCATTCATATATTCAGCATTGTGTGTGATTTCGCTAAACGCTACCGGCAAGAGTTTTGACTTTGTGAGATTTCCAAAGCTGATTTCTATTGTGGTATAAGGCTCATTTGTATTTCGAGCATTAGATTTTTTCATATTGGATGTCACATTTGAAAACTGTGACTGATCAAGCGGAAAACACCAATCAGGATCGGCTAACGGTTTTACTGGGCCAGATAATGTAATCCCTCCACCGCCACACTCTGCCGAATATGCTTCAGGCTTTCCATCATAATTCAAATTGATTATCAGTCGTTTGGTTTGGTAGATTATCTGGGAACTTGGATGCTTTCTAAATCCTGATGCTTCATAAATTACCGTATGCCATTCGTCATCTACGCTTGCCTTGGCATTAGGATGCTGTGATAGGAAAGTTTGTACTGCATCAAGACTTTTTGTAGACTCGATGAATGCCGAATCATTATGAACGTCTACTTGTGTTTTTATCCATCCAATGTTGATTAGCTTTGATTTCGTTTCTTCTCGTACACATGCGGGATGACCGTTAACGGACTTGGTTACAAGTAACAGACCATCTCTGCACTGAACGTGTTCTATGTATGGATCTGCTTGAAACTGTTTGAGTGGAGAGATGTAGCCAAGAAGACGATAATATTTGAAAGCATTATAGTTTGCATAGTAATCTTTTGATATTCTGTGATCTAGAAAATCTCTTATTATTCCAGTTTTGAATGCATCATCGATCTCTGCCTTTTTTGCATCCATCCATTCTTTTCCTTTGTAGTCATAGTATTTGCTCCAATCATCTCGTAACTGTTCAACGGTTGGCTGGTCTGAAGGTCTTCCATAACAGGGTTCATCAGGCCAGTCAGAATCTGGCATGCACATTGAAAAAGCTTGGTTCGTTGGGGCTACGAACAACAAAATCAATACACTTGTAATTATTGATGAAAATAGTACGACTTTCGTATGAAATTGGCATTATGCATTGTTTTTAGATATTGCGCATCTTTCTACTACCTATTCCTAGAAGGAAATAGTGCAAGATCTAAGGCTCCAACTATACTCCCAACAAAATGGCGCGGGGGATGGGATTTGAACCCACGGGTCCTTGCGGACATGGGATTAGCAATCCCACGCCCTACCAGGCTAGGCGACCCCCGCTCAAGGGTGCTAAGTTCTGGTCTGTAAATAAATTCACTCTTATTCGGATCGCGCGTAGTTTTTCACAATATTCTCAAGCGGCATTCTTTTTCCGCCGACAATCTTGAGGTCGACGTGTATTTTCTTGTTCTTTATTGTAATGATGTTGTATGTGTTCTCAAAGAGGCCCCTGACTCGCTCGGATGCGGTGGTTCCGGCATTTACAATTGACAGGTCCTTAAAGTTCCAAATCCACGGCCTGTGCTTGTGCCCGCACAATACCAAGTTTACCTTGGTCGCAAGTATGGTTCTCAAGACATCCCCTGCATCGATTACCTCGACTCTTGCAGAGCCGGTGTCCGGAATTCCAATCAGGTGGTGGTGCATTGCCAGAATCTTGATCTTGTGCTCGTGCTTTTTCATTGTCCTCTCAAGCCACAGGTTCTGGCGGTATCCGACCTCGCCTTCGTCCCTGTCAGGCCTTGCGGTGCCAAGCGTCACCACTATAACGTCGCCATCCAGTTCGTTTACGGTTTCAAACGGGAAATATTTTTTGAACAACAGATATCCGGTGTTTCTATAATCGTGGTTTCCGCTAATCGCAATTACTTTTTTCGTGTCAAATCGTGAGATCAGTTTTTTGCATTTTTCGTATTCCTTTGAGAGGCCCTCGTTTGTCAGATCACCTGTTATCAGTATGGCGTCTGGCTTTAGCGCGTTTACCTCCTCTACCACCTTGTCAAAGACGGATTCCTGAAACTGCGAGCCCACATGAATGTCGGACAGCTGTACTATAATCACAAGTCTAGTGTACAGATCACGGTAAATTAGTTTTGTGACACGGATTTTTTATAAGAGTTAAATAATGATTCCCAGCTCAAATCACTAAATTGAGCAAAAAAGCAACGGTGATCAGGGGAGACGGAATCGGCCCCGAAGTTGTTGACTCGATGATCAGGGTTCTAAAAGAATGCAACATCCAGTCCGAGCTGGTTCTGGCAGACGCAGGATCTGAGCAGTGGCAGAGAAACGGCGAGAAAGACCCCACATACATTCCTGAATCCACGATGAAACTCTTGGAAACTACAGATGCGTGCTTCAAGGGCCCGACTACAACAATACCAAAGCCCGGCGCGCCAAGGAGCGTCGCAGTCACGTTGCGGCAGAAATTTGAATTATACTCTAACATCAGGCCAATCAAGACATACAAAAGAATCACGCCAAACCACGACCTGGACTTTGTGTGCTTTAGGGAGGCAACAGAAGGCCTCTACACTGGAATTGAAGTCCAGCTTACAGACGATGCCGCAATTGCGATTAGAAAGATAACAAGGCAGGGCTGCCGCAGGTTTATTGGCGCAGCGCTTGACTGGGCCCAGAAATACCAGATGAAAAAATTCGTCGCAATAACGAAACGAAACATACTCAAAATGACAGACGGAATATTCTGGGACGAGGTCCAAACAGCTGGGCAGAAAGTCCCAGGACTTGACATTCAGGAAATATACATCGACAACATGATGCAGCAGCTTGTTGTAAACCCGGAGCAGTTCAACGGCGCAGTCCTGGCAAGCACTAACCTGTTTATGGACATAGTATCAGAGTTGGCATCCGGAATAATTGGCTCAATTGGATTAGTGTACTCGTCAAACATGGGCGACAAATACGCAATGTTTGAGGCAGCGCACGGAAGCGCCCCGTCCTTTAAGGGACTAGGCACCGTAAACCCGACTGCATCCATACTCTCAGGTGCATGGATGGCAGAATATCTGGGTGAGCCGCACATCAAAGACGCAATATTTTCTGCAACCGACCAAGTGATCAACGAAGGAAAATCTGTCACGTTTGACATCGGCGGCAGCGCAACCACAGTACAGATGACTGACGCAATAATATCACTAGCAAAGGAAAAGCTAAGAAGATAATCTTACTGCCCTTACCACGATTAGTTCCTCAAAGAACAGCTGCTTTTTTGCAAGTACCGAAACTGAAAACCCCATGGACTTGGTTTTCTCAATCAATGTCTGATAGTTTGCAAGCGATGATGTGAGAAACAAGAGCCTGCCCTGCGGCTTTACGCACGGTATGGCAGACGATATGATCTCAAGTGGAACTACCAGCCCCTCAGGCCCTCCATCTACTGCCACATCCTGGACAGAGTCAGACGGCAGGTACGGCAGATTGCAAATGACTAGATCAAACTCTTTTCCCAGCGCGTCTGCGCCCTTGCAGCATATCGAGTTTTGAATCTTGTAGTCCTGGCTTTTTAGCGCAGAATAATTAATGTCAGTGCCGACTACGACTGAGAACTTTTCCTGCAGAATCTTTCCCAGATATCCAGAGCCTGTTCCTATCTCAAGTGCCGAGTCGCCGGACTCGTCTGATATGCAATCTGCAAAAAAGAACGTGTCCTCTGACGGGGCGTACGTGTCATTGAGTGATTTGTTTTGCAATTTTTATTATTTCATCTCCAGATAATTCTTCTAGTCTTTTTGTGGATTGGACTGTCTGCCCGAATTGTTTTAGGATGTTCCCAAGTGTCTTTCGCCTGTACGAGAAAAGATGGTTTACCGTTTTGATCAGTTCTTTTGACAGGACATTTTTGTGCCTCAGATGCAACACCGCCGAATCGACCTTTGGCGGGGGATTAAAGTTGGCCTTTCCCACGTTGATTGTTTGCTCCATGTCAAATGCATATTTTGCGATAACTGAGACAGAACGCATTTCATGCGAGGACTCGGAGAACAGTTTCTCGGAGAACTCTTTTTGGACCATCACGACTGCGCGCGAGAACTTTTTTTGCGCAAGCCACTCTATTGCCTTTCTGCTCTGCGAGTACGGCAGATTTGAGACAAACACTGTAAACTCGGCATCTGACTTGAACCCGTCGCCGTGCACTAGATGCAGATTTGGAATATTTGAAAACTGGGATTGCGCATCAGAGTACAGTTCACCGTCTGCTTCGATGGATGTCACAGATTTTGCTTGTTCACAGAGCAGCGGGGTCAGGATTCCACGCCCGGTTCCGATTTCCAGGACGGTGTCATTTTTCGTTATTTTGGCTGATTCGACTATTGATTTTGCGATGTTTTGCGATTGTAAAAAGTGCTGTCCCAGTCGTTGCCGTTTTTTCATCTCTTAACAAAGAGAGACACCTTTGACTCTCCTGTTATCTCATCTAGGATTCTCTCCGTGATGTGCTTGATTGGCTCCTTTAGGCCGACTCGGGTTTGCAAATCGTTAAAGTCGGTGAACTTTTTCTTTTCCCTCTCTTCTAAGATGCTCTTCATGTACGTTTTTCCAATTCCCGGGATTAATTCCAGCGCGTGTATCCTCGGCGTGAGTGGCTGCGCGTTGTTTATGTAATCTACAAATCGCTTTTCGTTGTTTGTCACTATTGACTGGACTACGTTTTTGAGCTCGCTTTGCGCCGCTGCTGAAATCGAGTTATGATCTAGTTTTCCAAGTACCGAGAGAATCTTCGTCCTGCCTTCTTTTCCGATGTAGATTCGCTCGCCAATCTCAAATGACGTGTTTGGCATGCCAAGCACCTCAAGGAGTGTAAGCCTGTCCTCCCCTATTGCGGTGATTATGATTCCCTCCCTGCCACGGACGGTGCTTGACCTGCCGCGCGTGACATAGTCTAGGACATATGCATATTCTTCATACTTACGTGGTTGGGTGGTACTCTTTTCCAAGGGAATTCACTTCTTGTATTAAGAGTTCCCCTTGAGAATGTTTAGGATTTTTTCTAGCGTCTCAGCAAGAATTAATTTTTTCCAGCCAAACGTAAACGCTCGAAGCTCAGCTAAGGAGCTTGGCATGATGTTTACAATTTCCACTGCCTCTTCTTCTGTGAGACCGCATTCTTTTTTGAGTTCTTGCTTGATTTTCTTTGCCGCCTTTGCCTCTACTTTGGCAAACTTGGTAACATAATCATAAGTCCATCGCTGAATTTGATCCATCTTTTCAGCGTCTTCCTTTTCAAGAATTTCTTTTACTTCAGCAAGTGAAATCGGCTGGCTTTTTTTTATCTGTTCCATTTACTTTACACCAAACGGTTTGATATGGTCTAATCTAGTGATTAAGGTTTTCGTCTTGTTCCCTAGTTTTACATCCATTGTGACTACCCTTCTGCTCACATCTGTGATTTTTCCCACCTTTCCGTGGTATCGCTTGTGAGGCATTGCCTTGTGCTGTCTTGGATCGATGATGACTAGCGCTTGCTCTCCTACATGGTATTCTCTCAACAGGAAAGAAACTCCACGCGGGGCATCCTTTGTCAAGACAGATCTGGACTTGTATCTAAAACCGTGAGAGTGGCCAGATGGCTTCTTTGTAGTCATAAAGAAATGGGTTGGAAGCCCTTATTTTAAGACTTACTCAGAGTCCTCTGATTTTTTCTTCTTTTTTGTTTCTTCTTCTGGGTCTGCAACACCGGCTTCGGTAACTGTAAAGATTACCTCTTGCTCTGGGTGGTGAGGACTGTCAACCATTCTTGCAATTCTCTTTTTGCCAGACTTTTTGAAGTAGACACGGTAGGTACTGGTGTGAGCAACTACGTTTCCTCCGATTGCGCGGATTGGGTCTCCAAAGAACACGTCAGGGGATGCCATGACTTGGTTTGTCGCAATTGCAGCGCAGTTGTACGTCTCTGCAGTTCTGACAAGCAGGTGCACGAATCTGTTTATTCTTTGCTGTCTGTCAGACAGGGTTCCTCTTCCAAGGTATTCTGATCTGAACAGCCCTACTGCGGAATCTGCCACGATTAGCTTTATGTTGTGTTGCTCTATGATCGGTCCTGCCTCTTCTAGGATGAGTGTTTGGTGAGCGCTGTTGTATGCTCTTGCAACAATAATGTTGTCAAGCACCTTTTCTGGATCAAGTCCCTTTGCCTTTGCAATGGAAACGATTCTTTCAGGTCTGAAGGTGTTTTCAGTGTCAATGTACAGCACTCCGCCGCCAAGGCCGCCTTCCTCTTTGCTTTTTTGAACGTTAACACACATGGTAAGGCAGAACTGGGTCTTTCCTGAGCCAAATTCGCCATAGACTTCGGTTAGCGCCTGGGTTTCAACGCCTCCGTCAAATAACATGTCAAGGCATTCTGTTCCAGTTCCTATTTTGCCAATGTCTAGTCTTCTTTTGTAAATCTCGGTCGCGGTGACAAAGTCCTTTGTGATAAGTCCCTGCTCAACCATTGTTTGTCTTGCTTTAGTTACAATTTTTTCTGCTGCATCTCTGTCCATGCCAGTGACGTCGGCAACATCCACCGGACCACGAACAATTAGATCCATAATATTGTGAATTCCTGCGTCGCTTAGTTTTTTTGTCGTGACTGGGCCTACGCCGTCAAGACTGTCTAATCTCATTTCATCTACCATACCGTATGGTACCGTACCATACCTAATTAAAGGTATTGGTGCTTGTGAAAATCATCTCAGTTCTCCATGACTCGAAAAAAACTAATAATGTCTTTTTCATGGACAAGTTCGCCCAGGTGTGATTTGATTTCATCTATGATGGAATCATACTCTTCAGGATACACTTCTTTGAGCACGGTAAGCAGGTAATCGGGATGATCGCAACAGTTCAAAATTGAGCAGCCATACATGGAGTTAAGCTTGGCCACGATCAGATGATAGTTGGCATTTCCCCTCATCATCAGTACCATTTCTATGCAGGACACCAGTGCCATCTTGTGTTGTTCTGTAACTGACAAACATTGTTTGTATTGGCATATGGCTTTTAACCATTTTCAAAATTGACACTTGCAAATTAGCGTTTGACTTTCAAGGTTTGGCAAGACTGTTAGGTTAATTTCTCAAGTACAAGACGAGGTTTGCAACCAAGGTCTCACCCCCAACAAGTGATTTTTAAATAAAAGCGCACAAACTAAAAGCATGGCAAAAAAATTCGCATGCGGCGATGTTGTGGACGGCTGTGCATGGTCAGCCACATCCAAAGACGAGGCAGAGTTGTTTCAAAAGATATCAGAACACGCCAAAAAAGCGCACAAAATGACCACCATCCCAGACGAGGTAATACAAAAAGTCAAATCAAAAATTAAGGACGTTTAGAGCCTTCATCAAAAATAGGATTTGCGGCCGATTGATGGATTATTTGTCCAAGAATGCGCGTAGCATCCAGGCCATCTTTTCGTGATCTTCTAGCAGCCCTGTAAGAAAGTCCGCGGTTCCAACATCGTGGTACTTTTTGTCGCATGCGTCAATGTCTTTTCGAAGATTTCGTATTGTTGTTTCATGGTCGGCTAGAAGGTTTGCAATCATCACCTTTGCGTCAGGATACTTGGCAGGATGCTCCTTTAGCCTTGTGTTTTTTGAGAATTCCGCAAGTGTTGCAGTAGTCAACCCCCCAAGGGAGCGGATTCTTTCTGCGACTGCGTCTATGGCGGCATCAATTGCAGTGTATTGTGCTTCAAAGAACTTGTGCAGGTCATTGAACTGCATTCCTGTGACGTTCCAGTGATAGTTTCTAGTCTTTGTGTACAGCACGTACTGGTCTGCCAAAAAGGCGTTTAGAATTTGGTTTACTCCCTTTCTGCCACCATCTGA
>CAZCWI010000023.1:0-7429 GCA_964502325.1 uncultured Candidatus Nitrosotenuis sp. | reverse complement strand
CTCGTCAGGTTCCACGTCATCGTCATAACTTTCATCCAGATATTCCGTTTCCTTTTGGGACTCTGACAATGCATCGTATTGGCGCATCTGAGCAAATAAGGGTGCGTTTGAGAATATCAAAAAAAGAGGGATTACAGTGCAAAAGAGTCCAGTATCCGGTTACCCTTTTCTTCTACTTTCTTATGCCTCTGTTGATTGTGTACTTCCAACCCCTGCTGGGAAAAGAACATTATCTTACATTCATGGCAAATGCACGACATGGAGTGATTTGGGACAGATTCGATAAAACGGAATTGATTGAATTTCCATTGACCCATAATTGATGATCGAAAGTTGGGGATTCGCACGTCCCAACTTCCAACCAAATGGGTAAACTACCGAATGACTCCTCGGATTACACAATTAGCAATCCAACCAATATAACGGGCGCGTAGAAATCATACTAGGCAAAAAATTTGCGAAACTTAAGACCAACACCAGATAGAACGTTGGTGACAGCTTCGCCTGCCATACTCAACACATGGCAATAGGTAAACCGTTGTGTGTTTGATTTGCACAATTACACAATTCTAGCAAAACGGATTGAAAATTTTTAATTGAAAGTTGGATTTTTTACAGAAAGGATTATCGCTTTCTCTTTCTTTGTCCTGGCTTGTTTTGTCCAGGGGTTCTGTGTAGGACGAATCTCTTTTTAAAATTGCTCTTGTTTCGGAGGCTTGATGAAACCCCGATTCTTTTGCGGCCCTCGACTTTTGGTGTCTGGCCTCTGACTTTTCCTGCTTTGGTAATCGATCCGTGTGTTGGCATGTTTTAGAATGGATTTTGCTTTGAATTTATGTGTTTACCAGTATTTTGCCTTGATTGTCTCAATTACCTTTTCGTGCTCTCGGCCTTTCCTTCTTGCATATCTTTCCATTGCGCCAAGCGGCACTCCTCCAAGTGATCGTGCAATCAGGTTAAAGAAGCTCTTCTGCGCGGAGCCGTGGCTTCCAGTTTTTGTCATGAATTTTTGGATTCCGTACTTGAAGTTGTGCTGCCATGTCTTGTACATCACGCCAAGCTGGGCAGGATCCATCTCGTTTCCAATGTTAAAGAACTCTGATTTTTCCAGCAGTCCGATTGGGACAAACGTAAGCGGCGTTGCAGTAAACATTGCGTCTGGCTGCTCGCGCTCTAGTTCTGAAATGAGCGATATTGTCTCCCAGGAATCCTCAGGCGTCTCGTCATTGTCTAATCCCATGATTAATGTGAATGCCGGAACCCAATAGTTCTCGTTTAGCGTCTTTACTCCCTCCTTTACGACCCAGTGCCATTCCTCCGGCTTGTACGGGGCAAGCTTTCTGTCAGCGTACTTTCCAATCAGCCTGAGGCTGCCTGTTTCAAATCCGCACTGGATTCCAGTTAGGTTTGTCGGCCCTGACTTGATTATTTTGGACAGGTTTGGAATTAGTTTCTCATCTGCGATAGCTCCTGCAAGTGTTCCGTGTGTCGGGTTGGTGTGGTATATTCCAGTTGACATTACCGCTGTGAATAATTCCTCCAGTGCCTCCCTGTTTGGCTCCATCTGCTTGTTGGTTCTAGGATCCATTCCGTAGACGAAAATGTCGTCGCTGTGGATCCACGCGTTTTTGAGCCCGCCCTTTTTGATGTTGACCTCGATTTCGCGCTTTACTTTTTCAGGGGAATAATATCTCAAAGAGCGCAACGTGACATCGCAGAACTTGCATCCGCGTCCGCATCCTCGCATCACCTCAATCATTCCGTGCATGCTTGGCTCGACGATATCTGGAATGTCTTCTAGTTCCGGCCTGTCCCAAAAGTTGACAAATCTTCCGTGGTACGTCTTGTCGTCTCGTTTGAATTCCTTGATGTCGACTTTGAAGTCGGCCTTCTTTCTAAACGGGTTCATGTTGTCAAATTCGTTGTTAATCAGATAATCAAAGAAGCGTCCTGCGTGGCCGTCAATTTCCGGCGCGATTCCCCCAAGCTCGCCTTCCAGTATGGCGTACAGTCCGTACTCTTCTATTTTTGCAGGATCATAGTTGTACTGCCAAGTGCCAGACGCACCTGCAATCACTCGCGCCTTGCTGCCGTTTTTCTTCTTTGCCTCGTTAATTTTCATGTGAAGGTCCCGGTTGTAAAACTCGTCATACGACATTTGCTTTCTGCCATATGTGAAAGTCATCGTTACAGGTCCCATTCCGAGCGGGTCCATCTCGTATGTTCCGACCACCTCTGTTTCAGGTCCGATGAACTGGCCCACGTAATCAGGGTGCGCCACCACTACGTCTTCTCGCTTGTAGCCGTCACGCAAGAGTCCTGCCTCTACTTTTCTTAGCCCGTATGGCGCGTAGTTTGCAACTCCGTTTGTGTGAGGGATTGGTTTACAGATAAAATCAAACAAAACCCTTGGCGTTACTTGGTTTTTTAGAATCTTGTACCAGAAGCTGTTCTTGTCCCGGTTTGGGTCAATTGCCGGCGCGCATCCAAAGAATGTCGCAAGAGATATCCCACGATAGTTTGACATCAGCGTTCGATCGGCAGTTAATACAATCTTTGGGTGACCCATATCTCAATTAGCGATTCGATTTTCATTGATTTTAAACCTTTAGGTGCGATCAGGTTTCTAGAATGGTGTTTTCAGTAGATGTGTACCGTTAGATCAGAAGTCTCAAGATAGCCACTTTTGTGCATATCAGCCATGACGGCGTTTTAACGGGATTTGCATGGTGTTTGCATGGTGTTTACATGAGCTATGTGCTGTTTACGTGACACGATATTGACGCCCCACGTGTCAGTACTTAGATTTCTTGAATGTTTTTGAAGTCTTGTGTTTCTTAGGGTTTCTTGGTACTATCTACTCTTGGCGTCGGTACTACTTAGATTTCTTGAATGTTTTTGAAGTCTTGTGTTTCTAGTTTTCCAGCATAGTTATTCTGCCATCATTCTAGAAATCTAGGTACAAATATGATTCTAAAATTAGTATTCCAGATTCCAATTTCCAGAAATCTACAATAATTATTGCAGTGGTATTTCATGAGTAGTGGCACTACTTAGTAGCACCATCTTTTTCACACACACAAGTCAGCGACATAATCGCCTAGTATTGGTGCTACTAGATAGTACCATCTTTTTTCTCTTGCTTGCCCCCCCCCTTCTTCCTACACGGAACTAAATATCAAACTAAGTAGTGGTACTACTTAAGTAGTAGTACTACCTGTATACAATATGCTATTTGATGAAAGACCAAAAGACAATGTTGGAGACTTGTTCAACAGAGAGAAAGAAATTCAGCAGTTTACTGAATCATTGACATACAAACGACCTCTAATCATAATATCAGGTCAGAGAAGAGTTGGCAAGACATCACTCCTTAAAACAATGTTAAACCAGAATGTCAAGTACAGCATTTTTGTAGATTTGAGAAACCTTTCGTCACGCAGACATGTGACAAAAGAAGAAGCAATTCGTTTGATACAGAATAGCCTGCAGGACTTTCTTAACAACCACAAGGAGATCACTGAGAAACTAAAAGAGTTATTGAGAAATGTGAAAGGCGTCAACATTGGAGAATTCGGAATTGAGTTAGAACATAAGTCAGAAAGAGAGCTAGACTTGAGAGGCTTGTTTGACAAGATAAACGAATGGGCTGAAAAGAACAATCAAACAGTAGTTTTAGCAATTGATGAGGCTCAAGAATTTAGAAAATCACAGCATTTCAACATGGGTGGAATCATTGCATCGCTTTATGATAATTGTAAAAACATTGTAGTAATACTTACTGGCTCCGAAGTAGGTCTGCTTCACGAGTTCATTGGTAAAGACAATCCAAAAGCTGAGCTTTACGGAAGATCCTATGAAGAGATAAAAGTTGAGCCGCTGACAAAAGGAAAGAGTGTGGAATTTCTCACCATTGGATTTTCACAGTATGGATTAGGTATTGAAAAAATTCCAATAGGGCAGGACGCAATACAGGTGGCAGCAGAAAGGCTTGGCGGGATATTGGGATGGTTAATCAAGTTTGGAATAAAATGTATCCAGCGAAAGCAGATCACATTAGAATTCTTATCAGAGATAGAAGATGAAGGTTCCAAGCTTGCCAAGTTGGAGTTTGATAACTTTTTGGTTACAAGAGAGGCAGGTGAGCGATATGTCACAATAATGAAGGCAGTTGCTGCAGCCCCTGCAACGTGGAAAGCGATAAAGACAAATGTGGCAGTTGAAACCAAGAAAAAAATCTACAGCAAGAACATATCGGACTTGCTGTCTACTTTGGAGAAAAGTGGCTTTATAGAAAAAATTGGTGACATGTATTCTGTTGTGGATCCATTGCTGAAAAGGGCATTTACTAAATAGATGGCCATGTTCTTCACCAGAATTATCAATAAATGATTTTAAACGTGAATCCAATATGTTCATACCAATAATCGAGGACAGTCTATTCCAACGGAATAAAAAACAGCATAACAAACACGCCTGACTTTGATACTGCAATTTTGGTTAATCTAGAAATTTATCAAACATATTTGGAAGCGCTACTACCAAAAAGCACTCCAAAGAAAGGTCCAGTTTGATACAACATGTATGTTGTGACTGCATTCGAATTTGAACTTCAATCGGAGTCACATTTGGAAACTTTCAGATCGTCTTTTTTTTAACTTGATCAATAGTTTTCCAAGATGCCCGACTTGCTTCTGTGGGTGTGTCCGAATTCTTTGCTTTTTGCAAGAAACGCTCCGTCAAAGACAGTACCGTCATGGCACACAAGGACATCGTCCATGCAGCAGCTGCCGCACATGCCGATTCCACACTTCATCATACGCTCAAGGCTTGCCTCGACAAACGTGTTCTTTGCGTTTGCCATCTGCACAACCTTGTGCATCATTATCTCAGGCCCGCAGGTGTAGATCCCGTCAAACGTGGTATCTGCAACTAGTTTTTCCATGACATCGGTGACAAAGCCCTTTTGCCCATACGAGCCGTCTTCGGTGCACACAATAACTTGGTGCTTGTTTTTTTCCAAAATCCTGTTTGCCATGTCTTCAAAGAAGACCTCGTCTTTTGTCTTAGAGCCCATCAGAATTATCACCTCGTTTGCAGGCTTTGCAAACTTGGCAAGCCTCATCAGCGGAACAAGCCCGGTCCCTCCGCCAACTAGAAGTATTTTTCCGTCCTTTACGGTAAACGCGTTTCCGTACGGTCCGCGGACGCCAATCAGGCTGCCCACTTGCAAGTCATATAGCGCAGTAGATGACACTCCGCGCTTTCTGACAGTCAGCGCGGCCTTGCCTTTTTCCTCAGTTACCATTACGCTCATTGGCAGCTCGTTTACCCCCGGAATCCACACCATCGCAAACTGGCCTGGCAAAACATTTGAGAGCAAATCATCTGAGAACATGAGCGTTCGCACCGTCGGCGTCTCGTCGATTATTTTTTCAATTACCCTAATTGACGATTTGTTAGAAATTTCTTGCAAGCCCAACCATTTCCTGGATTTTTGAAAATCCTTTTCGTTTCATGTAATTTGCAATCCCGTCATTTACCTCGGAGAAAACGTCAATCCACCTGTCACCCACTGCGCTTCCGATTTGAACGGCAGACGCGCCGGCCAGAATAAACTCCACCGCGTCCTCCCATGTTGACACCCCGCCGCAACCAATCACAGGAATGTCGTACTTTGAGGAAATTTCGTAGACGCACCTTACCGCAACTGGCTTTATTGCAGGACCTGAGAGCCCGCCAATCTTGTGGGACAAAAGCGGCCTTTGCGTCTCGACGTCGATTCCCATTGCGCGAATGGTATTGATTGCCGTGATAGCATCTGTCCCGCCGTCCATTGCAGCCTTTACGGTATCAAGATAGTTCGTGGTGCCAAGGCCCACCTTTGAAATCACCGGCACCGTTGTCATTGATTTTACCTTTCTTACTATTTTTGTCACAAGGTTTGGGTCGTCTCCCACCTCGAGTCCGACTTTTTCCACGTGCGGGCACGACAGATTTAGCTCGTACGCCACCACGTGAACGTTTTCAAACTGCTTTACCATAAACTCAAAGTCTTCCTCTATCGAGCCGACAAGACTTACAACAATTGGGACAGTCTTGTTTTGAGAAATCATTTTTGCAAAGTATGGCGCGCCAGGATTTGAGAGTCCTACAGCGTTGAGGTATCCGCCCTTTATTCCGACTATTGTCGGGTTTGGGTATCCCTCCCAGGGCTCCTTGGATAGCGACTTTGTGACGACTGCGCCAGCTCCGCTTTGGTAAATTCTAGAAAACACCTCAAGTGATATGCCAAGGATTCCCGACGCTAGCATTGTTGGCCGCTCAAGCCTCAGCGTTCCTATCGTAGTAGAAAGATCAGGACTCACTTGATTGACTTTATTTTATTGTCTTATAACGGTTAATGCGTATATGGTATTTGTTACCTTTTTTAATGAGAAGATGAAAGAGTGCTCATGCATTTTGTTATGTTAACTGAGCTTGGCATTTTGGTTTTAGAAAACGAAAAACCGGTAAAATCATTTCCATTTGACAGTCCCGCATCTGACTTTATCAAAATTAGGGCAGGTCAAATCGGCTCAAAGGCGATAATTGACTTTTTAAGAAAATCAAATCTAGGAGTCGGCGTAAACGAGGAGCCTCTTTTGAAAATTCTCAAAAAAGAGGGAATTGATTCTCAGCTGATGAGCGAGGCAGAGATAGAGAAAATCCAGTCGTCAAAGCTTGCAATCATGATAGAAGCTGGCCTTGCAAAGAACCAGGGCGAACTCATGGCAAAGCTGCGGGACTTTGCATTGCAATTATCGTCTGCAAAGGTAACTGAAATCTCCCAGAGCCCTGACCTGCACATCATCCAGGGAATAAAGGCACTTGACGAGATAGACGTGATGATGAACGGGTTATCATCAAGACTTCGCGAATGGTACGGATTGCACTTTCCAGAACTTGACAATATCATAGACAGCATCAACGGGTATGCGCAGATAGTGATGGCAGGAAGAAGAGAGGACCTATCCAAAAAAGTCTACGAGGACGCAGGATTTCCTGAAAACAAAGTAGAGATGCTATCGGTAATCCAGGGAAAAAGCAGGGGCGGCGAGATATCCAAAGAAAACATGACAATAGTCCAGGCAATCGCAAAACAAATCCTCGACATGACCAAGGTAAGAAAGGACATCGAGGCCCACGTTGAAAACGAGATGAAGACGATCGCGCCAAACTTGGGCGCAATCTTGGGAACCGCAGTAGGTGCGCGAGTCCTCGCAAAGGCAGGAAGCCTCAAGAAACTTGCATCGATGCCGGCAAGCACTATTCAGATAATGGGTGCAGAAAAGGCGCTCTTCAGAGCGCTAAAGACTGGAACCGCGCCTCCAAAGCACGGAATACTTTTCCAGCACCCAATAGTCCACGCAGCCCCCAGATGGCAGCG
>CAZCWI010000022.1:0-18523 GCA_964502325.1 uncultured Candidatus Nitrosotenuis sp. | reverse complement strand
TTTGTCTGAATTTGTGCGCATATTACAATTACACTGCGATAGCATAGAATTTACCCCGACAAAAAAGGAAATTAAATCAGCAGAAGACATTACTCCCGAACCGACAAAACTGGACGAAGTAGTGGTTGCATTTGTCGCAATGGAGCAAGGAGATGATTCTCAGACTGCAAAAAAGGCAATTGGGGAAATAACTGCATCTATGGACAAAGTGGGATGCAAAAAACTACTGTTGTATCCATACGCACACCTAAGCTCAAATCTTGCATCCCCAAGCTTGGCACTAAGTTTGCTAAAGGAAATGGAATCGCTTGCAGAAGGCTATGAAGTGTCACATGCCCCATTTGGGTGGACCAAGTCTTACAATGTCAAAGTAAAAGGCCATCCATTGGCGGAAAGCTCAAAAACAATTGTCAATGAGGCAATGGAAGCACATTTGCATGAAGGCCACACGCATGATGAGGGCCACACATCTGATGCGCTAAAGTCAGAGTCGAAAATCCAGTCGTTTTGGTACATCATGACGCCCGAAGGCGAAATGCACGAAGTTGGCAAGTTTAATTTTGCAAAACATAAAAAATTAGAGATATTATCAAAATACGAATCTGCCAAGAAAAGAGCAGTTGACGAACCGCCGCCACATGTCAAGCTGATGAAAAAAATGGCAATTGCAGATTATGAACCCGCATCTGACTCGGGCAACATGCGATTTTATCCAAACGGCAGGCTGATCAAATCGCTTCTTGAGCGATTTGTAAATGATCAGGTAAAAGAGTACGGAGGCCTTGAAGTTGAAACCCCAATCATGTATGATTCACACCATCCGAGCATGGAGAGCTACTTTAACCGATTTCCAGCGCGACAGTACAACATTAACACGGAGGGAAAGCAGCTGTTTCTCAGATTTGCGGCATGTTTTGGGCAGTTCCTCATGGCAAATGATTTTCAAATATCCTATCGCAACATGCCTCTAAAGCTATACGAGCTTACCAGGTACAGCTTTAGGCGAGAACAGTCAGGTGAGCTTGTAGGCCTGCGACGATTACGTGCATTTACGATGCCAGACTGCCATGCATTTTGCACAGACATACCACAGGCAGTAGAAGAAATGACAAAACGATTTGAGCTGTCTCGAAATGTTCTCAAACAAGTTGGAATCAACGAATCTGACTATGAGATGGCAATTCGATTTACAGAGGAATTTTACAATGAAAACAAGTCTGTAATTCACAATCTTGTCAAGAAGCTTGGCAAACCAGTGCTTGTGGAGATGTGGAAAGAGCGATTCTTTTATTTTGTATTAAAGTGGGAATTCAATTATGTGGACAGTCTTGGAAAGGCATCTGCCCTGTCCACTGATCAAATCGATGTTGAAAACGGCATGAGGTATGGAATCAAATATTTTGATGAGAACAACGTCCCGCATCACCCGATAATTCTGCACAATTCACCAAGCGGGGCAATCGAGCGTGTGATCTACGTGCTTCTTGAAAAAGCGGCATTGGATCAAAAAGAAGGCCGCAAGGCAAATCTTCCGCTGTGGCTTGCCCCAACACAGGTACGAATCATCCCACTAAAGGAAGAATTCCTGCAATACTGCGACGAACTTGCAGACAGACTAACTAAACAGGACATTCGAGTAGACATCGACGATAGAAACGAGACCATTGGCAAGAGAATACGCGAGTCCGAAACAGAATGGATAAGGTACAGCCTCGTAATCGGAGAAAAAGAAGTAAACCAGCCAAATCTTTCCGTTAGGGACAGGATTTCAGGCAACGTCAAAGAGATACCGTTTGCGGATTTTGTCGCAGACATTAGAGAGCAAACAAAGGAAAAACCGTTCACAAAACTAAATCTCTCAAGATACGTGACAAAACGACCGCAGATAATGGTCTAAGAAAGATGTTTGTTTAGAATAAACAAGTCAAAGCAAAATAACAAATTCTATGCACCTTACTCATAATGTTGATTTTGGTGGCAGATGACAGTCAGGCGTACGCCTTGTTATACCAGCAAATATTTGAATCTCGAGGACACACAGTGGTAATAACAAATGACGGCCTTGAATGCCTAACCGCGTACGCAAATGAGACAAAGGCAAGAAAAAACGAACGGACCAATCCGTACGATGCAGTCATACTTGATTACGACATGCCGAAAATGAACGGCTTTGAGACTGCCAAAGAGATTCTAAAGATGACCCCAAACCAAAAGATTTTGTTCATCACTGCATTTGGAGACGAGGTTATGACAAAAATGGACTTTGAAGGACCAAACATCGGACTGATTCAAAAACCATTCAACTCGGTAGACTTGATAAACAAAGTCGAAGGATTGTCAGATGGCGGCATAACTTACCAACAATCCACAAAATTATTCTCAGATTCCTGATTCCTATTAATTTATTTTCTAGTGATTTTGAGTATTTCTGAGAAGAATTGAGCTATCGTGATCTATACCTGAGCAAATCCCCCCTGATAATTAGCCCAAGTGAAGACAGTGACCCGGAGGCAATTGTATATGGAGTGCCATTTGACTCCACCCACTCGTACAAGCCTGGAACCAGGTTTGGGCCAGATGCAATACGCGATGCGTTTAACAACATTGAGATTTTTCATCCCCAGTTTCAGATTGACCTGGCGTCTGTAAACATTCAGGATCTTGGAAACGTGCACCACACGGTAAACGTTGAGGAGATGACAGAAATGGTCAACAAGCTAACTGGCGAGCTGATCAAAAAAGACAAGCTTTTGATAATTCTTGGAGGAGAGCATTCGCTCACACATGGCACATACACGGCGTTTCCAAAAGATACAGGCTACATTGTGTTTGATGCGCATTATGATCTTAGGTCAGAGTATGCAGGAGTAAAGCTCAGCCATGCGGCATATTTGAGACGAATAGTAGAAAAAAATGGCGCAGAAAACATCATTCATGTGGGAGCCCGCTCTTTTGTAGGAGAAGAGCTTGCGTTTCTCAAAGAACACAAAATCAAAACAATCACAGAAAAAGACATTCGGGACGGGAAAGGGCCAAAGCTAGTAAATGATCTGCTGTCCACTTTCAAAAAAACATACGTAAGTGTAGACCTTGACGTGCTTGATCCTGCATTTGCCCCAGGTGTCGGTAACCCAGAGGCAGTCGGAATCACATCGCGCGAGCTATTTGACATGGTATATGCCATGGAAGGACACAAAATAGCATGCCTGGACGTGGTGGAATTAAACCCGACATACGATACAGGTGCAACTGCATCAATTGCGGCAAAGCTAATCTCGACAATGATTGCTATGAATATTAAATAGAATCATTTGATATGATCAGGAAACATAAATGCTAAACAATTTTCGAGAGTCATTAAAACCCCATCTTGAAAAACTGGGCAAAGGCTTTGCTTCGACTGGGCTTTCGGCAAATTTTTGGACATCTGTCGGGCTAGGATTTGCGTTTTTGGCATCAATTGCTTATGGCCTAAATTCTCAACAGATGCCGTATGCAGCAATATTTGGAGGCGTTCTTTTGCTCATATCTGGATTTTTTGATGTGGTGGATGGCCAGGTTGCCAGATTCACCAAAAAGACTTCAAAGAGGGGCGGATTTCTCGATTCGGTATTTGACAAGATAGCCGAAGTTGCAATATTTTTGGGAATCCTAGTTGGAAATTTTACAGAGCCGTATTTGGTATTTTTGGCAATCACCATGTCTCTTCTTGTAAGCTATTCCAGGTCAAGAGCGGAATCACTGGGAGTAAAGCTTCAGGGAATTGGAATTGGCGAGCGGGCAGAGAGGTTGCTTGTCATTGCATTAATTGGAATGATTGGCTTTATGCCATACGCGATAGTAATAGTGATAATTATTGCAGCAGTTACGTTTATTCAGAGAATTGTTGTCACTTCAAAAAACATTCAGGATTAACGTAGTCTTCCAGTCTGTCTTCTTGATGATGCGGATCTGATTTTTAGTATGCCAAAGTGAATCGCGCACGATATGCAGTACCATTTTAGAACTGATGGTGATGCAATGTATGCCCCCTGGGCCCTTAGCTCTTTTGCAAGCGAGTGTTCAACTAGGCTCAGTCTTGACGTGACCTTCTTTGCCTTGTCTTTTGGCACTGTTGCGCCACAGTTTGTGCACTGGATTCGGTCTGATGAGCCTTTTCCGCCCTTTCGTCTTCCCCTACTTGCACGCTTTAGTGGCATGGAAATCCTGCAAATTGCCTCTTTATAATCTTGGTGCGTTTTTACAGCACTTGAATTCGACAAAAGGATTGTTTTGCAAGATCAATCCGTCTTTTGTTTTACCAGGTAAACTCCGAGCTTGTTTTCCGAGTCAATGTCGTAATCAGGAAGTTTTTCAAAGACGTATCCCTTTATCCCGCTTATCTTGTTGTACAGCGACTCGCCTATGATCAGCGTGTTTGGTGCTGCAAGCGTGTTTATCTTTGCGCACGTGTTGACAGTCACTCCAAATATGTCGTCAATTGTCGAAGTTGCAACTATTGCCACTCGGACTGGGCCAAAGGTTGCGCTTATCCTATAGCTTACTTCGGGGAGTTTTTCAGACACCATCCTTTCGTTTATCTTTATTCTTGACTCCAGCATCTCCATAGAGCATTTCAGCATGCCTTCAAACGGCTCTTTTTCATCCGTATCTGTTTTTGGGAAATAATACAGCAACGAGTCTCCGATGTTTTTTACCACCACTCCACCATACTTGGTGACTATTGTCGCCATGGAATTAAGAAATATAGAGTAAAACTTGCTTGTCTCAAGGTCGGACAGCCTGGCAGTAAGCTTGGTGGAGCTTATGATATCTACAAAACACACGCAATAGTTTGAACTGTATTCTGAAAATTGGAGAAGTATGTTTTTTTGCTGCTTGATTATGTCTTCTCGTTCTGTGATTTTGATTAGCGAGTCCTGAATTTTTTCAGCCATCTGATCAAACGAGTGTGAGAGATCTCCGATTTCGTCTCTGGTGTCGATGTTTGTCCTGACATCAAAATCCCCGCCTGCAATTTTGTTTGCTGCGTTTCTAAGCTTGATTATGGGTCGCGAGATAAGTTTTGACAAAAAGAACGCGGCAGTGCCAACAACAACTGTCATTATAATTCCCAGGACTATGATCTTGTCTTGCAAACTTTTGACTGGTTGAAATACTTCATCATCGTCAATCTCTACAAGAAGTACCAGACCCAAATCATACATGCAGTTTGAGCTTCCAAGGATTAGCACCTGTCTATAGTCAGCATATTGGCCATGGAAGTTTTTCTTGTTGTCCAGACATTCGTTAACTGCTGGGGTGTCAACAATTTGGCGGAACGGCGAATTTTCTATGAATCTTGACTCTGTCACCATCATTTTGTTTTTGTTTACCAGGTATGCCTCACCGGTATTTCCAAGTCCCATCCTGTTTAGCAAAATCTGATCAATTGACTGCGTATTAGTTGTGACAACTGCAATTCCAATCGGCTCGCTGTTTGTTGATTTGTCAAAAATCGGGGTTATGATTACAAGCTTTCGTTTACCGTCTTTTCCCAGCATTATCTCCACAAAGGGTTCCTTTACTCCTTTTACAAATTCTTCATCTGTTGGGATGCTCTTTTTGTTTTTGGCATTAATCAACAAAAACAAATCTTTGCCAGTTTTGCTTACGATTTCGACATTTTCAAGATCATTTGAGCCGCCAATGGTTGTTTCAAACGCTTGGATCTGAATGAGAAAGTCCATCCTTTTTTCAGATATCAATTTGTTTAATTCCGAATCATCATCAACCGCATTTAGATCATTTATGAGGTTCCTTATCATCGGGTCAGTTCCAATTACCTGGATTTGTTGCAGTTTTGAATTGAGCAAGCTCCTAACTGAATCCCCTCGAATTGCAGACTCGCTAAATAACTGGTCCATTATCCTTTCCTCAAGTATGATGTTTGAGTAATGAAATGACAGCGCCACAGTCACGCCTATTCCGATCAACGACACAAATATGGCCAAAGTGACCAGTTTTTTATCAAGCGTAAGAGAACTTGTGAGCCGCATGGCTTTTTCCTAATGTTTCTGAATATCTCCTTTTCCTAAATTTTCAATTCGGATTTATGTTAGTATGCACTATGCAAGAACATGAGGGGACTATGCCATGTTTGCCTTACCTCAAATGTAGAAATAACAGTTGAAAAAGGTCAGATCCTCTGCAAATCTTGTTTAAAAAAGCAAAAAACTAAATCCGAAGAATAAGGACTCCATAAAATGAAGATCGGCATATTTTCACACTGCACCATAGATCAAATAAAAATTGATAGCGATTCATACGAGCGGCCGGGTGGGCCTGCATGTTACTGCGGCCTTGCAGCAAGAAGATTGGGCTTTGATGTTGAATTGTTTACAAAATTCGGCCCAGATTTTACATTTACAGACGAATTACGGAAAAACAAAATAAAATTTGACAATGCACTGTCAAGCCAACCTACCACAAAATTCACCTTGGAGGTAAGAGATGCTGAAAGGAGCCTCTGGTTGGAAAACATCTGCGAAAAAATCCCTTATTCTGATTCTGATGCCGACGGCGTACTTGTAAGCCCGGTATTTGACGAAATATCAAAAGAAGTTCTAGATAAAATCAAGAAAAACTCAGACATGACATTTTTGGATCCGCAGGGGTTTCTGAGGAGGACTGATTCTCAAAAAAAAATATTTCTTGACAGAACAGAACTTGATTTGTCAAAAATTACTGCAATAAAATCGGATCCAACCGAAGTTCAGAGTCTGACCGGCCTGACAGGTATCGAGGGAGCGCTTGATTTGCAAAAACGAGGCGTTGAGCACGTGCTGTATACAAACAAGCGCGATGTTTCGCTTTTGTCAAAAAACAGGCGGTATTCCATACAATTGCCAAACATGGATGTTGTCGACACGTCAGGGGTGGGCGATATTTTTACTGCCGCGTTTTGTTGCACTTTGTTAAAAGAAAAAGACGTACTTTGGGCATTTAGCTTTGCAGGCGGGGCCGCACAGGCGGCACTAGAGTCAAAACAAATCGGCCTTGAGAAGGTCCCAACAAAGGGCGAGATTCAAACAAACGCCTCGTATTACTATAACATAATGAAGTTCGAAGACGTCTAAGCTTTTATTGGAATTGATAGTTGTCCTTATGTGCTCATTGGAATTTCAGGCTCTACACCGTCTGACCTTGCAGTAAAAACCATCAAAACGGTTCTTGACGACTATGGGATGAACTCCACATACGTTGGCAACAAGTCACGAAAAGATGTAGACTGCATAATTGTCACAGGCGGCGACAAGGGGGTTAGAAACTACTTTCACAGGACCCAGGATCCGCAAATCCCAATTCTTGGCGTAAGCGAGTCTGAAACAAGCGGGTTTTTGGCACAAATCGATCTAAAGGAATTTTCGTCTTTTGTCAATCGCATAAAAAAACAAGATTATGAGACAAGCGAGTTCACAAGGCTTGGAGTCAAAATAGACGGAAAGCCCGTATCTTCAGTACTAAACGACGTCGCAGTATTTCCATCAAAAAGCGCAATGCTGATGGAGCACATACTGCGGGTAAACCAGGAGGAGGTTTGGCACGACAGCAGTGACGGAATAATCATATCGACCCCGATTGGCTCTTCCGCATATTCGATGTCAGCTGGAGGCCCAATGATATTTCAGGACTCGCCGGTGTTTGGAATTGTCTCGGTAAACTCACTTGATATCACAAGAAGGCCACTCATAGTTCCAGATACAAGCGTGGTAGAAATTGACGATATTTCTGCAAGGCTGTACTGCGAGGTAATACTTGACGGCACCAACCGATTCAAGATAGTAAACACGTTGGAGTGTGCAAAATCAGATCCGCCTGCAAGAATCATAAAAATGAAAAAAGACTCTTCGGCAGTATCTGCCCTTACAAAGAAAGTAAGGCTTGCAGAAGACTTGCTCAACATGCCCCCAAGCTCAAAACTATTGCTAAAGACCCTAGAATACGAGGGAATACTGACGCAAAAAGAGCTTGCGGCAAAAACTTTGCTCCCAGACAGAACTGTGCGCCTTGCGCTGAGGCATCTTTTAGACAAGGGCCTTGTCAAAAAGAAGATATCCATCAGAGACGCAAGGCAGAAAATATACGAGATTTCCAATTAGCATGACGCATTTCAGGCTAGTTTCTGTCGTGTCTGTCTTACTTTTGTTATGTGCATCTTTTAGCTCAATGGCGTTTGCGGAAACCAAAGTGCCGTACTGGATTATTCAAAATCTCAGGTGGTGGGCAAATGACGAGATCCCAACTTCCCAGCTTGAGTCATCCCTGCTATGGATTGGCGTAAAGGAAAAGATCAAGATGACGCTAGTTGACGGCCCATCCCAAATCCCAAACTCGATAAAAAGCGATACGAAAAAATGGAATTTTGGAGAAATGTCCGATGCCGAATTTTTTACCAAAATAAAGTCAAAGCTCAAAGACGGCTCAATTAAGATTTCATCAAAATCAAAATTCAACATTAATGACTACAAGGAGCACGAGTTTTCTGGACATTCTCCGCTTTTTAGGACGTTTGCGTACAAAAAAGACTTCGTAACTATAAACGGCGAGAAGACACCGAGGGACGTACAATTTGAATTGCGTGCAAACCAGACTGCAACGTACAAAAAACTAATGGTAAACGAAAAGGACGCAGTCGTGATAGTTCCTATTTTTACCAAATCAGCATACGACGAGCCCGGATTTTACACGTATTATCGTGGCGAATGCGACACAAAATGCCTGACAAAACAAATCAAATACGCCACATCTTACGGTTATTCTGGATCTTCCAATGCGATAAAGGTCTTGAATTTGTTAGGATATCACACCATTACCGATGCCGGTGTGGACTCAAATCCAAAAGTTCTCTCCAAATACAAAAAAGTAATCGTCTTGCACAACGAATACGTAACCCAGACAGAATTTGACGCAATAACTAGCCATCCACGTGTCTTGTATCTTTATCCAAACGCACTGTATGCCAAAGTAAACGTCAATTATCAAAACGATACAATGACGCTAATTCGGGGCCACCATTATCCAACGAGTGAAATAAGAAACGGCTTTGACTGGAAATTTGACAATAGCGAGTCAGAATACGATACAACGTGCAAAAACTGGAACTTTGTTAAAATCAAAAACGGAAAAATGCTAAACTGTTATCCGGAGAACGTCATATTTTCTGATGCAGTGCTGCTAAAAGCAATAAAGGACTACTAGATGGGGCAAAAGATCATTTCAGCATAACTGGTTCTTTACTGCGAAATAACGTGGTAAAAGTTTGGTGAGGGGGCTTTTTTGAGAAAGTTCGTTAGCTGTTTGCGGATCTCGTTGTGTTCTTTTGTCTGGTGTATCTTTGCGTGCGATTCCTTGTCTGCAAATTCTACTATCAGCCCGTGTTTTCCATCGTCTGATTTTATCAGCCTTCTGTTAATGAACCCGGGCAATTTCAACAATACCTTGTTTGTTTCAGTAATCCAGGCCTTGAATTCATCTTCGGCGTTTTCTTTTAGTTCAATGTCTATTAGCGCAACATACATGGTTAATCACTTTGATGCGGCACTGATAAACGCTTCAAATGCCTCTTCTGGGTAGCCTGGCCTGCTGTTAAATTCAGGATGGAATTGCACTCCAAAATAGAACTTGTGAGACGGGATCTCTAGCATCTCCATCCTTTTGGAGTTATCACTTTCTGCTGAGAAAATCATCCCGTTCTTTTCAAAAACATCCATGTATTTTTTGTTGATTTCGTATCTGTGTCTGTGTCGCCGAGTCACTTTATCAGAATTGTATGTCTTGTGCGCAAGAGTGTTGTTCTTTACGGTGATCTCGTGTGCCCCAAGCCTTAACGAGCCGCCCATGTTTGCGACTGTTTTCTGCTCTGGAAGCAAGTCAACTATAGGATTTGTCGTGTTTGGATCAAGCTCAGTTGAATTTGCGTCTTTGAAATCACACACGTGCCTTCCAAAGGCGACAGCTGCAAGCTGAAAACCAAAGCAAATTCCAAGGTAGGGTATGTTTTTCTCCCGGGTATAATTTGCAGTCTGGATTATCCCCTCCGCTCCCCTTGAGCCAAATCCGCCAGGCACCAGCACCCCGTCGTATTTTGATAGGCAGTCAACGTTTCCGTTGATTGTTTCAGAGTCAATCCAGTCAATTGAAATTGTTTTGCCAATTTTTGCGCCGGCATGTTTTAGGGCGTGGTTTACACTGACATAGCTATCTGCAAGAGTCACATATTTTCCAACCATCGCAATTGCAACGTTTCCCTGTGCTGTCTGTAATGAGTTTACTATGGAATTCCACTTGTCCCAGTTTGCAGACGTGTTGACTAGCCCGAACTTGCCAAACTTGGTAAATATTGTATCGACTATTCCCTGATCATACAAAATTTGCGGAACCATGAAAATTGACGGCACGTCATGGCACGAAAATACGTCGCGAGTTGTGACGTTTGTAAACATGGATATTTTCTTTTTTGTAGACTCGTGCAAGGGGCTGGAACATCTTGCAGCGATGATGTCTGGCTGGATACCGATTCTCCTTAATTCTTGTACGCTATGCTGTGTCGGTTTTGTCTTTTGCTCCCCTACCACGTCAAGTGATGGCGTAAGTGTCACGTGGACAAATATCACATTTTGTGATCCTTCTTCAAGCCTTAGCTGCCTTAGGGCTTCTAAGAACGGAAGGCTTTCGATGTCACCTACTGTTCCGCCGCACTCCACAACTAGAATATCGAGTTTTTCATCCTCTGCAATTTTCCTAATTCTCCGCTTGATTTCGTCTGTGACATGTGGGATTATTTGGACACATGCGCCAAGGTATTCGCCACGCCTTTCTGCCTCGATCACAGTCGAGTAAATCTGGGCAGTTGTTATGTTGTGAGTTTTCGGTATGTTTTGGTTCAAAAATCGTTCATAGTTGCCAATATCCATGTCGCATTCGCCCCCGTCTTCGGTAACAAAGACCTCACCGTGGGCAATCGGGTTCATCGTTCCGGCATCATAATTCAGATACGGGTCTATTTTTACGCAGGAAACCTTTTGATTTGATAATTGTAACAGTTTGGCAATAGATGACGTCATCACGCCTTTGCCAAGCCCAGACATAACTCCACCAGTAACAAAAATGAACTTTGTCTGCACATTTACAAATGGAAATCGGTGTTTTTAATTCTTTATACCATGAGGTTCTGTGTAATCTACCATGACAAAATTCTAATATCAATTATTTGGTCTGAAAGAAGTGTTTTTTGAAGGAATATGGGTAATCGTTCTTGGGACTGTCGCGTCAGTGCTAGTTACAGTTGGATGGATTCCTCAGCTCATACGCGGCTATAAAACAAAACACCTTGCTGATGTTTCATACTATCTTATGATTTTAATTTCTTCAGGATCTGTTTTGTGGATTTTTTATGGAATTGAAATTGAGGATAAAATAATAATTGGGGTCAACATTTCAATCTTGATTTTTAATTTGACATTGCTCTGCATGAAAATAAAATATTCAAGAAAATAAGATTATTTGGCCTTTGTTGTGCCTTTTAGTTTTTTTGTAAATTCGATAACCGCTTTTTCAAGTTTTGGAGAAGGGGTTTTTTCAACTAGTTTTATCAATGCACTGCCAACGATGACTGCGTCAGCCCCCTGCTTTACGAAATATCTGGCATCGTCTGGTGTTGAAATTCCAAAGCCTATGCCTACTGGAATTTTGTGACTTGCTGCCCTCTTTGTGTTTCGGAGTGCGTCAATTGTGTATTGCTGAATCTTGTTTTGAACGCCGGTTGTTCCGTATACTGCCACCAGGTACAGAAAGCCGGTCGTGTGTTTGATTATTTTTTCCAGTCTTTTTCTATCTGTGTTTGGCGATACTAGGAATATTGTATCCACTGCGTTGTCTCTGGCAGCCTTTAGGTATTCTTGCGACTCCTCAACTGTCATATCAGGAGTGATGACGCCGTCAATTCCTGCGTTTTTTATCTCCCTGAAAAAGTCATCATAGTTTTGATGGTACAGAATGTTTGTGTATGTCATCAGTACGAGCGGGATGTTGCTTTCCTGTCGGATCTTTCTTACCAGTCTAAAAAATTGCTCAAGGTTGGTTCCGCGGTCAAGGGATACGGTGCTTGCGTTTTGTATTACTAGGCCGTCTGCCAGAGGATCGGAGAACGGAAAACCAAGCTCAATTATGTCTGCCCCGCCTTTTATCAGCCCACGAATTACGGCAAGTGTGTCTTTTTCGTTTGGGTATCCAACCATAGTGTATGCGATTAACGCTTTTTCATTTTTAGAATCAAGCTCTAAAAATTTATTTTTTATTCTTGATGTTCCTGACATATTCCTCAACTACTTCGACGTCTTTGTCTCCCCTGCCTGACAGTGTAACAACTATTGATTCGGATTTTGGTTTTGATTTTGCAATTTTGATTGCCTCTACAATCGCATGCGATGATTCTAGCGCTGGGATGATTCCCTCAGTTCTTGTTAGCAGCAAAAAAGCGTCAATTACTTCGCTGTCTGTGGCGCTGCGATATTTTACACGTTGTGCGTCTTTTAGAAAAGCGTGCTCTGGGCCGACACCTGGATAGTCAAGTCCTGCAGATATGCTGTGGGTTTCTTTTATCTGCCCCTCCTTGTCTTGTAACAGGTAGGTCATCATCCCATGCAAGACCCCCTTTGAGCCAGCACTTAGTGTGGCAGAATGAAATTCTGTTTTTAGACCCTTTCCGGCTGCCTCAACCCCGACGATTTCAGTATCACTGTCAATTAGCGGATAAAACGTTCCAATTGCATTTGATCCGCCTCCGACACACGCAACTACAGTGTCAGGAGTCTTTTTGTTTATTTTTTTCATCTGCTGTATTATTTCTCTGCCAATCACAGATTGAAAGTCACGGACCATTACAGGATATGGGTGCGGGCCGACTGCTGAACCAAGCAAATAGTACGTGTCTTTTACATTTGTAATCCAGTCCCGTATTGCCTCGTTGATTGCATCCTTTAGCGTCTGTGAGCCTGATTTTACTGGATGAACCTTGCTCCCCAAAAGATTCATTCGATACACGTTTAGCTTTTGCCTGATTGTGTCCTTGTATCCCATGTATACTTCGGATGTCAACCCCAGGCATGCGCAGGCCATCGCAGTTGCAACGCCATGCTGCCCTGCGCCTGTTTCTGCAATGATTCGCTTTTTCTTCATTCTTTTGGCAAGCAGTGCCTGACCCAAGGTGTTGTTGATTTTATGCGCCCCGCCGTGGAGAAGATCCTCTCTTTTAAGATAAAT
The DNA here is from genome assembly GCA_964502325.1 of uncultured Candidatus Nitrosotenuis sp. Taxonomy (GTDB): domain Archaea; phylum Thermoproteota; class Nitrososphaeria; order Nitrososphaerales; family Nitrosopumilaceae; genus Nitrosotenuis. The sequence goes on along the minus strand of CAZCWI010000022.1, from coordinate 5,221 downwards.
TTTTGCCCCCCCGATTTTTTCAGTGAGGTTTTTTGCAAAGTACAGAGGAGTTGGACGCCCCGCATATTCTGTAAGGTAATAGTTTAGCTCTTTTTTGAAACTTTTATCGTTTTTAAATTTCAGATAATTTTCTTCCAGCTCTTCGATTGCCGGAACAAGTGTCTCTGGGATGTATTTGCCGCCAAACTCGCCAAACCTGCCGTCTTTTGGAAATCTGGATTTCATATTGCGTTTACCAGTCCTCTGACGTTTTCTTCAATGTTGTCGCTTTTCATGATGCTTGAGCCAATCAAAAATGCGTCAGCGCCGCACTTTTTCAAGAATCGGATATCGTCAGGCGAGTTGATTCCACTTTCAGACAAGGTCATCTTTGTTTTTTTCTGGTTCTCTAATAGTTTTTTTGTGGTGTTTATGTCAATTTCAAGCGTATCTAGGTTTCTGTTGTTGATGCCGACAATGTCCGCATCTGTCTTTAATGAGTTTGCAAATTCGGATTCTGTGTGGGCCTCAACTAGCACCTTTAGGCCTTTTTTGTGTCCGTACGATATGAACTCGTCAATCTCCCTTAGATGCCCCATGTCAAACAGTGACTGTATTAGTAACATATAGTCTGCGCCGATTTTTTTTGCGGCGTCGATTTGGATTTTATCAATGACAATATCTTTCATCAGCATTGGAACTCTGACTTGCTTTCTGACTTCCATAAAATACTTTGGCGAGCCATTGAACATATAGGGCTGTGTCAGGACAGATAGCCCAACTGCACCTCCCCGCACCATTGCCTTGGCAATCGCTACAGGGTCTGAGACTTTCCTGATTTCTCCAAGAGACGGGGATGCAAATTTGACTTCGGTTATAAGAGACGCGTGCCTGTTGTTTTGGATTGAGTCTACAAGGTCCACGCCTGAATTTGGCAACTGATCTGAAATTTCGTAAATTCCGTCACTTATGGCAGTCTGGGAATTTTTTACCAGTTTTTTTAAAACATCGCTCATTGTTCTGCCTCTCTTAATTTCTCAATGTTCCCGCACGATTTTACAAAATCAGTTAGAAGAGAATACGCTTTTTCGTTTTTTATTGTCTGCGTGGCAATTTCTATTGCATCTGCAAAGTTTTCTGCAATGTTTGAGACCATCAACCCGCCAGCTGCGTTAAGAATTGTAATTTCCAGCATCGAACGATTTGCTGTGCCATTTAGCACCGATAAAAACGCTTGAATCGCCTGAGGTTTTGACGAAATCTGGATGTCATTAATCGATGACTTGTGCAGTCCAAATTTTTCTGGATCAATTATCAAAGTTTCAGTCTTGCCGTTTTTTAGAAAGCAAACCTTGTTTTTTCCAGTAGTCGAGAGTTCGTCCAATCCGTCATCGGAGTGAACAGTCATGATGTTTTGAGCTCCTCTTTTTTTCAAAATTCGGATTATTCTCTCAAGATAATCTTCAGAGAACACGCCGATTAGCTGATTTTTGACCTGCGCCGGATTGCACAAAGGTCCAAGCAAGTTAAACGCAGTTCTTGCACCTATCATTTTTCTTGCGTTTGCGACATTTTTCATCGACGGATGGAATTTCTGCGCAAACATAAACCCGATTCCGAATTTTTCAATGATTTCCGTGATTTTTTCAGGCGGGGCGTTTAGGTCGTACCCGAAATATTCGAAAATGTCAGCGCTTCCTGAGATTCCCGAGACTGATCTGTTGCCGTGCTTTGCAACTATCCCACCCGATGCGGCTATGACAAACGCTGCAGTGGTGGAAATGTTAAAAGTCTGCAGTTTGTCGCCGCCTGTTCCGCACACGTCTATTATCGTGCCTTTACACGCAGGATGAATGTGAATTCCATGCCTATCTATCTCGTTGAGCATGGCGTAAAGCTCCTCGTCAGTCTCTCCTTTTTTTGAGAGGCTTTTTAGAAATTCCGCTTTTTCAGAATCCGGAATTTTGTCACTGAGCAGATCATTCATGCAAAGTGACATCTCGTCTAATGCCAAGTCCTGGCCCATCTGTAGAATATCGGTGTATTTTGTGATCATTTCTTTATCATGTTGATGAAGTTTTGAAATATTTTTTTCCCCTCTGTGGTCAAAATTGACTCTGGGTGAAACTGCACGCCTTCGATTAGGTAATCCTTGTGGCGCACACCCATCACCTCGCCGTCGTCTTCTGCCACTGCGGTTATCTTGAGAACATCAGGTATTATGGTCTTGTCACCCACAAGGGAATGATATCTTGTTGCCCTAAACGGATTGCTTACTCCGTGGAAAAGCGACTCGTCAGTATGTTTGATCTGGCTTGTTTTTCCATGTCTTACGTTTCCGGCATTGACTACTTTGCCGCCAAACTCGTGAATTATTCCCTGATGCCCAAGGCACACTCCAAGAATTGGCGTTGTAGGCCCAAGTTTTCTAATTACGTCTGAACAGACTCCGAAATATTTCTTGTCTTCTGGAGTGCCAGGCCCTGGCGATATGATGATTGCGTCGTAATTGCTTTTTTGTATTTGCTCCAATGTTATTTTGTCATTTCTAATTACGTCTGACTCTACCCCAAGCTCGCCTAAAACCTGAGCAATGTTGTACACAAACGAATCATAGTTGTCAAGAATTAGAAACTTCATTTTGCCGCCTCCCTTAATGCTGCAAGCATTGCCCCAACCTTGTGCTCTGTTTCCTTAAATTCATTTTCAGGTATAGAGTCAGAAACAATTCCAGCTCCGCTTTGGGCAAAACCTGACTCTCCGTCGATGAATATGCTTCGTATGGCTATTGCAAAATCGCAGCAACCGTTGTTTGAAAAATAGCCTACTGCCCCGGCATATTGGCCCCGGATGTCCGCTTCTAGTTCGCTGATTATCTCCATTGCCCTTACCTTTGGTGCTCCAGTTACAGTTCCTGCTGGAAAAACAGCCTCAAATGCCGTAAACATGTCGTGCTTTGAATCAAGCGTGCCAACTACGTGCGATACTATGTGTTGGACGTGGGAGAATCGCTTTACCTGCATCAATTCAGTTACGCGCACGCTTCCGTATTTGCAGACTCGGCCTATGTCGTTTCTTCCAAGATCAACTAGCATTGTGTGTTCGGCAAGTTCCTTTTCGTCGTTTAAGAGTTCCTGTCGCAGCGTCTCGTTTTTTTCCTCGTCATCTGTAATCTTTCTTGTGCCGGCAATCGGGAATGTTTCCACCTCTGTTCCCGTGACTCGAACCAGCATTTCAGGGCTAGAGCCGATGAATGTTTTTTGCCCAAACTTCATGTGGTACAGATACGGAGACGGGTTTAGCGAGCGCAGTTCCTTGTAAATTCTCAAATGGTTTCCCTTGATGCCAAAGTTGAACCTCCTTGAGAGCACCACCTGGAAAATATCGCCGTCGTGGATGTATTTTTTTGCCTTGTTGACAATTTCTGAGAACTTCTTTTCATCCATGTTTACTGAAATTTCTGAGATTTCCAGTTTGCCAAAATTTTGCTCTGACAGTTTTATGTCATTGATTCGATTTTTATCATAATAAAAATAGAGTGATTTTTTTGTCTTGTTGTCATACAGTATGCCGTCTTGGTAAATCCCAAACTCCATCAGCGGAGCTTGATTATTTTTAATTGGGATTTTTTCGTATAATTTTATCGCGTCATAATTGATTATGCCGACTGCACCTCCAAGATATCTAAATGACATGTCACTTGTATGGCCAATCAGATTTTTTATCTCCGCTATCGGATCAGTTGTTGGAATGATCTTAGTTAAGCCATCCCTGTATTGCAAAACAATCCGGTCCTCATACCCTTGCAAAATTACTTCTGGATCAAATCCGATTAGCGATGTCTCTGCAAGCTCCTCAGGGCCGGTAAGTGATTCAAACAGAAACGTATGCGAATAATTTTTCTCTATCTTGGAATAGATTTCAAACTGTGAGCCAGGTAGCACTAGAGGTATTATTGTAGGACTGGAATTTCCAAAGAAGGCCACCCATGCCAATCAATGCAGCCGTGGGATATTTATTACTTTTAGAAAAGTTTCAGTCATTGGTTGAAATTAAGGCGATATTTTGAAAAAATCGCTTTATTTTGAGCCTAGTTTGGGCGCAAAGTTGCAAAAATTACGGTATGGTACGGTACCTTTATATGCGATCTTGACGTATTATGCCCATGAGTCAGATCCTTGCAACAAAGCCGAAAACTCATACCCTGTACTATGACCTACATTTTGAGAGACCGGAAATCCGCATGCGCAGTACCGTAAGCGAGGCAACATGCCATGTCTGCAAAAAAGAACTAGTCGAGGGGCTTGGACTTACGGCAAAAAAAATTGATGACAAAATTGTCTTTGTGTGCAGATTGCACGACTGATGTTTTTCCTAATTATTACCAAATCGGGCTGGTGATTGCACCCTGTGCTGCAGAGCCTACAAGTGATGCATATTTTGCCAGTGCGCCAGTTTCATAGTTTGGCTTTCTTGGCTTCCACTCACTTTTTCTTCGCTCCAGTTCTTCTCTTGGGACATCAAGATCAATTACATTTGTTTCAGTATCAATTATGATTCGGTCGCCGTTTTTGACAAGTGCGATATTTCCGCCAACATATGCTTCTGGCGCCACATGGCCTATCATAAAGCCGCGAGTTGCACCTGAGAATCTGCCGTCGGTAACCAGCGCGACTTTTTCGCCCAAGCCCTGTCCGACTATTGCGGCAGTCACTGCAAGCATCTCTCGCATTCCAGGGCCGCCCTTTGGACCCTCATATCGTATGACGACCACGTCTCCTTCTTTGATTTCATTTTTTGACACTGCGTCAAATGCGTCTTCCTCTCTATCGAAGACCTTGGCGTTTCCGGTAAATTTGTCAATTTTGACACCTGCAATTTTTACAACTGCACCGTCAGGAGCAAGCGAGCCTTTGAGTATCACTGCAGTTCCAACCTTGTGCAGCGGAGTGCCTATCGGTCTGACAATGTCAGCATTTGCAGGCGGTGGAATTGTTATTGCGTCAAGGTTTTGCTTCATTGTTTTTCCGGTTACAGTCATGACGTTTTCGTGGAGCAAATTCCTGTCAAGTAGTTTTTTGAGCATCAACGGAACGCCGCCTACTTTGTCTAGATCATTCATGACATACATTCCACCGGGCTTGAGGTCGGCAATGTGCGGGACCTTTTTTCTAACGCGTTCAAAATCATCATACGTGAGTTTCACTCCGGCTTCGTGCGAGATTGCCAAAAGGTGCAGTAT
>CAZCWI010000021.1:14430-18771 GCA_964502325.1 uncultured Candidatus Nitrosotenuis sp. | reverse complement strand
GAAACTATGTTCTGTAACAAAGTTTCATGTTCTGCTATGATGCTGCATGTTTATCGAAGATATTTGTTTACATGCATTGCAAAGATACTATAGAAATATTTGAGATGTCTCCTCTGGCATATTTCAAGTGACTATCAAAAATTTAATAGATAGACTCTGCGCTTTCCCATGCAAAATCAAAGAGCATCTTCATTGAATCAGTCATGGATTTGGAATCGGTCCACAATGAAAAGGCGTTGTATGGGGAATAGTTGGCGTTTCTCAGAAATTGGAGCACTTCGGCGTTATCTTTTATGACAAAGCACTGATTCTCAGTGTTGTTTCTTGGCATCAGCCTCAAGTGGCGCTTGTCGATCCCATTTAGGAAGTTTGGGAGAGTCTGGGCAGGCGAGATGATAATCCTAAAGTCAATCATATAGTTTGCAAGGAGATCAATCATCTCGGCATGATAGAAACGGTAGATGTCCTTTTCGGTGCAAAGTATCAGAAGCTGCTCTCTTGCACTTTTTATCATGTCTATCATCTTGCTGTGAATTTGCGGGCTGCCCTGGAGCATCTGCACTTTATCGTTTTTTGTCTCATTTGTCTCCACTGCAAATGCGGGCAAATCATTCCACATTTCGGCAACCTCGTTTTTCTGATTTGCCAAAATGCTCAGCTTTTCTTTTTCCGCATTAACTATTGCCAGTACCATGTTTTCTATGGACAGTGTGGTGTATCTTGTCGGAGACGTTAGTTCCGAAGTCAGGATACCTCTTCTCTCCAGCGTGTTTAAAATGAAATATGTCTCGGTTCTTGGCAGGTTCAACGCCTTGAATACTTCGGGGGCAGTCTTTGAGCCATATTTTCCAAGATAGATGTAGACCTTGGCTTGGTTAGGAGTCAGACCAAATTTCAAAAGTGCCTCTTTTATTTTTTCAAGCCTTACTCGGTATTCATAAAGTGACGAGTCAGGCTCTGCATCAAAAAGGTTGATATCAAGTCTTTCGCTCGCGGTTTGCATTTAGCGGCCTCCATAAAATTTTTTGCCGGCACAAACAAAATCGCCAAGAGTTAGTTGGGAATGGAGAATATCATTACAGAAGATTGTAAGTGTTTGAATTCCCATGATCAGCACCTAACAGCAGATTACTTAAAACAATATTGTAACATTACAGTAGGAAAAACATATTGAGGAATCATCTAGAACATTATTAGGCTGATTTGTATGATCGCATAGAAATACGGATGAGCACATACCTACATCTCAACAGGAACGTCAAAGACTGCCTTGTAGACGAATTTTTTTCGCGGTTCTGCCGAACTTGTGAATGCTATTTCGGCAGGCAGGCTTTGGCTCATGACAAAGACGCAGCCGAGGTTTCTTTTTAGGCCTTTGCTCACCAGATCGACTACGGCCTGTTTTACTTTGTTCGCCACCTCAAGCTCAGATTTTGTCTCTTCTAGTGCCTTAAAATAAAGCTCAAGCTCGCCTTTGAGCCCGATTCCATCATAGACTGAAACTGCCCCCAGTTGGTACCAGTTGCTTTTCTGAGTTTTTTTCTTTGTGCTCTTTTTTTTGGGATCTGTAGTGTTGGTGTCTAGTTTGCTTTTGAATTCCAGCAATTCCTCATTATTAGCAGAGTCAATTGTCCGGAGTTTTTCGCCTATTATTTTTGATAGTTCGTCAGATTGTGCCTTTAGTGTGTTGATGCGACTTTCAAGAAATTGCTCCAGTTCTGGCACCACCTTGAAAACAAGTATCTTGTCTAGCGTCATGTGATCTCCGCATTTCCTAGTCGAACTGAGTCATTTACAATCACATTATCGGAGTTTGAGGAAGGTAGTCGTTTTAGCTTCTTTGAACTTTCTCGCAGCAAGGCAATCTTTTTGTTGTTTGCAAGTCTCTCGTTTTTTGCAGCATTTGCAATCAGCGGCACTACATATCTGAGAATGTTTGAGATTTGATCCAGCGTAAGCTCGTCTAGTCTTTTGTTTTCAAATTTGTAATTAGAGGTAATAATTTGCAAGTCCAAGTTTGGTGTGAGTATGATCCGGGTGTCTTCAGAGAGGCCCAGAAATTGTGGATGCACATCCATTGAAAAAGACAGAAAGGTAGTGATTACTTTTAGCGAGTTATACAGGTCGTCTAGAACATTTGTCTTTTCCTTGTCTAGCTCGTATATCTGGACTGCCTCATCTACGAGATCCTCCATGGTTTTTACTGCTTCTGCTAACTTTTCGTCATTATATTCAGACGTCATCAGAAAAATTGCCTTTTTTATATTAATAATGTGTGTCTGTAAGTAGAAATTACAACTAGGGGATTACCTGTATTAGCCCAACTGAGAATGTCCTGAGAAATGATTTTCCCATCTCATCATAGCCGTTGATGAATACATACATGTTGTATGTTCCAGTAGGGATTACGTTGGCAGGTACTTCTGGCGTCTTTGGAATGGTTTGCGGCCGGTAAAACCTCATATCGGCTATTTGGCCTGCAGGAATTAGAATACTGTCAGTATTTACGTCAACGTTTGATCCATTGACATTGTGAATCAGTCCAGCATATGAGGTGGTTCCAGAAATAGTGTCAAAGGTGACCCGGGTTCCCTGATAGGTCATCCACATGCCGGAGGTTCCAGAATTTGAGACAAAAAACTGCACCTCATTATCCCTGTCGTGGCTAAAATATGACGGAAACGGGTTGTCAGGCCTTCCACCGGTCTGGATAAAGGAGGATTTTGGAGATGTCATGGAGCTGTCATCAATTCTAAAGAACATGTTAAGTCCACTTGAATATGACATGGTAAAGTTTAGTCGTTCTCCGGCAGCAAGCGAGACTTGGGGGAGAGTAAAGGTATAGTTGGCTCCAGGATATTTAGAGTCAGTATTATCTGAAATCTGCTTGCCGTCAATGAACTCCAATGGATAGTTATTGCTGGCTATAATTACGGGTGGAATAGGTACACCGTTTTGATTGGTTTTGCTTAAAACAAAGTTTAGCTTGTGTGCACTTACACCGTAGCTTGTCCGATACAAGTCAAATGCTTCCGTTGGCGATAGTGCTTTGTCACTCCAGTGAACAATGTCATCGAGGTAACCTACGAAAGCATTCCCATTTTCTTGGCGGTTGTTGCCAATAGTCAATCTGTCGATATCAACACTGCTTGTGCCGCCGGATCCCACAGCTACTCCATCAGCTACCTGTACCCCATCTATGTACAAATAACATCGATCACTGATAGCAGGCGGAATCATTCCAGGCGGATTATTTAGACTAGCCCTTACTGCAACAACATGATGCCATTTTTGATCAGTGACAATGGAATTGCTAGGACTCATACATTTAGTTTGACCGCTGTTTTCATCATATGTAAATACTATTTTTCCGCGATTGGCAGTAGTGCCATCACCAAGAGCAATCTCATAATAATCAGGATCCTGATTATCATCCCATACTAAAAGAACTTGTTTTGTGGTGGAAGGCTGCCCAGTTCCATGCCTAAACCAAAATGCAGTAGTATCTGGCTCAGTGCTGATATTGATGTCATTGATGCCACCGCCGGTGACGCGCATGCAGTCATTCTGATTACTATCAAAATAATATGTACCTGTGCCATTTGGGCCAGAGTTTGAAAAAAAAGTTGGGGCTTTTTGACCACCACATTTTGTCAGATTAATATTATTTGGACCAGAGTCGTCAGGTGTGCCAGACTCTTCAAAATGATGGATCATATCTTCACCATCACCAGTAAGGCTCGGAGGCATTGCAGCGCTATAGTATCGAAGACTGGCATTCCATACACCTTGCGGAACAACTATTGGCAAGGTGCCATTTTTGGTAAAAAACTTGGGACTAGTAGATATCATCGGTAGATTCGTTCCAGACTGGTCTGCGTTTCCAGAATGCATTTGATATGCACTTTGCGGAGTAAAGAACGCCTCTTGGTGAAAAATCAGAATATCATCAGGATTTTGAGGCCCCAGTAATCCCTCTGACTTTAACGCAGTTCCAGCAGTGAGTGCCGTCTCGACATCAGTAACTGTCACAGTAGCAGACGCAGTATTTGCTGAAATGCCGTTCTCAAGAGAGGTGGTAAATGTTATCTGATCACCATCCAGCCCGGAAAGATCATATGCCCACCTAAAATACGCAGTGTCGCCAGCACGCAACACAGGGTAGGATGGGGGATCAGGCCCAGACACATGTGTGTATGTGCACGCCCCGCTTGGACAGTTTATGATTTTGTCAATGGATTCCGTAAATGCCGAATTTGGCTGAACGTTTAGCAGCACGTTTTTGTTTGTCATGTTGTTTGTGACTGCCAGAAGCAGTGTGGCGGTAAACTTGGTTGGAAC
>CAZCWI010000021.1:0-14420 GCA_964502325.1 uncultured Candidatus Nitrosotenuis sp. | reverse complement strand
CTGGCAGTGCATAAAGCTGCATGTAGAGCGGCGCCTGGTTTGCGGAATTTACGGAAACTTCTTGCGCGTTTCCACGGTCGGTGAGTATCTTTAGGTCATATGCCTGCGTTGGCAACAATGTGACTGGAAGGTTTTGTCCTATCTTAGTTATGGTCTCACCGGGATTCGCCACGGCATTTATGTCAAATTTGAAAATTCGGTCACTGTCGTCTGTGTCAGTAGTGTTTTCAATCCACACCCTTGTAAATTCTATAGGAAGGTTTCCAGTGTTTTGGAGCGTGACATTAAATCTATTGTTGTCCCGCGTTACTTTGACTATCTCAAATTCCTCCCGCTCTCTGTCTATTTTTTCTTCATTTTTTACCAAGATTGCTTCGCCAAAGTTGTCCAATAGATTGAGGCTGTATGTCACATATCCAACAGTTGACATGAAGGCGATTATAAAAAAGACCGCACCAATTATGGTGCTTATGCCTCTCCTTTGTTTCATGGTACCGCCTGCGTTCTGTAAGCAGAATCCCTTGCCGTCGTTATTATGACATTAATTGGAACGTTATCAGTCCAATCATATGAGATTTTTGTAGAGTTTGATTTGTTTGGAGCAATGGCAGTATGATTAAAGAAAAACTCTTTGCTTTCCCCAGAACCAGACAGCTGAATTTTGGTGACATTAAGCCAGATGCTACCTGCGTTGTTCATGGTGATATTTACAAATTTACTTGGAGAACTGCCAAACCAGACGTTTTCTATTATGAGTAATTCGTTTAGCTTGTTTAGTTTGCTTGAATATGCAGACTCCATTGCCATTTTGTGCGAGGAAAGCGTGCTGTTTGACCACAAGACCAAAAAACTTCCCATCATTGCCACTGCAGAAAGCATGATTGCAGTAGTGATCACAGTGCTAAGTGCCCTACGATCGCTTGTAAAATATTTCATTATTGGATAGACTGTTTTGGAATCGCTATTATGGCTAGGTATGTAACTAGTTTGAACTTACAGCCATATCATCTGGCAAATCAAACTTGCACGTAGAAAACTTTGCCCCCAGATATGAGATTGAGATGCCCAGTCATTTTTTACAAATTGTCTGACTTGAACTCTTGCCATCATACAGTGCCTTTATCGCATCTAGGTTGCACTCAGATATGTACGGGTATGGAGTCATGATCTGTGGCGCCATCAGGTCCTCTGGTGCAGTCGAATGTGCAAGGCCCAGTGCGTGGCCAAACTCGTGTCTTGTGATTGTTGCTAGCTGTTCAGACGAAAGCGAGTCAATATCATATATAGTTATATGGGATTTTAGAATCTGATTGTTTTCCGTAATTGATTTTGTGTGACCACTATACCCGTCAGAGTCGGCATACGAAACAAGGTTTATCGTTATATCTCCTTCCCCCTTTGTGGATTCAAGTATTACAAATTCAGTTGGGATGTAAAACCTTGTTGTGTCTTCGGAGGCATGCTTTAGCGCACCTGCCCACCCCAGATAGTACAAGCTCTGCCCTGTCAACCCCTTGTGATTAAGCAAGTCATCAATTTGGATTGTTTCCTCTGAGAGAATGGCGTTTTTTACTGCGTCAAACTTGTCTTGTGAAATGTCAGCAGAGTCGACTATGTTTACCACAAGCCGCTCGTTTTCCATCAGATTCCAGTGCAGCATAGTAGATACGGTGTCGCCGCGCAGATTTTGAATAAAGTATTTTGTATCCATTCCAGAATCCGCACTAGATGTTTGGATCACGTCAGCATAATTAGGAACAAACGATATCTCAGACGACAGAACTATTTTGTGCGAAGAAAGCGCAGCGTCTGAGGATAAAATCAAAAACGCTCCCAGCATTGACGATAAAAACATTATTGACGCAGTAAGTAGAGTTCCTATGAATCGCCGTTCTCTTGCAACAAGTGTCATTATTGCATAAACTATTTTGGAATTGCTATTATGACTAGGTATGTAACTAGTTTGAACTTACAGTAGGCTTGGGAATTTCGCCATCCGGTGAGTCAGATGGGGGCTGTTCAGGGTTGGCATCAGACGGTGCATCTAAGGTAGTAAGGATTGTACCGTTATTTTCATATTCGTGCGAATTTAACACATCTTCGGTAGATGCCTTTGACACCTGCGTGAGCATATGGGCAGGGCAGGGTATTTGCATGCTCTTTGAGATAATGTAAAAAAGTGGAAATATTTCCTGGTAGACCTTGTTTACTATGATAGGTATGTTCTTTTGGTCAGATTCAAGCTGTTTTGATATGTCAGAATCATTGCCCTGAAGTGAAACCATTCCGTCTACGTTTATTTTTATGTTGGTCGGATTTGAAAGTAATACTAGTTTGTAGTTCAGTTTTATACCAGAATCAGAATTTTCCGTTTCGTCCAAGGAAACCTCGATATCGTACTTTGAAAAGTCATCTTGTGAGTTTTTCAACTTGTTTATTGATAAGGAATTGATCTCAATGTTCGGGGTCAATGCAATATCAAGTTCGATCTTGAGATTTAACCATCTGTCTGTAGTTTCATGATACACGTCATACGATTAACGAGCCTGGGTATCATTGACAGTACGTGAGCAAGATAAAAGATGAAATAAGTCAGAGAATGAAAGAAACGCATTCTTCAAAAATTGCAAACGACAAATTTGATCTAAACATCAAGATATCAAAACTAAAGAGGAACAACCACCTGCTTTTCAAAAACTACGATCTAAAAAAATACCTGGATCCCACCAAATTTTCATTTCCAGAGGAGATAAACGAGCTCATACCAAAGGGTACGCCTGCGTATTTGGACAACGGTGAAAGATATGTTGAGCGAATTGCCAGAGCCCTTGCATTCTTTAAACAATGTGCGCTTATTGGTCCAAGCGGTACTGGGAAGACGCATATCGTATATTTGGTAGCCGAGCTTGGTGGCCTGCCATTGTGGGAAATCAACTGCGGCCTTCAGACATCTGTTTTTGATCTTTTTGGCAGATACATCGGGCTAGGCAAGGAAAACTGGATAGATGGACTGATCACATCATGGTGCAGGCGCGGCGGCATCCTATATCTTGACGAAGCCAACATGATGAAGCAGGACATTGCAACCAGGCTCAATCCCATTTTGGATCAGCGTGGCCATCTTGTATTGACAGAAAAGGACAGCGAGATAATTCAGCGACACAAGGATGCATATCTTATAATCAGCATGAATCCAGTTTCGTCAGAATTTGCAGGAACCAAACCAATCAATGCGGCCATGAGAAGAAGGATGAGCGTATGGCTTAACTTCGACTACATGAGTGTCGGTGATAAAATCGATGACAAAGAAATTGATCTTGTGGAAAAAAAGACAGGAGTTAACAGAAGTGACGCTGAAAAAATAATAAAAATTGGTGCCGAATTAAGAAGGCAGTACAAATCAGGCGAGCTGCCATACGGTCCTTCGGTAGGGGACCTGTTTAACTGGGCCAAATTGATTCCTGACGGGACACCGCTCAAGATTGCAGCTGAAGAGACCATCATAGCACTTACAAGCGACGATCCAGAAATCCAGCAAATAGTAAGGAAAATCATCTCCAAGATTGCAGATAGTACATGACGTCTCAAAAGGAAGAAAACTTTTACGAGTTTGCATACAAGATATTCTACAAATTTTCCCGCACAAAACCAGATCAAGTTGGCTTGGTTTTTTCAATGGATGCAGTATATCCTACGCTGGAATTTAATTCCCACCTTCAGGCATCAATTCCACTACCAAAACAGATAGACAAAAAATACGCCTTTGAGGGCATGCTCTTTGAGAACACCTGCCATGGGATGACTAGCATGTGGAGTCTTTTTTTAGCTACGCTGTATCATCTGGCAGCTCATGCAGCAGTCTCATCGTATTTGGAGTATGAGGAATGGAAAAAGAACAAGACCGAAGACCTGTGCTGGCAAGTAATTGATTTTATCGAGGACCTCAAGGTGCGCAAATACATAACAGACACCGATGGCGAGTTGTGGCGCAACATTGAACGCATTGAGTTAAAACTATCCGAATCATCGCAAGTAAAGAAACCAGCTGGAAAGGCACTCATAAAAAACTCACAGTATTATGAAAAAGACAAAAAGAAACTCAAGGTGATCAAAGACCGCATCCTTGCAAGCATTGAGAATAATGACAAATCTGCAATGGGCCTGGCTAATTTTCTGTATTCTAATCAACTGCTACTATCTGATGGACAATTGCTGCCATGTCACGAACACCGCAAACCTCAATGGTTTCTCAAATTTGATAAAATTGGGCCAATCTTGGAGCCTTTTGGGGAATTTGAAGGAGTGGTGAAAAAGATTTACGAATTATGGCAAAAAGACGAACAGGTAAAAGAAAGGATTCTCAGCAGGTACAGAAAACACCTCAAGAACCTAAATTTTGACAAGATAGTGGTACCAGCAGGTGATCTTCACAGGTTTGCGCAGATGAGAGCAGACAAGATGTCATTGATCAGAAGAATTCACCAACAGACAGTGGTGTTCAATTTGATGGATGATTCAAAAATTTGCGAGACTGGTTTTTTAGATATGCAGATGGCAATACAGGCAATAGCACTTGAGGGCGGAACAAACGAAGTTTTTGAAAATGATGAGCTCCGGAGAGGCGAGGAAGCATGGGTCATCCTAATTGACAATAGCGCAAGCATGCGCCTGCGATTTGCTCAAATCAAAGAATTTGTAGTGTGCCTTACAGAATCAGCTAACGTGTTGACAAAAAAAGACGATGCGTGGGCCCTGTACAGTTTTGATAACAATTTTCAGATCCTAAAAGATTTCAGAGAAAGATACAGTCAAGAAGTGCAAGCAAGAATAGGAGCACTAAAAACAGGCGGACTCTCATTACTCCCAGATGCAATAGAATTGGCAGCTAAACTGCTAGCGGCTGACCCAAGGGATAGAAAGCACCTCTTTGTTGTAACAGACGGCCACCCATCAGGCTATGAGAGAATTCAAGAAGCATTTGCAAAGGCAGTTACGAAAACTGACATCTACGGCATATCACTAGTAGCTATTGGGGTCTCAAAGGGTGTTACGCGTATTTTTAAAAACAGCGTAAGAGGCTCGGATTTGAACCGACTCGTGTCCAAGTTCATATCAGTCTACAGAACGGTCTCGGCTTCTTCTGATATGTAAGTAGAAAATACATACTAGATCAGATAACCTTGTGGGACCATTCTGCTACTAAGACATGTTCCCAATCAGAACAAAAAACAGAAGAGGAATCACAGCAGTATTGACGACAATAATCATCTTAGTTGCCTCCATAGTCATGGGAACAAGTGTTGCAGTGTACAGTACTGGTCTTTTCCAATCAGGCGGGCAGCAACAATCAATACAAATGACAGGAGTCAAGACGTGGGTAAACGGCACGTACAGCTCCGGTGCAGGTGGACCTGGAGGCGGAATAGGATGGGGCGCATTTGCAGCAAAAAATACTGGAGATAAAATTCTCGCTGTGAACTCAATTACAGTACGTGGTGCCGCTACGCCTTTTGATCGTTGGTTTGTTGACACTGATCCAATACGAGTAGGCCAGAACTTCCAAGCGCAGTTTAACTACACCACTAACAATGTAAACGGAACTCTGAACGGAAGCAGCGGTAGTGGAGAATTAGGCGCAGTGCAAGGTTCAAGTGCCAGTGAATGTGTCATTACCAATCCACTTATGATAGTGATTCAGCTTGGACCAAAAACCACGACCTCGCCCATATGCCTAAAACAGCAAAACGGTCCAGTGACGTTGAATCCAGGTCAGTCAGCCATCTTTTACTACAAGCTGCCTCTTAACCTTCTAACACCAACTGACTCAGGCATTACAAGTACAGTAAATGTATTGGCAGGAAATGCACCGCTATCACAGACTGTGAGAATTGAGAACCCCTAAAAAATTCCAATTCTTTTTTTTTAATTATTTTTAGAATTTATTTCCAAGTTGCATGTTGTATCAGATTTCATTTCTTGCATTGTGTCAGTGTACAGGACTAGTGAATTTTTTACGCCTAACAATCAGAGTATTTCTGATATGTAAGTAGAAAATACATACTAGATCAGATAACCTTGTGGGACCATTCTGCTACTAAGACATGTTCCCAATCAGAACAAAAAACAGAAGAGGAATCAGTGTAGTCATAACCACACTGATCATCTTGGTTTCGTCAGTAGTTTTGGGAACAGGTGTTGTATTTTATGGTACAAGCCTTTTCCAGACGGCATCACAGCAACAATCCATCGCAACCCAAAGTACTCAGGTATGGGTCAACAGCAGTAGTACTTCAGGCATTGCATGGGGGGCAGCTGCCATACGAAACAACGGAGATGTGCTTGTAACTGTGAATACGATCCAGATTCGTGGTGTAAACATACCGTTTTCAAACTGGTATGTAGACACTGATCCAATACGAGTAAATCAAAACTTCCAAGCGCAGTTTAACTACACCAGAAATGACAGCAACGGAAATCTAAAGGGAAGTGCGGGTAGTGGAGAATTAGGCGCAGTGCAAGGCTTCGATGATTCTAACAATCCATGCGTACTGGATACCACCAACAACCCACCTACCAAGATAATGATCCAGTTACAAAAGCCAGCTACCACATTCTCTCCTGTATGCCTAAAACAGCAAAGTACTCCAGTAACGTTGAACCCAGGTGACAAAATGATTGTCTACTATAAAGTATCGCAAGGACTGCTAAGTCCGGTAGATTCTGGTTCTGCAACAACTGTGAACATCTTTGCAGGAAACGTGGGCGGACCGGCAAGCGTAACGGTTGCAAATCCGTAAGTGGTTGTCACATGCCCAAAAATCCCCTTTTTTCATTTGGATAGTCGATAAAATATGAAAGAAAGAAAAACAAACCAAAACACAATTGAATTTCTGTCCGAAAATCTAGTCGATACTGATAAAAAAAACAATATTCCAGACGGCTATGAAATAGTTAAAAATTATCCGCTACATCCGCCGTTTAGCTATGTCAACATTTTGTACAACCAAGAAAAATCGAGCTATCTCTATCATACTGACGAGCTGAAACTAAACCAGGAAGAGACAGCAATCTATGAAAACGTGTATCGCCTCATAGAGCAAAGCCTAGAATCGCCAGACATAGAGTCGGCGGCAAATTCAAACTTTGACGAGCAACTCAATACGATAATGAAGGAGAATGAAAAAATTTTTGCCAGATATTCCAACACCAGCCTTGAGAAAGTAAAGTATTACTTGAAAAGGGATGTGGACGGCTTTGGGCTTCTGGATCCGCTAATGCATGACATCAACATAGAGGACATCAGCTGCAGTGGGCCACAGATACCGATTTACGTGTGGCATCGTAATTATGACAGCATTCCGACAAATATCAAATTTGATTCTACTGAGAAGCTAAACTCATTTATTTCAAGAATAGTATTTCGGGCAGGAAAACACATTAGTACCGCGTTTCCAATTTCTGATTTGTCACTTCAGGGAAATCACAGAATTTCTGTGTTGTATCAAAAAGAAGTAACTCCAAGAGGCACAAGTTTTACAATTAGAAAGTTCAGAGAGGACCCATATACAATAATTGATCTGATTAAATTTGATACGATAAACCTGCCCATAGCTGCCTACATTTGGATGCTAGTTGAGGCAAAGATGTCATTTATAATAATTGGACCGACAGGAAGCGGTAAAACAACACTGCTTAATGCAATTACAGGATTCGCCAATGCTAATTTCAAAATTGTTTCTGTTGAGGACGTCTCTGAGTTAAACATCAACCATGAGAACTGGTTTACGCTCATCTCAAGGTCAGGATTTGGTCTTGCGGGGGAGGGCGAGATAGGGCTGTACGATTTGATCAAGGCAGGCGTAAGACACAGGCCAGATTACATCGCAGTCGGAGAGATCAGGGGGTCTGAGGCATACGTGATGTTTCAAGCAATGGCCACGGGGCACGGAGGCTTGTGCACAATGCATGCAGATAGCCTAGAATCCGCAATAAAGAGATTGCAGCAAAAACCGATGGATATTCCACCAGCATACATTTCTCTGATGAATTGCGCCATTGTAGTAAAAAGAGTAAAGGAGTCAGATTCTGCTAGAAGTGGCAGGAGGGCAACTGTCATATCCGAGATTGTTAACGCATCCACATCAAATGTGGCATTTTCGTGGAATCCTCGAATAGGCGACTTTGAAGAAACGCTCCAAGACAGTTACATCTTCAAGAAGATAGCCGACTCTACGGGATTGGATTTAACGCAAGTCCTAGAAGAGCACCAAAGAAGAATATCAGTTTTGAAATGGATGATTGAAAATGGCATTCGCGATTACAAGACAGTCTCAGAAATTATCGGAAGATATTACAGGGATCCCGAATCGCTAATTCAGAAAATTTGTGGGGTGTGACTATGTTATCCATAAAGAAACTAAACGAATCAAGTTACGGGAAAAAGCAGGGCAGGAAAATACAAAGAGAGCTGCCATATTTTATAACAATCGTAACACTTCTTGCAGAAAGCGGTCTAGGTCCTTACAATATTTGCCAAAAAATAAAAGACATTGTAGATCTGCCAGTAGTCAGGCAGGAAGCGCTAAAAATTCTCAAAAGAATTGACATGCTTGGCACAGATCCGCTAACGGCATTGAGTCAAGCAAAAGACAGGCCGTCATCAAAGTCCCTTGGAGAATTTCTCGGAGGATATGTCTCTGCAATTCAAAGTGGTGGAAATGTCATCAGTTACCTAAAAAGCAAAATGACAAGTGCGTATGAAATGCTGCAAAACGAGGAAAAACAATCAACTGAAAAGCTAAGCGGATTGGTTCATGCATATCTGACCATGCAGGTAGTCATGCTGGCAGTGTTCATCTTGCTGTCAGCACTTGGAACTACGCCATTGCAAGGATACATGTCATCCCCAGTGACAGCCATGCCAAGCCCCCCGCCATACATGATGCTGGCGTTTCCGGTAGTAATGACGGCCATATTTCTCATAATTGCCAATAGGCTAATCCATTCCAATATTCAGGAAATTGAAATGAAAAAGATCCTAAGATTCACCCTGCCGCCGGTGTTAGTAGGAGCGGTTTTGATTTTCAGTAACATATTTTCTGGCATGCAGGTAGATGCCTACATTTTAGGCATGTCACTTATCGCAGCGTCCATCTGGCCTGCATTGAAATTTAAAAAAATCTATACAACAAACATAGATGCTGAAGAAGCAACACCACAAATTTTACGGGACATAACAGAGGCGCGCAAGGCTGGCATATACCCAGAAAAATGCATTATTCACGCATGCAAGAGGACAGACTACAAGACATTTACACCCATTGCAAACTCCATAGCAAGCAAACTAGAATGGGGAATTCCCATTAACGACATTTTTGGCACAATCAAAAATGAAATAAACAACTTTCAGGTACTTGTTATCTTTAGAATTTTATTTGTTGTGATTTTTTCCGGCGGAGGAAACGTAAACACGCTTGACACACTGGCAAACACCAGTGAGAGAATATACAACATCGAGAAAAGCAAGCGCGACATGTTAAAACCATACGTAGTGGTCGGATTTATGATAGTAATACTGACTGGACTGACCAGCTTGCTTACAATAGATGCATTTTCTGAAATTAATCAGCAAAAAAAGATAGGCCAGCTCAATTCAGAGGGAGCAGCAGAGTCAGATGCGTTAACGCATGCAGTATCCATATCGATAATAATACAGGCATGGTTAGCAGGTCTGTTCATAGGCAAGATTACAAGGGGTGTTTATTCTGGAGGGTTCATATTTTCAATATTTTTCACCACCATCACAATTCTAGCGATAGTAATAGTTCAATTACAAATCATAGACATCGGAGCGATTTTTATAACATCCTAGTATGTTACTTGAAAAGTCATACCGTTTCTTATATCAAATTTTTTACAACTAATGTAGGATTGAGAGGAATAGCACTGGTGGGAATAATGGTCACGCTTGTTCCTTTTTTGTATGTTTACGCCCAGTCACCAAGCGAGATAGAATACAGATTCATTCCATCCAAGATAATAGAGGGCACCGAGGGGATGCTGCACGTGTATGCCAAAGGCGAGATGCATCATCCCATTGACAACTTGGTAGTTACCTCGTCTGATCCTTCCTTAGTTGAGATTGCAGGCATTGAATCAAATCATAGTGGATCATTTACACAAGTAAGGCTTAAAACGATGCATGATGGCGATACAAAAATCGCACTTGCCGCGCCAGGTTTCTTGCCAAAAGAGATTCCAGTGACAATTCATCCAAATGAAAATATAGCTACACAAATTCTCATGAAGATAACGCCAAACACGTTTTCGGCCAGTGGGCCAAAGGAGGGCCATATTTCAGTACAACTTGCAAACAAAAATGGGATTCCGGTTTTTGCAAATGAGGACACTTCAATAGATCTTAGCACAAATTCAGACATCATCAATTTGAAAAACTCTTCACTTGTTGTAAAAAAAGGAGACTATTTTGCAACAGGTCAGTTTGAGGTAAAACAGAGTGGAAAGGCTGACTTGTTTGCATCCTCAGCAGCGGCAGGCATGGCAAGCGGAACAGTTTCATCGGATTCTAAGATATCAGAACTAAAAATTCAGTCCTACGTATTTCCACAAACAGTGAATAATTATTTTGCATCTTTTACATACTTGATTGTTCAGCTAAATGATGCGTCTGGAAACCCAGTGATTGCAAAAGAAGACATACCAATATCAGTGCAAGTTACGAATTCTGCGCTAGATGAACCAGTAAACTCCAGTGATCGTGAGGGGGATGTCCGCCCAGTTGGGCACCTCATGATTAAACAGGGAACATATTGGGCATACATCCAACTTGCAGTCAAGGCAGGGCCGAGTGGAACGTACGATGTCAGGATATCTGCAACAGGCCATCTTGTCCCATCAGCGGCGCAATTTCAAACAACGTTAACTCAAACCATGGATGATAAATCTGCCAGAATAGACATGCTACCAGTCTTAGCAACCGGTAAAGAAGAGCTTATTGGAGTTTTACATTTGGAGGACACCAACGGCAAACCAGTCATAAGCCGTGATGATCTAATAGTTAAAATAGATTCATCTGATCCAGACACATTTTCAATAGATAATGTGCACATGAATAGAGGAGACAGCGTAGCACTGGTGTTTGGAAAAGCAGAAAAAACAGACAATCCTGTCACACTAAATGTAATAACAGAAGAACCTCAGACACTTTCCCCAATCATCATATCACATGAAGAAGAGCAGATGAGTCTGGTAGTACAGCCAATCCTACAGAAGGTTTTGGAAAACACTGCATTTCCAATGGCAGTATACATGTCACGCTCAAACGGCGCACCAGAATATTCCACTATTGACGCCAACATCGTGATACTACCAAAAGAATCAATCGTGACTGAGCCTACAACATTACAAAAAGGGCGCGGAGTCACCCTAACAAATTCAAAGTTGGTGAAGGGGGAACCTGCAACACTTTCTTTTATGGCAGGTTCGTTTTCCGGAACTACTACCGTCGATGCGTTTTCGTATGAGCCGTCAACGGTGTCATTAAACTATCCTGAGAAGATCATGAAAAATACGAACAATGTTTTTGCAGTGGAACTTTTAGATGGGCAAAACTTGCCAGTTTTTGCCAGTCGAGATATTGAAATTAAACTTGTTTCAAGTGACCAGGATTTGCTAAGCATTCCACAAGAGGTCACAATCAAAAAAGGGAGATATTATTCGCTTTTTGATGTCATGCCAAGCAGTGCTGGAAGCACCAAAATGTCAGTTTTAATCAACGGGATGCCCCTATCGGAGTTTAATGTAGTGTCCACAGCATTAAATCCGCAGATAAGCTTGGTTACAAATGACTTGGTCAATCCCAACTCTGCGTTTACTGCAACGGTAAATGCACAACATAACAGCCTGCCAATTCCAAATTTGAAAGTGGATTGGAGCGCCCAAGGAGCAGTAATTCAAAGCATCGAGTCCCAGACGGGAGAAGATGGTACAGCTGCCATCTCACTTGTGTCACTTGAGGCAGGCAAGATAGACATCAAGGCGACAGTGTCAGGGGGTTCATTTGTTGATACCACAGTAAGTAAGGAGGTAATGATTAACGCAACGCAAAATATGCCACAAGTGCAAGTTCAGGAACAAGATCAATTTGCCATCATCTTGGGATTAAACCCAATTTATTTTGCAGTCCCGGCCGCAGCATCAGCAGCAATCTTTGTTCTCAAAAAGAAAGGCTTGCTTGACGGATTGACAGAGAGAATAGGATTTGTTTCAAAAATTTCTGAGATAAAAGAAAGAATAATGCAAATTCGCAGTTAATTGGTTACATATTTTAAAATGCCGCTTAATGTCGCCTGGGTATTTTTGTGTCTGCAAAGCATGTACAAGGATACAAATCCTTCAAAAAAGAGCGCCAACGGTTCCACCAAAGAAAATTTTATCAGATTAAAAATGAAAAGCAATAATGTTCCACTTATTACAAGTAGGATAACAGAGTAAAAAACCGCGTATTTTTGGCTTTCTCGGTCATAAAGTGCTGAAAATAACCTCATGTAACTAATCTTCCAATCATTTATTTAAAATACTCCCAATTTTGAAAAAATTTGAATAGTTTGAATTATCCACATGTGTTTTATCATTACAGATGATTTTACTCATAAGTCTTGTGACACATTGTTCTAATGGCACGACATTGCAGAAAACCCAACCCATACAATGCAGGTAATGTAATTTTCTTACCATAAGATGACGTTTGAGGATTCTTGTGAATTCAACTCACCTAAGATTCTTAGCATACACGGATAACACATTTTAGTATAAGCTCATCGTGAACAACAAAATCACATTGTTGGGTTTTGTATTTTGTGTGATTGCGTCTACGATGTTCTCATCGGCAAGCGCAACTCTACAAATCCCACCAATTCCAGAGCTACCACCAATTCCAGAGCTACCATTACCTACAACCACAGTCAACCTCTTAGTCGAATCAGCAGACATGGACGGCAACACATTCCCAGGCCAATGGGTCGCGTTGTGGCAAGATGGAGCCATAATCGAAGAAGGGTTCACGCCATTTTCCACCACGGTTCAATCTGGTGCAGAATATCAAGTATCCATCTCAGATTGGGAAAACAACATCTTTGACCATTGGGAAGATGGAAGTACAGACAGGATGCGGACGATATCACCTCTACTAGATACATCGCTTACTGCATTCTTCCAGACAGAATCGACAGTACCAGATGAGTCAACAGTAGTACTAGGTGTAGAATCAGCAGACATGGACGGCAACACATTCCCAGGCCAATGGGTCGAGTTATGGCAAGATGGCGAGATAGTCCAGGAAGACTTTACGCCATTTGCAGCAGACATTGAACCAGATGTCGAATATCAGGTCTTCATATATGACGACCCTGATGAAGCCAAGTTCTTTGACCATTGGGATGACGGAAGTACGGATTCGACAAGGAGTGTCGCCATAGATTCAGATGCAACGATTACTGCATTCTTCCAAGTAGAGTCTGTTCCTGAAAATAACCCCCCAGGGGCAGGAGATGACTTTGCAGAAACCACAGTGGACACGCCAGTGATCATCGATGTTCTTGCAAACGACATAGACCCTGACGGGGACGAGCTGTTTGTAGACTCGATTGTCATCTTCGCTGAGAACGGCGATGTTGCCATAAACGAAGATGGCACCATAACATACACACCATTTGAGGGTTTTGTAGGACAAGACTCCTTTGACTACGAAGTGTCTGATGGAAACGGCGGAACTGACACAGCACTAGTAACTGTAGACGTCACTGAATGAGACAACAGGCTAAACATCTTAAAGGATTAGGTGTTTGCCTCCCCTTTTTTTATTTTTTCCCAAACAATGATGAATTATTTTCGAGTCAAAGCATAGTTAGGCTCAGAACAATACTGATGATGAAGTAAAATTGGATTATGACAAAAATATTCCAAGTCAGTTTATTGAAAATCGACTAAACAGATGTTCGTAGCATCAGATAATGCATAAATGCTACAGAACTATTCATGATTCGTACCTGTAATCTTGTTATAGTATAATTTGTCACAATGCTTAATTGTTTAGTAAAGTAATATGTGTGAAGGCAAATTAATGGACGACTCGGCAAAGGAAACTAGGAAAAAAACAAATGGTGATGCTATCACCAAGGTAGATTCGTACAATGCAGCAGGAATTGCAAGAAAGTTTTTTGAACAATACCATACAGGCGTGGAAATCAAAGACATGGATCTGGTAGATGGGGTATGGTTTGTCACTGTCGGAGTTGGCTTTTTGTTTGAGCAGATTAGAAAGATAGAAATCGACGCACATACCGGCAGAATACTACGATACAGATAACAGAGTTAGAATTGCAAAAGTATTGATTTTGGTT
>CAZCWI010000020.1:0-19354 GCA_964502325.1 uncultured Candidatus Nitrosotenuis sp. | reverse complement strand
TTATGTATTTAGTTAGAAATTAGTGTGTTCTTTTTTGGTCAGAAAAGCCAAATGGAGCCTCCGGCAAGCTGGACGATCTCGTGCTAGGAGTCTCCTAGTATCATGTGAGCCTGTTTACTTATTCAGGTTAAGGCTACTAGATTTCAGGAGGTTTCCTTTTTTACCAAACATCGTCAACTTCGTCCAGTTCCCGATAGTCAACTGGGGATTCTTTGCGAAGGATTTTCAATCTCGAGATGTCCCTGTCAAAAAACAAGTCTGCCGTCCAGTCAAGCAAAACCCTTAGTCTTTTGTCTGCCCTTGGAATTTTGTTAAGGTATATTGATCTCCAGATCCACCAAGCCAAAAACCCATGAATGTTCATGCCAAGTATTGATGCAATCCCGGTTCGCTTTCCAATTATTGCCATCTGTCCCTTTGAATGGTATTCAATTTTCTTTTTCTGTCGTCCATTTATGGCTGCAAAGACATTGTGCGCGGCAATTTTTCCTTGTGCTTCTGCATTCTGCGCAGTTGGAGGATACGGCTTTTTTGTATCAGGATCAATTGCCAAGCTGCAGTCACCAACTACGAATATTCCGGGAAAATCAGAAGTTTCTAAAAACTCATTGACAATTATCCTGCCTCTTTCCGTCTTGAACACAGAGTTCTTGATGGTATCAACCGGTGTGACACCTGCAGTCCAGACTAGTGTTTTTGTTTGTATTGAGGATAGTGTTTTGTCCTTGACAGGGGTTTTTGTTGGATCAACTGCGTCCTTAATGATCACCTCAGAGCCATCAAAGTTTACAACCAAAGTGTTTAGCATGATTTCAATTCCGCGTTGAATCATCTTGTCCTTTGTGAACCGTGCCAGTCTTTCGCTAAATCCTGGAAGTATGGACGGTAATGCTTCCAAAATAATCACCTTGATTTCATTTTCATGGATATGTGGATAGTGTTTTTTTGCATCGTGCATAAAATCAAGTAATTCTCCCGCAGTTTCGATTCCTGCAAATCCGCCACCAACGATAACAAATGTCAGCAAGCTTTGCCGCAAAATTGGATCGGTCTCGTTTTCAGCCTGCTCTAGCATATCTATTACCCTGTTTCGCAAGACAACTGCGTCGTTTAGTGTCTTCATCGTATATGCATAAATCTCAACACTCTTGTTTCCAAAGAAGTTTGTCTGGCTTCCCAATGCAACTACCAAATAATCATACTCAAGCGAAGTTCCCCTTTTTTCATTGGTCCCGTATAACGTGACTCGTTTTCCATACGGGTCTATGTTTTTGATCTTGCCCTCATAGAACCTTGCCTTTTTGCAAAGTTGCCTTGTTGGCATTACAATGTGTCTAGTCTCAATCATTCCTGATGCTACTTGCGGCAGCATTGGCGTAAAAAGTAGGAAATTGTCCTCAGAAACCAGTGTAATTTCGACCTCCTTGTCCTTTTTAAAATGGGATTCAAGGGCCCTAGTGCAAACTGTTCCAGCAAATCCCCCACCCAAGACCAAGATACGCTTGTTTGTCACCTTTATTCTTCCAAATCAATCGATATAACGGTTGATTCGCTAAATTCATCAACTTTTCTTATAATTTTTACTATCCCGGTGCTGAAGCGCATAAATATTGCACATGAAATTACATACTCATGAAGAAAGAATATGTCGTAGTTAGAATCGATGCGGCACCAGACGGCGCACCATACGTCATATTGTCATTGTCACTAACTAAAGATTTCAAGGAAAGCAATCAGCCGCTCCAGTCTCCATTTGGCGGAGGAGTGATGGGATTTACAAACATGGATGACATGATGAAGAACCTAAACAAAATGCTATCAGGCGGAGCACTTGGAGGGCAAAGTGGGTTAACATCGCTCAAAGTCGACATGCGTGAATACAAGGATCTTGGCATATCAGTAGGCGACAAAGTTTATCTGGAAATCTCCAAAGCAGAGTTATCCGGAGTGTAATTTTATCTAGAAATTTCCGTTCTCAAAATTTCATATGCCTTTGATGCATCCTCTTCCTTTAGGACCAAAACGATATCGTCTTGGGAAAAAAATGCATTTTCAAGCTCGATTCCGTTGCTGTGGAGTAATTCTGCAACATAGGACACCACATCAGAACGGTTCTGCTCCTGCGATATTCTGATTTTGATTTTAGCTAGACCCGTACTGAACAGCTCCTTTTCGTGTGGGATTGATTCGAAGAGCTTTCTGACATCAACTAGATCCTCCGTTAGGACCCTAAACGAATCAGCCAGTCTAAAGAACTCGTAATCGGAGTTCATCTCTGAAAACTTGTTCATAAGAGATGCCGCCTCGTTTGCACCAAGCTCGTTTGCTGAGAATCGTATGTTCAGTATCCCATCAGTCAAAGATAGCCTTGCATTTTTCAGTATGGACTCTGTCCTGATGTCTTCTTTTTCTAAAAACGAGTCAGCATAGCGTTTTATTGCAACTACGATAGTATTGAGATTCACAGGGTTGCCAATCTGGCGCTCAACGTCTGGTTGGATTTTGACCGCAAGTGCAGTATAATTAATGACGTCCATTTTCATGCAGTCGTAAATTGAACGATTTTTAGTTATGATTTCCCTTACCGCTTCAGGTACGGAAGTAATGGTTGCTCTCACAAGAACTTTATTTGGTGTCACATTTATTAGTCTTATGTAATTTTATCTAATAAATTACATAATCTTTAAATAATGTCATGTCTATTACATCTGATAGGTGAATATGACAGTGTTATTCGACGACGAATTTGACAGAATCTTCAAGAAAATGTCCAGCTCCTTTATGGATCTAGACAATGTCTTTGAGGAATCTGAAAAATCAGGTAGCACGACTTTTGGTCCATTTTATTACGGTTATTCAATGACCGTTGGACAAGACGGCAAGCCGGTGATAAAAGAATACGGAAACGTAAAGCCAGGGTTACTCCCAAGCTCAGAATCCAGAGAACCGCTAATTGATACAATTGTGGATGAAAAGGAAAAAATCCTAAAACTGATTGCAGAAATGCCAGGTGTCGAGAAAAAAGACATCAATGTTGTAGTTGAGGGGAAAACAGTCCACATCGATGCAGAACATGGCGAGAAAAAATACCATGGCAATGCACCAATAAGGCATGAGGTAGATGAGGAATCGGTAAAGGCCACATACACAAATGGAATCTTGGAGCTGGTCTTTAGGCTAAAGGAGAAAAAACCAAAGGGCAAAACGGTGGAGGTTAACTAAACCTCTAATTTTTTTGGTGATAAAAGATGAGTGAAATAATATTAAAAATTGATGAAATTTCCCAACGACATGTAGGGAAGGGCATAGCAGTAATTGATCCCAAAGTGGTAAAGGAAAACAAATGGCAAGCAGGCCAAACTGTAGAGCTTTTGGCAAACAAGAAAACCCATGTAAAAATATGGCCAAGCTCAAGCGATGATTTTGGTACCGGAATTATTAGAATTGACGGATTGACAAGGCACAATATTGGCGCAGGAATCGGCGAAAAGGTTTCAGTCAAAAGTGTAAACGCCGTAGAGGCAGAACAGATTGTCTTGTCTCCAATTGAAAAAATATCGATAGGAGGATTACAAGAATACATGTCGTCTTTGTACGAGGGACATGTCTTTACAACTGGCGACACCATTATAGTAAATACACATCTTGGCGGAAAAACTCAGCTTGTTGTGACTGCAACCACACCTGCAAAACCGGTGATTGTGACTGAGGATACCATATTCAAGCTAGGCTCCATGACAAAAGCAGTTGACAATTCTGTACCAAGGATAACATATGACGATCTAGGGGGGCTCAGAAAAGAGGTCCTAAAGATTCGAGAAATGGTAGAATTGCCAATGCGACATCCTGAGCTATTTGAAAAACTAGGCATAGAGGCTCCAAAAGGAGTACTTTTGTACGGGCCTCCAGGCACGGGAAAAACCCTACTTGCAAAGGCAGTTGCAGGCGAAACAAACGCACACTTTACTTCAATTTCGGGACCTGAAATCTTTGGAAAATACTATGGAGAAAGCGAGGAAAGACTTCGCGAGGTATTCAAGCAGGCAGAGGAAAACACTCCGAGCATAATATTTATCGACGAAATCGACTCAATTGCGCCAAAACGTGACGAGGTGTCAGGCGAGGTAGAAAAAAGAATAGTTTCCCAGCTTTTGACATTGATGGACGGAATGAAATCAAGGGGCAAAGTTGTAGTGATTGCTGCAACAAACAGACCTGACTCAATTGATCCAGCACTTAGAAGGCCTGGAAGATTTGACAGGGAGATCGAAATTGGAATCCCAGACGAAGAGGGAAGACTGGAAATTCTAAACATCCATACCCGCGGAATGCCAGTTGAGGAAAACGTAAACCTAAAACAAATTGCAAAAGTAACACATGGATTTGTCGGAGCAGATCTTGAGGTACTGGCAAAAGAGGCTGCAATCAGATCACTTCGAAAAATCTTGCCAGAAATCGACCTTGCAGAAGACAAGATTTCAGCTGAGATATTACAGAAAATCAAGATAACGTCTGACGACTTTAAAGAAGCACTAAAAGAGGTAAAACCATCCGCACTAAGAGAGGTCCTAGTAGAGGTACCAAACGTGACATGGGATGATGTAGGCGGATTAGAATCGCTCAAAGAAGAATTGCACGAGGCAATCGAGTGGCCACTAAAGCATAAGGAGGCACTAGAGTATGTCGATGTTGCAGCACCAAAGGGAATTCTCTTGCACGGTCCACCTGGCACTGGAAAGACTTTGATCGCAAAGGCAATTGCAAAAATGACTGAATCAAACTTTATCAGCATAAAGGGGCCTGAGCTGCTATCAAAGTGGGTTGGCGAATCAGAAAAAGGAGTGCGGGAAATATTCAGAAAGGCAAGGCAAGCTGCGCCATGCATAATATTCTTTGATGAGATAGACGCGCTAATTCCAACAAGAGGCGGAATGGATTCCTCACATGTTTCAGAAAACGTAGTATCGCAAATACTCACAGAAATCGACGGCTTGGAAGAGCTAAACGACGTACTGGTAATTGGCGCAACAAACAGGCTAGACATGGTAGATTCTGCATTGTTAAGGCCTGGAAGATTTGATAGAATAATCGAGGTTCCAAAACCGGACGCAAAAGGACGAAGGCACATCTTTGAGATTCATACAAAGAAAAAGCCGCTCGAGTCAAATGTTGACTTGGCAAGGCTCGTAGATATGACAAATGGATACAGTGGAGCAGAGATTGCCGCAGTGTGTGACAGAGCTGCATTTGCTGCACTAAGGCGATACGTCAACAGTGAGAAAAAAACAGTCAAAGAAATCAAGATTACGCAAGATGATCTAGTCGAGGCAGTTCGAAAAGTTCGAGTCACTCCAGCACCTATATTGTCTCAGCCAACAGTATCTTAATCTCTTTCTTGAATTAGGAAAATATTTTTTTAATATTTCCTACTTCAATTTTTATCCACTCGCAGAATATCTGCCAGATGGAATCATCCACATCAGGATACTGGAAAAATGTAAACGTAACAGCGCTTCTGCTTTCCGAAAACGATACCACCCGCAAGAACGCACAGGTCATTTGTTTTTCTGTAGGCCCGGCATAGATGTCAATTGTTCCAGCGTTTTTGTCGGTTTCATACCGCAAAAAGACCTCGCCTATAGGAGTAACGGCCTTGTGCTTGCCGTCAACTAGCATTACTTTTTGGATAAATTGTGTGGACCATTTTGGGAGATTTTCCATATTGGATAAAAAATCAAAGACCTTGGTTTTTGGAAAATCAATGTCGCATGATTCGGTAACAGAATTCATATCAAAAACCTAGTTTCCACCAGCATATAGAAATTAAAAAGAAATTATGATGACTGAACTTAATCGATGAGTTCAGTCCAGCCCTTAACGAAGACTGAGTTTTTGTACAGAGGAACTGGTTGACCTACAGTGAAGTCCATTGGTCTCATCCAGAAGATTGCTTTTGTTGGGCAAACTCCAATGCATGCTCCGTCGGAGATGCATCTTTCTGGGTAAAAGACAAATGCCTTTCCTCGTTTCCAGCCTTCGACTGGTTTTACTCTGAGTACATCTGGTCCCAATGTTGTGCAGATTTCAACGCATAGTGCGCATCCGATGCACATTTGTTCACCAATGTCTGGTAAAATTGCTACTGGCATTTTATTTCAAATTAACTTGATTTTAGATCTTAATATAATTTCCCTAAAAAGTTCGAATTATAACGGCGTTAGGCAATTTTTAACGCTGTTATAAAATTTTGATCGCAGATTTTTGATTTTTGAGAATCACGTTCTAAAACAAATCAAGATCAGATAGTTTTAGAGCGGATTTTTTTGAATTGTTCTGATCTAATAATGTAAGATAAAGTTCAGAGCCCTGTTTTTGTAAAACCAAGCGATTCATTTTGTTGATCTCAATTACATGACGCCCAATAGCTAGCAAAATCCAGCCCTCATCTTTTTTGAATTTTGCAAGGCTTCCAATTAGAACAACAGATTTTGTTTTTTGCCCTATACTTACTAAAAGCATGATAAAGCTGTTTATCAGCCTGCCAGCATCTTTTTCATTCGTAAATATGTTGTAGAATCCGTTTAACGAATCAATTATTACGATATGTTGTTCTTTTGATATTTCATCTAGTATTTGTACAAGTAATTTGTTCCATGTTTGCTCCGTTGGTCGGTACAGCGCGATATCATCAGACTGTGGCAAAATGTTTGACGCAACATATCCGCTGTACAATAGATCAAAATCAAGATAAATCGTCGGAACGTCCATTGTGGAAATCAATTTGTGAAAAAAATACGTCTTTGTTATCGCATCATCAAACGATATGAAATTTAGATTTTCAGAAAAAATCATCTTTTGGATATTTTTTATGATGTCTGCCTGATGATTTTTATCCAACAACAGATGGTTTCCTGTGAGATATAATAATGAATTTCGATCTGGACACATATGGTGCATTTGTCAGTTCAAACAAGACCTATCTGAATAACGCATCTTCGTCTTTGATTCCCCTAAAAAGTATCAAAGCCATGACTGACTTTGTCATACGGTACAACGAATCAGGGCCAGATTCGATTGATTTCGGAATCGAACTTGCAGAAAGATACAATCAGCTAAGGCAAACCGTTTCCAAACTGATACGATGCAGACCAGAAGAAGTTATCCTAACTCAAAGTACCACGGAGGGAATCAATACGGTTGCAGGAGGATTGTCTTTTCCAGAAAATTCCAATATCATAATTAGAGGTACCACGCATGAACACCACTCTAATTATTATCCATGGTTGCGCCTTGCCAAGTCAGTCGAGTTACGCAGTGTATCTAATGACATAAACGGGTTTTTTGAGATTTCTGAATTTGAAAAACTACTAGATGAAAACACAAGACTGGTTTCATTGAGCCACGCACTGTACAACACTGGAGCAATTATGCCAGTTGAAGAAATTGGTAAAATCTTAGAAGAGAAGAACATTCCATATTTCTTAGATGCAGCACAGACAGTTGGGTGTGTTGGAGATTATGATTTTAGCAGGACAAAATGCAATTTTATGGCCTTTAACGGTTACAAGTGGCTCTGCGGTCCAATGGGCATTGGAATATTTTATTGTAGAAAAGACTCTGCCGACTTGTTAGAGCCAATGCAGATAGGTGGAGAATCGGCAATGATATACGACAATGATAAAATAGCATACAAGGACATCCCAGATAAATTCCAGTCTGGATTTAGAAATTATCCTGCAATTGTCGGACTTGAAACATCTGTTTCGTATCTATTACAATTAGGATTAGACAATATCAGGAAAAAAATCATCGGCCTTGCAGACTTGTTCAGAAACGAAGTTGCAAAAATTCCAAATGTAACTCTGTATGGTCCAGAAGATCATAAAAAAAGGACCAGCATTGTGTCATTTTCCATAGGCAAAAAATCGCCGCAAGAAATAGTAGAATATCTAGAAAAACGTGGTATAATCTTGGCAGTAAGAGAAATATCAGATACAAAAATCGTGCGTGCGGCGCCTCATTTTTTTAACACAGAGACAGATGTGCTAAAAACGATTGACGCGATAAAGAAGCTATAGGTTGTCTTGTTCTTCGATTACCATCATGGTAAGGGTGGACTGGACCTTTTCGATTTTTCGAATCTTGTTTGTAATGATGCTCCTTAGATGGTCTGGG
Source organism: uncultured Candidatus Nitrosotenuis sp. (assembly GCA_964502325.1). Classification (GTDB taxonomy): domain Archaea; phylum Thermoproteota; class Nitrososphaeria; order Nitrososphaerales; family Nitrosopumilaceae; genus Nitrosotenuis. The sequence continues at coordinate 11,179 of CAZCWI010000020.1, read as the reverse complement.
TTGTCTGCTTCTATTTTGACTACAATGTCATATATCCCATAGACTCCTTGGACTTCAAACTTGATACCCTTTTCTACTGTAAGGACTTCCTTTAACTTCGCTATGATTTCTTGGTCAGAACCCAGATCAGAGTTCAGAAGTATGAATGCTGTTGGCAACGTAGAAGTATTTTGGATGGGTGTTATTTAATATCTTTGATCATTATCAAATAGAACTTAGGATCTAGATTTTTTATGAAACCAGTAGATCTTACGCTAACCATTTCACAAGACATACCTAGTTTTCCAGGATCACCAAAACCTCACTTTATGACATGGGCCGAAATCAAAAAGGAGAAGTATAATCTAGAAATGCTTTTTTTGAGCACGCATACTGGAACTCACGTTGACGCTCCGTATCATTTTATAAAAAATGGCAAAAAAGTTCACCAGATTGATCCAGAGAGGTTTGTGTGCAACGCGATTTTGATCAGAGTCGGGGGAACGCCAAACTATAAAATCACAAAAAATGACATAATTCAGTTTGAAAGCAAGCACGGTTCAATTCCTGCAAAATCTGCAGTTGTTTTCCACACTGGGTGGAATGACAATTTGGAAAGGGTGGGCTTTTTTGAGAAAAACCCAGGCTTGTCGGAATCTGCCGCAAGATACCTGTGTTTGAAGAAAATCAGTCTTGTCGGAATTGATTCTCCAAGTATTGACATTGGCTCAGATACATCTTTTTCAGCTCACAAAACACTGCTAAAATCAGATGTATTGATTTTGGAGAATTTGTGCAATCTTGATAAGGTCAAAAAGACGAATTTTGGGATAATCGCATTGCCGTTAAAGATTTACAATGCAACAGGATCTCCTGTTCGAGCAGTTGCATTTTAGACTACAAACTGGAATCTGTTTCTTTTGTATTTTTTGTCCAGATGTCCAATGATTGGAATTTGCTTTGAGCAAAACTTGCACCTGTTGTGCTCATCTAGATTCCATTGTGTTATATCAAACCCATATCGTCCTACCGCGATATTTTTGCATTCTGGACAGTACGTATGTTCATATTTGTGCCCAGGAACATTCCCCAAGTACACGTACTGCAATCCCTCCTTTTTTGCAATTTCATAGTGTTTTTCCAAAGTTTCAATTGGGGTTGGCGGAAATTCCATCATCTTGTAGTCTGGATGAAATCTTAGAAAGTGAATTGGCATCTCCGGCCCAAACTCATCGTATACAAATTTGGACAACTTTTTTGCATGCTCCAAGCTGTCGCCAACTTGCGGAACGATAAGATCTGTTATCTCTACATGAATTTTGGTCGTATCCCTGATTTCTAAAAGAGAGTCAAAGATTGGTTTTGGGTCTGGAATGCCAATGTATTTTCTTGTAAATTCAGGCTCTGCATTTCCCTTAAAGTCGACTGTGATGCAGTCCAAAAATTCTCCCATCATTTTTACAGTCTGCGGGGTATCGTAACCATTTGAAACAAATACATTAAACAGTCCCCTTTTTCTTGCGGCAATTCCACAGTCACGTGCAAACTCGATGAAAATTGAGGGCTCATTGTACGTATACGCAATTCCATCTGCTCCACAAGACACCGCAGATTCTACCACTTGCTCTGGGGTCATATCGGTTCCCTCTATTTTTCTTCGTTGTGAAATGTCATAGTTTTGGCAATACTTGCAAAGCCAATTACAGCCAGTCGTTGCTATTGAGAATATCTTAGTTCCGGGACGATAATGGATTACCGGCTTTTTTTCGATTGGATCGACGTTTCCCACAATTACTTTGCCATAAACAAAAAGTTCTAGCTTGCCGCCGACATTTCCCCTAACTCCACAAAGACCTACCTGTGAATCTTTGATCTCGCAATACCTAGCACACGCAGTACATTTTACCTTGTTATCAGGTAACTTTTCATAAAGAATAGCCTCTCGGGTCAAAACCACACTATTACAGCGATTTGTAATATAAACAGTATCTAAATATGTGAAAAAAATCATCTATATCAAATGAGCAAGCCAGGAAACCTTTGGCGCAAAATTCACGGCAAAATAACAAAAAGACCTACAAACTTCTCATGGCTGATAGAGGACAAGCTTGCAGGCTGCGGAATGCCCACAAGTTTTGAGGAAATAAACTGGATTCGAAGTCAGGGTGTAAAGTCAATCATAACAATGACAGAAGACAGTCTTCCTAGTTCTTGGCTGGACGAAATAGAATACCTGCACGTTCCAACCGAAGATCTAACAGCCCCAGATCTTGAAAAAATTGACAGTGCAGTTGACTATATCGATGAGCGAATCAGGAATAAAGAGCCAGTAATGGTACACTGTGCTGCGGGAATTGGAAGGACTGGAACCATTTTGGCAAGCTATTTGATCAAGTATCAAAAAATGACTGCAAAAGATGCAATTGAAAAGCTAAGAGATGAAAGACCTGGCTCCGTTCAATCAGAAATACAGGAAATGGCAGTATCCATGTATGAAAAATACCTAAAGCACAAAGACTAAATGAAAAATTGAATTTATTCCGGAATAGAAATTGTATCTATTTTTCCATCCACCAGTTTGACAAACAGAAATCTGTTGTCCTTGAAAATTAAAGTGATGCCGCCTTCTGAGTCAGGTTCTTCTACCTCAAGTACGGGCTGACCCAAAAGTCCATCGTATTTTGCCATGGGTTTTGTCGATTTCTCCTGTTTTATATCCTTAATTGATTTTTATTTCAATTTCCTTCGCGTTTGCCTTAACATTATCCGGTTCAGTATAGTGGTGTTTTTGCCAAGAAGCAAACACCTCGGCGCCAATTTTGTGTTTTCCTGATCCAAGCTCTGATGCCTTAAAGGTAAGCTTTTCCTCAAAGTCAAATAATTCCTGTCGTACCTCGTCTTCTGTTAGTCTGATGATTGGCTCAAAGTTTTTTGATACTTGAACCCATACTCGCTTTTCCTTCATCGGATTTACCAGTTTAGGATTTCGCGTCCAAAAAAGCGAGGCCTTTCTGTAGGTGTCAACTGACTTTAGCTCGTGCTTTCTAAATCCACCAGAGGCCAACTTTATTCCGTATTTTAGCTTGAATAGATTGTCATATTTGTTGTAAGATTCCGTCCAGTTTTTTTCATTAAATGCGTCTCTGAGCCCGCCCTGAATTGAAAATTTGACTCCAATTGTGATCTCGTCATCTTGTGAGTATTCCTCCTTGTCAGGAGTTAGGCTTATGTCTGAAAGTGTATTTTCGCTTCCCATAATGCACGATGATTTATATCCGCAATAAGTGGTTTTCCGATAGAATGAATGCCCAAATAATAAAGTCGTCCACAAAGGAGACAAGCATCTCGCTAAAGGGATCTGACATTGGCACTTTGTACATAGTACAGCATGAGCTGTTAAAGGACCACCAAGTCGACTTTGCAGGGGTAATTCTCAGACATCCACTTACAAACGAGTATTGGATGCGCGTAAATGCAAAGGGCAGCCCGATTAAGGAAATAGTAAAGGCTACTGACTCTGCAATCGAGTTTGCAGGACAAATGAAACAACTTATTCATTCAAAATTCAAGGGTGTTTAGATGCAATTTTGCCCCAAGTGCGGCATACGACTAAAGAAAGGAACTTGTCAGAAATGCGGTTATGCTGAAAACGAAGCCAAGCAAGATACGAAAAAGAAAACACCCGAACAGAAATCAGAATTAACAATTTTAGATGAAAACGATGCCAAGCAAACTTTGCCGACAATTACAATAGACTGTGAGAAATGCGGTCACACGGAAGCTGTGTGGTGGATGTTGCAGACGCGGAGTGCTGATGAGCCGACAACGCAATTTTATCGTTGCATACAATGCAACCATACTTGGCGCAACTACGCATAACGTTTAACTGGAAGCTTTGAGACATTTCATTTAGCTTTGGTGTTCTCAGCTAAAACAAGCGGATCAGATGAATGGAAGGCAATACTTTCAGCAATTTCCACACTGGTAGAAGAAGCAACTTTTGAAGCTACCGCGGAAGGAATTTCATTTAGAGGGATGGATCCGTCACATGTTGCGTTAATTGACATTTCTTGGCCAAACTCCGCCTTTGAAAAGTACGAGTGTGATGGCGACATAAAATTTGGCGTAAGAATTGACGAGTTCTCAAAATTAATCAAAAGATCAGACAAGACGGAGGCAATCGAGATCAGTCTTTCAGACAACATGTTATTGATATCAATTGGAAAAAATAAGCAGTACAAGATGAGACTAATTGAGAGCTCTGCGACTGACACTCCATTGCCAAAGATTCCATATGACACGAGGATTAGCCTGGCAACCGGTATGTTTGATAAGATTCTTGGAGATGTCCAAGTTGTTTCTGATTATCTGACAATAAAGACAAATGCCGCAAAATCAGAATTTTCAGGCAAAGGCGATTCTGGCGAGGTGCTGATATCGCTCCAAAAGCAGCAGGATGAGCTGTCTGAAATTTCAGTAAAGGAGGAAAGCGTCGGCACTTACAGCCTTGAATACCTAAACCCAATAGTAAAGGCAGTTGGCACAGCATCAGGCTCGATTGTCTGTGAGTATTCATCTGCCAAGCCGTTGCGCATAGAATTCAAGGTGGCAAATATGGGACGAATTCATTTTTACCTGGCACCGCGAGTCGAAAGTTAAAAGCATTTAAGGTTTAGATCCAAATGACATCTAGTTTGAGATTAGTAGTAAAGTTTGGCGGAACCTCGATTTCTACTGCAAAAAACATCAAAAGTGTTGCCAAGTTTATCCATTTGCTTTCCAGAAAAAATCAAGTTGCAGTGATCTGCTCCGCAATAAATAACGCAACTGACCAACTGCTGGACATATCAGAATTCATACAAAAGGGAAACAAGGATTCCGCAAATTCCCTGCTGCTTAAAATAATAAAAGAGCACAAGCAGATAGCAAAGGACTCTGTTTCAAACCAGAAGATAAGAAAGAGGCTTTTTGAAAAACTCGATTCCAACATATCGGAGTTAGAGGGATTGCTACATGGAATGATACTGCTAGGCGAGATCACCCCAAGATCACTTGACTATTTGATATCGTTTGGAGAAAGACTCTCAATTGAAATTGTTTCGCACGCACTGTCTGATCTAAAAGAAAAATCAGTTACTCTTACAGGAAAGGACGTAGGGATTGTAACTGATTCTAACTTTGGCTCATCAAAACCGCTGATGGATACGACAAGGCTCAGGGTCTCAAAGACTTTGGAACCACTACTTGAAAAGAAAATTGTTCCAGTAATAGGCGGCTTTGCAGGTGCAGATCAACACGGACACATCACTACTTTTGGCAGGGGCGGATCAGATTATACTGCAACCATAATTGCATCATGTATCAAGGCAGACGAGGTCTGGCTGATGAGTGATGTCGACGGGCTGATGAGTGCGGATCCAAAATTGGTAAAAAACGCAAAAGTGATACCAGAAGTCTCGTATGTAGAGGCGATGGAAATGGCACTTTTCGGTGCAAAGCAGATTCATCCACGCTCATTTGAGCCCCTGTTGTCAAAGAAAATCCCAATGAGAATACGAAACACTTTCAATGAAAAAAATCCTGGAACCCTAGTCACTGCCACGCCTGATGAGGCAACAAACAGGACTGTCAAGTGTGTTAGTGCCATACGACACAATGGATTAATCGATGTCAGGGGTGGAAGCATGGTAGGCGCACCGGGCACCGCAGCTACAATATTTTCGCTTTTGGCAAAGGCTGATGTAAATATCATGATGATTTCTCAGAGTCCATCAGAATCAAGCATTTCAATTGTAGTAAAGAAAAACGATCTTGACAAGGCAGTAAATACACTTGAGATGAACCTGCTTGGCAAGGTAATAAAGAAAATCGACGTTACAGTAGATGTTGCAATAATAGCTCTAATTGGCTCTGGAATGCGCGGAATGGTTGGTGTTGCCTCCAAAGTGTTCGGTGCAGCCGCAAGAAACAAGGTAAACGTAATCATGATTGCACAAGGCTCATCTGAGCTCAATTTGGCATTTGTCGTAAAGGATAATGATTGCGAGTCCGTAGTAAAAGCACTACACGATGAGTTCAATCTCGCAAACAATCATTGAAAAACTTAAAGATGTTTAAGAGTCTGGATCATTCGTGAATAAGTTCATCATCGTATTTGCAATTTTAATAGTTACAACAGTTGTAATATCATTGTCTGTTATTGATCAGCTCGCAGTTGCAGTACCACAAACAAAGATCCAGTTTACAAAGACAGTCAGTTCATCTCACGATCCCGGAATAGGGCAGGGGGGATTTCAGTTTGCGCTTCTCCTGTCCGCAAACCAGAACAGTTTGTACCACGGCTCTGTAACATACACGTCAAGTGTACCAGTTGAGATCATAGTGCTGCATGATCTTGACAGGCAGGACGTAAACGGGCAGGCAACATGGAGTGTTGATGGGAATACCATTTATGGTATTTCTGTAATAGGACCGCCGTCAAAGGCAGATTCACTTGACTTTACCGGCGCGGCGTTAGGATTTAGAAGCAAGGTGCCATTTACCGTTACTGCAAGTGTGGACGGATGGATAAGAGGGGAACCAACACAGATAGCGGTACAGAAGATTGAGCCAAAGCCGCAGTCGTTTACGCTTCCAAAGCCGCACGTTCCAGTAAGCATTCCAATGCATTCTGGATTTTTTGCAGGCAGTCCTGTCTCCTATATCATTACAGATTCAAGCAACAAGACGTTTGGTGACAAAATGACTGGCAAGCAAAATTGGCCAGTAGAGTTTTCTCCAAGGCTTGCAAAGATATCATCTTCTGCACAAAGTACGGTTTATTCATTCACAAACGGCCTCAAAGGAGAAGGCCTGTATGGTTATCAAAACGAGATATTCGCAAGCAGTCCTGCCCAACCTGATTCGTATAGTCCATTCCATTCTCTGATCACCGTATCATGGAAGCAAGGACAAAAGGCACAGATTCTAAATTCTGCAGAGGCGATTCTAAAGGCAGAAAAAGAAAGTAGAATAAAACTGGTAAAAACAAATGTTGTGATCAATATGCCACACATATTGTGGCCGGGAGGGCAGTTGCAGCTAAGAAACAGCACAGACATAACAGATGAATCGTCATTTGACAAAGGGCAGGTTCTTTCAATCAGCAATGAAACAAAAAAAGTAACTTTTGTTGCGCACAGAGGATGGGGGCCTGACGGTAGAACCGTATACTACATCATAACTGATGCAGCACCGATGGGGCCTGCAAATCTTTTGGGTGTGCCAAATGTTCCAAAGCTTGCAGGCGTATTATCAAATTCCATCGTATCCGAAATGTACCAGTTTAAAAACGGAATCAAGGGACCTGGGCCTTTGGGATATCAGGCAAGCATCTTGTCATCAACTCTAGAAGAGGGCAGATACATTCCAGTTTGCCGAGTCTCCATAGTGGAGTGGAATGATCCAATTTATGCAGGAATACTCGAAACGGTTTCCGATATTAACAATAAGAAATCAGAAAAAATGATAACAGTTCAACTTGCAAGACCGTTAAGCAATGACCATGTCATGAACTGCCCGCTAATAGAATCTCTCAGCTAAATTCCAAAACAAAGGATAAATTATCTTATAGAAGACTAGAATCGCTTGGCAGGAAAACTCTACATTGTTGGCGTCGGGCCAGGAAGCCACGACCACATGACATTTCGCGCAAAAGAGGTAATTGAGGAAAGCGACACTATTGTCGGATATGATACGTATGTGACTTTGGTTGAGGATCTCATCAAGGGAAAGGATGTCTACCGATACGCGATGACCCAAGAAGTAGAGCGTGCCAAACAGTGCATAGACTTGGCACAGGAGGGAAAGATAGTCTCACTTGTATCAAGTGGAGATCCTGGAATCTACGGCATGGCAGGACTAATTTATGAAACACTTGCAGAGGCAGGGTGGGATCCAAAAACTGGATTGCAGGTGGAAATCATTCCAGGTGTATCTGCTCTTAACTCATGTGCATCTCTGGTCGGTTCTCCGCTCATGACGGATTTTGCGGTTGTATCAATGAGTGATCTTTTGGTTCCATGGGAGATAATAACAAAAAGAGTAGAGGCAGCGGCCCAGGGCGACTATGTAATTGTGATATACAATCCATCAAGCAAGAAAAGAATTCATCAGCTGCAAGACACACGTAAGCTTTTGCTAAAATATCGCAAGCCAGACACTCCTGTTGCAATAATAAAAGGAGCATTCCGTGAATCTCAGACAATTGTCATGACAAACCTTGAAAACATGGAAGAACATGCAGATAAGCTTGGCATGATAAGCACTGTGATAATTGGAAACTCGTCAACCTATAACTTCAAAAATCTAATGATTAATCCGCGTGGGTATACATCAAAGTATAATCTGCAAAGCTAAACACTGTTTTTTATTGTGGAATATAGATCAGGATCCAGTGCAATTTTGTCCCGAATTGGGGCAATTATTTTCACCAGATGATCTGCAACTGTTTGTTTTAGATCAGATGGGTGCAGCTTTCCTGCGGCAAAATCAGACTCAAGCTGCGAATAACTGGCATACGTTACATTCCCACCAAATTTTTGTGGTCTTGCAATATAGATCTCGCTGAACTCATGGAAAATCACATTCTTTGTTATCTGCAGAATTGGATTATTTGGTATTTGTGCAACATCACACCAGGCCTTTTTTATTTTGTTTCTTATTTCCTCATCAGAGTCATGAATGAAAATGCCTGATCCTGGCTTTGATTTGCTCATTTTTGATCCCAAATCATCATCTGGTACCGGCTCTAGTAATCCTGGAAGCAGGCTATGATGCACTGCAACTGGAACCTTCCACTTCATTTTTGGAAAGATTTCTCTAACAAGCATGTGGATTTTTCTCTGATCCATTCCCGCATGCGCAATGTCAATTTCCATGGAATGAATGTCTACTGCCTGCATCGGCGGATACAGAAGCTTTGCTAGATCTATTTTTTCCTCGCTTTCGGATCTGCCCATTATGGTAAGCGTTCTCATGGTTCTTGCAAGCGACATGTGTTTTGTAAATTGGATTAGGTCTTTCCAGTATTCTTTTGTAGAATCGTATAATTCGGTTCCGCGGATTATTCCAACGCCAGGACAGACTATCTTGAAGGCATCTTCGTAGTATTTTGAAACTTTGGAAATTGTTTCCAAGTTTCCGCCAAGCTTGTCGTTGATTAGGGTGTGCCAGTCTGCCAAAAAGACGTTACACTGTACACCTGCTTTGATAAAGTCGTTAATCTTAAACCCGGTACTGATCAGGCTGCCCAGATGGAGAAATCCGGAAATCTCAAGCCCTATGTAGTGCTTTGGTTTTGAATTTGTTTCAAAAAGATTTGTCAGTTCTTCCTTTGTTACTATTTCCTCAGTTGGTGGCCTTGAGACAAGATCTACCTTTGTTGTAACATCCAATTTGGTTCAACTTTTACTTGTAACCCTATAAAGCTAATGACTGCAAAACCGTACTATGAAAAAAGATGGACAATCATTTACACGTGTTTTTGAACGCTTCTTGGGCCGCCTTTATCTCCTCAGAAGTCATGTCTTTTTTGTGAGTTGCGATGCTCCAAATATGCCCAAATGGATCCTGAATTGAGCCGAATCTGTCTCCCCAAAAAGCATCCATTAACGGCACGAGTGATTTTGCCCCGGCAGAAATCGCTTTGTTAAATGTCGAATCAGCGTCATTAACGTATAGAAAGATAGACGAGCCTGAACCACCTATTGATTGTGGAGAGCGACAGTCCATTTGCGGAAATTCATCATTTAACATTACAATAGAGTTTCCAATTTTAATTTCCGCATGCATTATCATTTTTCCATCCGGGCTTGAAAATCGGAAAATTTCCTGTGCATCAAATGCCTTTTTGTAAAACTCGATTGCTTTGTTTGCTTCACGCACTGTTATGGTGGGTGTAACTGTGCCATAACCATCTGGAATTGGTTTTACTGACATGACAAGAATGTACGAGTATTTGTTTTAAACATTTTCTGATCTTAGGCCTACGGGTTTATGTCATCAATTGACTTTCTTGGCTTCGTACTAAGATAGAACGCATGAGCACTGATTAGAAATCCTGCAAGAAACATTTTTGTTGCAAAGATCAAATTCCATGGTCTTGATGGATCAGGATATGCAATTGTAAGCGCATCAATGTCTGGTACGGTTCCATCCCTGATTCCGGCAGTAACTTGCGCGTTTAGCACCATAAAGTTGTACAAGACCTCATAAAGGCAGATTACAGTAAATCCCAGAAGCATTAATTGTAGTAGTGCCATTCTCCACGTGTAGAGTCTTACTGTTCTCTTCCAGCCTATTCGCGAGCAGCAGTACCAGCCGATAATTGTAGAAAAGAACAACCAGGTTGTGAGCTTGGCAAAATGCGGGAATGGAAATTCAGTTTTGACCAAGACTTCGCCCATCACATACGTTCCATGTGCACTCCACTCCTGTAACATTGCATAAACCCCATACGCTGTGATTGATAACATCAAAAACGCACAAGTGTAGAAAATGTACAAAAACACCTTGTAGCCTGTTTCATTTTCACGCAAGTAATCTGCTTTCATTAATGCCACGACTCTGAGTATTAGCTATAAAAATTAACCAAGTTTATTAGAGTTATTCAGAAAAGCAAATCGTGACGGTTCCAGTAAATATTCCAATTATTGGAAAAGAAGAGATTTCCGAAGTAGTGTCCGTCCTGAAAAACGGTACGCTTACTTCTGCGGCAAATCTTGGCGGAAAAAACGTCCAAGAGTTTGAAAAACTGGTATCATCCTTTGTAAAATCAAAGTACGCCATAGCAGTAAACTCTGGCACTGCCGCATTACAGGCAGCACTGTATGCACTTGACATAAAAACCGGCGATGAGGTTCTTTTGCCTTCTTTTACATTTGTAGCAACTGCAAATGCAGTTGTATCGGTTGGCGCAAAGCCAATCTTTGTTGATATCAAACGTGACAACTATACCATGGATCCAGCAGATTTGAAAAAAAAGATTACAAAGAAATCAAAGGCCATAATTCCAGTTCATCTGTATGGTAACGTAGCATATATCGATGAAATTATTGAGATTGCTAAAAAACACAATCTACATGTGATTGAGGATGCCGCCCAATCCATGGGATCAAGTTACAAAGGAAAGCAAACCGGTACATTTTCTGAGATTGGTTGC
>CAZCWI010000019.1:0-19676 GCA_964502325.1 uncultured Candidatus Nitrosotenuis sp. | reverse complement strand
TGATGCTCCAATTTTACACAAACTTATTGGTTACCATTGCAACCAATCGCACCCTTTTACAAATCACAAGAATCCTGAAAAGCACAAATCTAGCTCATAAAAGTAAGAATTGATGGGAAAATTATTTGGAACCAACGGAATCCGCGGGGTTTTCTCAGAGGATTTGAACCTGGAATTTCTTTCAGATATCGTTTCCTCAATTGCGACATATTTCAAAAAAGGCCCAATTCTTGTAGGCTATGACGGACGAGAGTCCAGCCCGCTTATCGCAAAAGTGGTGTGTTCTACTATCAATTATTGCGGGCTTGATTGCAATCTGGCAGGCCTTGTGCCCACTCCTGCATTGGAATATGCGACAAGGACACTTGGGTACTCTGGCGGAATAATGATCACAGCATCTCACAACCCTCCCCAATACAACGGCCTAAAGCCTGCTGCAAAGGACGGCGTGGAAGTCTCACGAGAAGACGAATTGGTAATAGAGGACATTTACTTTAAGAAAAAATGGATAAAAAATCCTAAAAGATTTGGCAAAACTCAGACTGAGCCAAGAGTGATCCGCACATATCTTGATGGAATAAAATCGCAAGTAAATGCAAATAAAATCAAATCAAAAAAATTCAAAGTTGCGCTAGACCTTGGCAACGGTGCCCAGGCAGTGTCTGCACCTGAACTCTGCAAGGAACTTGGCTGCACAGTTTTTCTAATCAATGAAAACATCGATGGGAAATTTCCAGGCAGGGGATCAGAGCCGACCCCGAGCAACCTGCAAAAACTATCAAAGAAAGTAATTGAAAAAAAAGCTGATCTTGGCGCGGCCTTTGATGGCGACGGTGACAGGAGCATCTTTTGCGATAACAACGGAAAAATTCTCACAGGCGACAGATCAGCACTGCTTTTGGCAAATTATCTTTTAAAGAAAAATCCAAAATCCAAAGTCGTAACCTGTCTTAACTCAAGCTCCGTCGTAGAGACAATGGCTTCCAAAACAAAATCAAAGGTGATTAGGACCAAGGTTGGAAGCGTCGAGGTCTCAAGAAGAATGGTTCCAGAAAAAGCGCTTGTCGGCTTTGAGGAAAACGGCGGCTTTATGTACGGAAAGCACAATTCGGTGCGAGACGGCTCGATGACTCTGGCATTGGCATTGGACCTTATTGCAGACTCTGGCAAAACCATATCTGATGAAATATCTTCACTGCCGCCGTCATACACGACAAAGGACAAGGTATCCTGTTCTAAAATAGAGGCGGCAAAAATAATATCGCAGCTAAAAAAGGAACACAAAAACTTTGATGAGACGGACGGAATAAAACTAATTTTTGATGAGAGAAACTGGATCATGGTTAGGCCAAGTGGCACGGAGCCAATAGCAAGAATATATGCGGAGGCAGATTCGGAGGAAAAACTTGGCAACCTCATGTCAAAATACACCAAAAAGGTAAACTCGATTCTGGACAGATAACACTAATAAGGCGATGTTAAAGAACTCAAGGAATGGAAATGATCCCTATGGGTGATATAATTGGCTAAGGCTTATTACGTAAAATTCGAGACACCAGCTGATCTGGTAAATCCGATACTTGAAGCAGTTAGAGTTGCATCACAAAGCGGCAAGGTTAGAAAAGGAACAAACGAAGCGACAAAAGCAATCGAGAGAGGTATTAGCAAGCTAATAGTTATTGCAGAAGATGTAGAGCCTCCAGAGGTAGTGGCACATCTGCCAATAATCTGTGAAGAGCAAAACGCAGCATATGCGTTTGTTCCAAGCAAACTAGACTTGGGCAAGGCATTGGGCATCGACGTGACGTCGGCCGCTGCAGCAATAATCGATGCAGGCGATGCTAACCACATTGTTGAAGAAGTAGTTTCTTCAATAAAGAAGATTAAAGGTGGCAATTAACCATGAGCACTTCCCAGACGGAAGATGTAGTTTCTGCCGAAGTAATACAACTTGTTGGTAAGACTGGAATAGCCGGCGAAATAACCCAAGTTAGAGTAAAGATTCTAAGTGGCAGAGACAAGGGAAGAATTCTTACAAGAAACGTAAAAGGCTCCGTAAGAATGTCTGACATTTTGATGCTGCGAGAAACAGAACGCGAAGCTAAAAAAATAAGGTGATTGAAACTTGAGCCTTCTAGTAAAACCTTGCAGTTTTTGTAATAGACCAGTCTCAAGAGGTTCTGGCACAATGCTTGTAAAAAACGACGGAACGGTTCTGTGGTTTTGTTCTCCAAAATGCAAAAAGAACATGTTGGTACTAAAACGCGATCCACGTACTCTCAAGTGGACAAAAAAATATCAGAAAGGCGGAATCGTCAAAAAATAAACTGAGAAATTGGCCGAACAAACTCTCTTTATAGTAAAACCAGACGCAGTAGCGAGAAAATTAACCGGGCAAATAATCAGCCGATTTGAAAACAAGGGATTCAAAATTTTAAAACTCAAAATGTTTGCATTCACAAAAGCTCAGGCCGAGGACTTTTACTCGGTGCACAGCACAAAGCCGTTCTTTGGAGAACTGGTGGAGTTTATCACGTCAGGCCCAGTCGTTGCAGCGGTAATTGAGGGGAACAACGCAGTTGCTACAACAAGACTGATGATTGGCGCAACAAAATCATTTGAAGCAGCGCCTGGATCAATTCGCGGGGATTTTGGCCTTGGGTTCTCAGACAATATCATTCACGCGTCCGACTCTAAGGAAAGTTTTGAAAAGGAAGCGAGGGTAGTATTTCAGTGAGATGCGTTGCGAATTCGACAACCAATAGTGGCAGTTCTTGGCCACGTAGACTCTGGTAAAACCTCCCTACTTGATAAAATCCGTGGAACCGGCGTTCAGGGAAGAGAGGCAGGCGGGATCACACAACACATAGGCGCAAGCTTTCTTCCGACTGAGACAATCAAAAGCATGTGCGGCCAGCTGTATGACAAACTGACAAAAACAGAGCATGAAGTGCCGGGCCTTTTGGTAATTGACACGCCTGGGCACGAGGTGTTTACAAATCTCAGAACAAGGGGAGGCTCTGCAGCTGACATTGCGATTTTGGTGGTCGATACAAACAGAGGATTCCAACCGCAAACAAGTGAAAGCCTAAAGATCCTGCAGGCAAGAAAGGTTCCCTTTGTCATAGCGCTAAACAAAGTTGATCAGATTCCTGGCTGGAGAAAAGTTGACACCCCGTACATCACGCAGGCAATAAAGCAACAGGATCAGTTCATGCAGACTACAATTGATGAGCAGATCTACAACGTGGTCGGCACGCTCTCAATTCTTGGATACCAGTCAGAAGCGTTCTATCGAATACAAGACTTTTCAAAAGAAATAGCAATCGTCCCAGTCAGCGCAAGGACAGGTGTCGGGATACCTGAGCTACTAACCGTACTTGTGGGGCTGACTCAGCAATACTTGCAAAAAAGACTCGTTCAAGAAGAAAAACCAAGCCGCGGAATCATCCTTGAGGTAAACGACGAGGTTGGACTTGGCACCACAGCTAACATGATCCTAATTGACGGCCAGATGAAAAAAGGAGACAGCGTGATTGTCGCAAAAAGAGACTCTGTGATTGTCACAAAACCAAAGGCAATGCTGCTTCCAAAACCGCTCGATGAAATGCGCGATCCGCGCGATAAATTCAAACCCGTAAGCCAAGTTGAGGCCGCAGCCGGAATTAAAATCGCGTCACCTGACCTGGAAGGGGTGCTGCCGGGAAGCACAGTCTATGTGACAAGTGACGAATCAGCAATAGAGGAATTTAAGAAAGTCATCGAGTCTGAAATGAAATCCGTATTTGTCAGCACCGAGACAAACGGGGTCATCCTAAGGTGTGATACCATCGGTTCCCTTGAAGCACTGACTGAAATGCTCAAACGCGCGCAGGTGCCTGTGGCAAAAGCGGACATTGGGCCAGTAAACCGACGCGACATCATGGAGGCCAAAGTGGTTAAGGACAATGACAGACACCTGGGTGTTGTTTTGGCATTTAACGTAAAGATATTTCCAGATGCGCAAGAGGAGGCAGAAAACAATCACATCAAAATCTTCAGTGACAAGGTGATCTACAGCCTAATTGACAATTACACCAACTGGGTCACCGAGGACTCGGCACACGAGGACGACGCGATATTTGCCGAAATCACGCCAATTTGCAAATTCACCTTCCTTAAGGGATACATATTTCGAAATAGCGGCCCTGCAGTGTTTGGGATACGCGTCGATGTGGGAAAGGTGCGGCAAAAAATCCCGATCATGAACAAGCAGGGCAAAAAAATAGGCCAAGTTCACCAGCTGCAGGACGGGAAAAAATCAATAAGCACTGCGACGCAGGGCCAGGAAGTCGCCTGCTCTATACAGGACGTGACAGTTGGAAGGCAAATTGTGGAAGAAGACGTTTTCTACTCCCTGCCAAAATCCTCAGAGGCAAAACTTCTCGTTGAAAGGTTTTCACACAAGCTATCCGCAGAAGAACAAGCGGCACTAAATGAAATTTTAGAAATTCAGAGAAAGCAAGATAGTGCCTACGGCTACATCTGATATTTTTTGGCAATCATGTGGATGCCCGGCTCGCCCACTGCTCCCACCATTCTGTCCACCGGCTGCCCGTTTTTGAACATGATAAACGTCGGTATCGACTGGACCGCAAATCGCATGGCAATGTCCTGGCACCTGTCGACGTTGACTCGCGCAAACTTGACATGCCTGTATTTCTTTGACATCCTGTCAAAAATCGGGTGCATTGACTTGCATGGGCCGCACCACTCCGCCCAAAAGTCCACCAGTACAAGACCCCCTGAAACGACCTGGTCAAAGTTTGCCTGATCCAAGTCAACTACACTTATCTGGGCCTGGGCTATTGCGTCAGACTGCTGCTTTAGCATCTCTGCCATCTTTCGCTGCTTGATCTTTTCGATCTCGGGGTCTTCCACGAAAATGAATTCTCTTTTGCCGTTTAATAATTTAGAGGTCCAATAGAAAACGCATCATGACGCCGTTTTCCTGCTTTATCTCCATCAAGTGAAACGTGGGCGATTTTATCTCGACCTTGAAATGATGCTTCTCAAAGTCAACGTCCTCACCTGCTAATACGGCCGTGATCTTGTAAGATTCATTTTTTTCAATTTGGAGGCTTATTTTTTTTGCAGCAAAACCGTCTGTTATCGTAAGTATGATCATCTCCTCAAGCCAGTTGTACAGCAAGTAACTGAGGTCCTTTCCAGTGACTGTGAGGGTTTTCTCTTTTTTTTCCTCGACTCGGTTGGAATCAAGAATTGTATCCACGACAGATTTTCCTGCCAACACAAACGCCTCTTCTAGTGTTGGAGCCTCGACTTCAATTATTGCGTCTGTAGCATGCTCCAAATATCTGTAGGACAACACTGTGCTTGACTACTTCTATTATTAATAGATAAAAAGCAGCAACGTCTAAATGCATTAATTCCACAGTTTGTTTTGAATTGAGTCTTCCAAGAGGGATGAAAGATTTTGAAACTGATGAGCTGTCAAAAATTGAATATGTGAGGAAAATATTTCTTGAACACTGCAAGACATTTAATTTTAATCTGATGGATCCGTCCCCGCTAGAGCTTGTCTCTGTAATAGAGACAAAGAGTGGGCCTGCAATTAGGGACGAAATTTATTTTTTCAAAGACAAAGGAGACAGAGACATCGCGCTTCGATTTGATTTTACAGTTGGACTGACGCGTTATCTGGCAGCACAAAAGTCACTCAGGCTTCCGGCAAAGATTGCAGCCTTTGGAGGTGTGTGGAGATACGACGAACCACAAAAAGGCCGGTACAGATTCTTTCACCAATGGGATCTAGAAATCTACGGAAAGCCAAGCCTTGAGTCTGACGCAGAGATAATCGAATTTACGTCAAAATTCTTTTCAAAATTGAACCTCTCTGGCGTGATAATAGACATCTCGCACAGAAAGCTGGTCGAATCAGTTGTCGCAAAAATCTTCCAGTCATCTGATCCAAGTCTGATTGCCGACATACTGCGCGCGATAGACAAAACCCAAAAAAAGAAAAAAGAGGAAATCCTAAAAGAATACGAGCAAAAGGGATACTCTGCAGACAAGCTGGAACAAATACTCGAGTTTTCAAAAATAAAGGGAGCCCCCGAGCAAGTTGAAAAACAATTTGACGTTTCAGGACTCGATGCCTGGAATGAGATAAAATCTTTGTTCTCCTCTCTAAAA
Source organism: uncultured Candidatus Nitrosotenuis sp. (assembly GCA_964502325.1). Taxonomy (GTDB): domain Archaea; phylum Thermoproteota; class Nitrososphaeria; order Nitrososphaerales; family Nitrosopumilaceae; genus Nitrosotenuis. Next base: position 13,481 of record CAZCWI010000019.1, on the reverse strand, counting down.
AACAGGCAAGTTGAGAACGTTCGGATTAACTTTGGTATTGTAAGGGGGCTGGACTATTACTCTGGCGTGGTCTTTGAGGCATTTGACACCACGTCTGATTATGGCGCGCTGGTTGGAGGCGGCAGGTACGACAGTCTGCCAAAAGCGTTTGGGCGCGATGATCTGGGGGCGACAGGAGTTGCAGGCGGAGTGGAACGAATAATTTTGTCACTTGAAAAACAAGGGATGAAAAAAATTGATTCTGCCCCAATGGTTTCCGTGCTGTTTGTAAACGAGGAAATGATTGGGCCTGCAGTAAACATTGCATCGCAACTAAGGCAGATGGGAATTGCAACTGACATTGATCTTGTCGGAAGACCGTTCAAAAAGCAAATTGAAAACGCGTCGGAATCAAAGTTTTCCGTAATCGTAGCTCCAAAAGAATACTCCTCAAAACAAATTGTCGTAAAAAACATGTCTGATGGAAAAGAAACTATTCAAACAATTGACTCTTTGCTCTCAAACGCAAAGTCTATCTTCAGTCTGAAAACGCACGAGTGAGCATCATTATTTCCGGACCGTTTGTCAGGTTTCCGACTATGATTGCCTTGTTGTTTGCTAAAATTCCGGATGCAACGTATGGTATCCCGCCGTTTATTGTCGCAGGCTCTATCTTTACTTTCAATATGTCAGAAATTGCCTTGATGTCATCATCGTCGGTTTCTGGATGAATTATGCCACCGTGATTGTTTGCATACACCATGGCCCCTGCCTGGTGGTACCCTGCAACTTTTTTCTGAATTACCTCGATACCTAACGTGTCTTCGATTATCTTTATGGCCTCCTTTGGAATTTTTGGCGATACCACTCCGCCCTTGTCGTTAACGCACATCATGTTGCCTAGCGCCGTCATCTTTACATCCAGCACCTGGACATTAAGGCCGGTAGCTTTTTTCAAGTACGACAGTTCGTGTTCAAAGGAAATGTTTGGAATGAGCATCCCGTTGTTGTTTACGACCATCAGGGTTCCAATCAGCCTCGTATTTGCCACCGATGTGAACAAAGGCTCCACCTGCAGATGAGACGACATTGTGCTTGCCTTTGTTGCCGCAAAACCGTTTGGTATGAAAACGAAGCTGTCGTTTGCCTTGGTGTAAATGCCTATGTTTGGCCCTCGATATACGTCATATTTGAAAATATTCAACTACTAGTTTTGTGAATCAAAAAATATGAACGTAGGGGCAGATCATCGGGAAAACAGTGTTATAATTTACATGGACTATCGATCAGCAGTTTAGTTTGCACTAATTTTGTTTAGATTTAAATAACATTCCATGAAAGTATTCAACATGCCAATAGACGAACATTTCCCACAGGGATTAAAACCAATAGGCAAAATTATGCACTCCGATGGAGAACACTTTCACTTTATGTGGGGACCGGGCAGAAGCGACGCAGAATGCTTCTCAAACCATGATGTAATCGCAGCATACGAAGCACGTGGCGAAACGCAGGTTCCATTAGGTGTCAGTGGCACAATGGTTGCAGTCGACTGGGATTCATGTGTAGCAGATGGAGCATGTATTGAGGCTTGCCCAGTACAAGTATTCCAATGGTACAGAACCGAAATGGACATTCCAGCAAAAGACGTTGTTGGTAAGACATTTGCAGGTACAGGCTCTTCAGTTAAAGAAGAACGCAAAGACCTCACAGACAAAGCAGATCCAATCAGAGAACATGATTGCATCTGGTGCATGGCTTGCGTATCCGTTTGCCCACCTCAAGCTATCAAGGTTGATCAGTCAAACTTGGAAGCACACGAGAAAGCAGCTGGAACCTTCATCAAACTAACTGGTGGAGAAAACCCACACGCACACGACTAGAAACAACATTTCTTTTCTTTTCTTTTATAATTTTTAGTATATATCCAAAATCAACAATAAAACAAATTTTAACTGGTTCTATTCACCGAATCCCGCAGAGGTCGCCTAGCTCGGTAGGGCGCGGGCCTTGAGAGCCTGTGTGCGCAAGCACCCGGGGGTTCAAATCCCTCTCTCTGCGCTTATTTTCCAAACTTGCTAAGTTCTGCCAAAAGTGCAGACAGTTGAATTTCAGGATTTGCGCCGGAAAGTATCCTGTAGTCGTATTTTGCAATTGCCTCCGAAATCTCAACTAGATTAGCTACCTTTGATTTGTAGATTGATTCGTTGATGTATTTTAAAAAGTCAGACTCTGACATGCCATACACCTTGATAAGCTCGATCATCTTGTTTCTTGCATCGACTATCTTTCCTGCCAAAGCCATCTTGAGAACCTCGTCAACATCATTTGTTTTTGTAAGGCCAGCTGCCCCCTTTACGCTTTCTTCTGTGACGTTTCCAAGGCTTGCAGCTGCCTGCATTATGTTGATTGCGTGTCGCATGTCTCCTTCGGAATAATCAAAAATTGCCTTTAGGCCGTCTTCGTCTGCCTTTAGTTTTTCCTTTTTTGCAATCTCCTTTAGGTGTGCGATTACCTCTTTTTCAGAGATTCTTGTGAACTTGAACACTGCGCACCTGCTTTGAATCGGCTCGATAATCTTGGAAATGTTATTGGCAACCAGTATGAACCTGCAGTGCTTTGAGGTGTCCTCGATGATTCTGCGCAACGCTGTCTGCGCATCAGATGTCATCTCGTCCGCCTCGTCTAGAATTATTATCTTAAATGGAATGTCTGCATCAAGCCCTGCAAATCTTGAGAACTTTTTGACCCTTTCTCTTACCATGTTGATTCCACGTTCGTCTGAGGCGTTAAGCTCCAACGTATAATCGCGCCAACCGTCCCCAAGTATCTCCCTTGCAATGCAAACAGCTAGGGTGGTTTTGCCGACTCCTGCCGATCCAGAAAACAAGAGGTGCGGCATTTCTGTGACGTTTTTGAGCAGCGATTCAATACTGCCGACCACTTCTTTCTGGTTTACAAGATCCGATATCTTCAGGGGGCGGTATTTTTCAACCCACATAACGTTTGAAACCGGCATTAAGTTGAATCTTCGGCTAGTCTTACTAATAAGTTACGGCTAGGATCAAATGATCAAAGCTTCTTGTAAACACAATTGATCGATCGTATCCATTAAATCCTTGAACCCACTTTCATAACTGTTGAACATAAGCGAATTGCTCCAAGTTTACAGTATTGGTTACGGGACCCAGGATGTAAAGGCCCTCATTAATCATGATTTTAAGATAAACGTTTCAAACATAACTATAGATGGAAAACAAGGCGAGATCCTAAACATACCCCGATGGGTGGCGCAAACCCTCGAGTCAGAAGGCCACGCCGAGATCCAAGAATCTGACATGGGAATAGAGCTAACCCAATCCCTGTAGAAAGAAAATTTTCAAGGCGAAGAGCTGTCTCATCTGGAGCCAGACTTTTACATAAAAATGACCGGATACATGGCAAGGCAGTCAGAAAAAGAATACGACAAACTGCAAAGCTTGCTCAAGACACTAATCCGCAAAAGGCTTGGAAAGCTAGTTCCGCGGGCAAACTCAATGACACTGACTGCCGATATAGCGAAAAAACTATCCATTGAGGAGCGGGCACTGTACAACGTAATACACAAAAATAGCGACGACTTCATAAAACAAATATTCCGTGAAGAAAAATGACCCTGGAAACACAGACACGCGCAGCACTAATTGATCAAGTGCAAAATTTCTTATCATCGTTTAAGGACAAGTCAGGCTCGTTTAGGTATGTAGAAGAAATCGACCAGATGATGGCAAAGCAGGCGGTGTATATCGTAGTTGACTACAACGATCTGGTTTCTCAAAGAGAGATTGAAATCAAATTCAACAACGAGCCAGATGAAATACTGTACGCGTTTGCGCGTGCCGTGAAAAACATTCTGGAGGAAAGGTTTCCAGAGTATGCAAACAAAATTGATGACGATATCCGAGTAAGAATAGCAAACTATCCGATACAACGCAGCCTTAGGCAGATCAATGCAGAGGTAATCGGCAAGATGGCAAGTGTTTCTGGAATGGTCGTGAGATCATCTGAGGTAAAACCGCTTGCAAAAAACGTTCATTACAAGTGCCCTGAGGGACATGTCACCGAGGTGCCACTTGAGCGAGGCCTGAGCATATACGCGCCTTCAAAGTGCAGCCACGACAGGTGCGCGCAGCGCGATATGCGAATTGATCCTGAAAACAGCAAGTTCATTGACTTTCAAATAGTTAGACTGCAGGAGCTTCCAGAGGATCTACCGCCTGGACAGCTCCCGCATTACCTTGACGTTACGATAAGACAAGATCTGGTGGATAATGCAAGACCTGGAGACAGAATTATTCTGACCGGAATAGTGCGAATCGAACAGGAACAAATCACAGGAACTAGAGTCAACAGCGGGCTGCACCGACTCCGAATCGAGGGAAACAACATAGAATTTCTGGGTGGAAGGGGAACAAAGAACTCTAGAAAGTCAGAAAGAGAAGAAATCTCCCCAGAGGAAGAAAAAATAATCAAGTCTCTTGCAAAAAGCGACGACATTTACGAAAGACTGGTGAGCTCCTTTGCTCCGCACATCCAGGGACACGCCATAATCAAAGAGGCAATTTTGCTGCTAATAGTAGGATCAACCCAAAGAATACTCCAAGATGGAACCAAAGTTCGAGGAGACATCAACGTCTTTCTTGTAGGAGATCCAGGCACGGCAAAGAGTGAAATGCTAAAGTTTTGCGCAAGAATTGCGCCAAGGGGACTGTACACGTCAGGTAGGGGCTCCACTGCAGCAGGGCTTACTGCAGCTGTAGTCCGAGACAAGACAGGAATCATGATGCTCGAGGCAGGAGCTGTAGTATTGGGCGACCAAGGACTTGTCTGCATAGACGAATTTGACAAGATGAAGCCAGAAGACCGAAGCGCACTCCACGAGGTAATGGAACAGCAGTCTGCAAGCATCGCAAAAGGAGGAATCGTCGCAACGCTAAACGCAAGGACGTCAATTTTAGCAGCAGCCAACCCGATGTATGGCAAATACGATCCGGGCAAAAACATAACAGAAAACGAGGCATTACCAATACCGCTTCCCACAAGGTTTGACCTTATTTTCGTCGTACGAGACATTCCGTCAAAGGAACGAGACCGGAACATTGCACGGCACATCATAGGACTGCACAGGCACTCTTCTTCTGAAACTAAAACCCTAATTGACATTGACATATTCACAAAATACCTGGCATACTGCAAAAAGTCAGACCCATTACTGACACCAGACGCAGAAGAGAAAATCCTAGAATACTATCTAAAAATGAGAAACGTAGAGTCGGAGGAAATGATAACTGTGACCCCAAGGCAGCTTGGTGGACTGATAAGACTTGCCACTGCAAGAGCTAGACTGTTGATGAAAGACCAGGTTGATGCAGAGGATGCAGACAGGGCAATCTTTCTAATCCAGAGCATGCTTGAGGATGCCGGAGTCGATGTCAACACAGGAAAAGTTGATCTCGGAGTATTGCAGGGAAGGCCGCACAGCGAGGTATCAAAGATGCAACTGTTCATGGACGTGCTAAAATCGCTAGAGGGCGACAACAAGACCCCGGTTGAGGAAAAATTATTCGTAAAGGAACTCGCTAAGACGACAAAATTCACAGAAGAAGAAGCCAAAAACTTTATTCGAAGAATGCTCCGTGAAGCATCAATTTATGAATCCAAGCCTGGCCACTATAACCGTGTATGAAAGTAACCGACTTGGCATTGGCAGGTTCTGCCCTAGAGTTTCTTAGCCAGCAAGGAATCACCAAACTATACCCGCCGCAGGAAGACGCCATAACCGCAGGGCTGCTTGAGGGACAAAGCATCTTGGTGTCCGCCCCGACTGCAAGCGGAAAGACACTGATTGCGATACTTGGAATTATCAACTATCTGTCCAAAAGCAAGGGCAGGGTGGTTTATCTCACTCCCCTGAGGGCACTTGCATCTGAGAAATTCTCTGAACTAAAAAAATTAGAAAAGTTGGATCTGGGAAGAAGCATAAAGACTGCAATCTCAACTGGAGATTTTGACTCTGTCGACAAGGATGCAGAAGACGCAGACATTGTGGTGTTGACAAATGAGAAAATGGATTCGCTTATTCGCCATGGGGTGGAATGGCTTGATCAAATTGGGCTCATTGTGGCAGATGAGATACACCTTATTGGAGATACCGACAGAGGGCCGACCCTTGAAGTGGTTCTCACAAAACTAAAGGAGCTTGAGAACAAACCACAAGTTCTGGGACTGAGCGCAACTATAACAAATTCTGATGAGATATCTGAATGGCTTGGATGCAAACTGGTCTCAAGTGAGTGGAGACCAGTCCCGCTTACTGAGGGCATCTTTGATGGCGGAACAATTCTGTGGAACAACGGCGAATCATACGAAATAGAATCAAGCATCAGGGGACCGCCAGTCGATCTGTCACTTGATACCATAAAAAACGGTGGACAGTCATTGATTTTTGCAGAAACACGAACACGTTCGGCGTCACTGGCAACAAAAGGTGCGGACGCTGTTTCAAAATTTCTCTCCGATTCTGAAAAAAAAGAACTTGAGAACATCTCTGCAAAATTACTTGATGGAAACGAGCAGACGGATTTGGTCAAGACACTTGGTGCTCTTTTAAAAAAGGGAGTCGGTTTTCACCATGCCGGGCTAAACCAAAACTGCAGAGAAATAATAGAAAACGAGTTCAGAAACGGCAAAATCAAACTGCTTGCCTCAACTCCGACGCTTGCAGCAGGAGTAAACCTTCCGGCAAGAAGGGTTGTGATATCAAACATTGCAAGGTATGACGTAAAGTCTGGCACAAACAAACCGATCAGTGTCCTAGAATACAAGCAGCTCTGCGGAAGAGCAGGCAGACCGCAGTATGACAAATATGGTGAGGCGATAATTGTCGGAAACTCAAACGCGTCTGATCTAATCGATTATTACATCAATGGAACGCCTGAGCCAATCAAGTCCCAGCTTGCCGACGACCGTGCACTGCGAACCCATATTCTTAGCCACATAGTGACCAACCCTGGAATCAAAACCGAGGATCTTTTCGATTTTTTCCTAAAGACTCTAGCAGGATTGCAAACGAGAAAAAACACACTCAAGTTTGCAATAGATATCTCCAAGAGATTTCTGTTAAACGAGGAGCTCATAGTGCAAAAAGGCGACAGATTTGCCGCAACTGAATTTGGCAAAAAAGTCTCCATGTTGTACGTTGATCCAATAACTGCAATCTACTTCAAGCGAGCAATAGAGATTGTATCCGAAAACAAAAATCACACGCTGGGATTTTTACATCTGGTTACAAGTTCAGAAGAGTTTTTCCCCAAATTCTCACTAAGGAACAAAGATCATGAGGTTCTTAGCGTATTGCTTGAGAATAATTCTTCGGAATTAATAGAGCCGATATCTGAATATGACTGCTCGCGAAGCCTTCTTGCCTTACATTCATGGTTGGGCGAATCATCTGAGATCCATTTATCCGACAATCTAAACATTGAATCTGGGGACATGCATAGATTGGTAGAGACTGCGGACTGGCTTGTCTACTGTCTTTATGAGATTGCAAAATTGCTTGGGCGCTCAGACCTATTGGGGGAGCTTTCCACACTGCGAAAAAGAATCACATACGGCATAAAAGAGGAATTAGTTGATCTTGTACAGATCAAAGGGATAGGACGGGTCCGCGCAAGAAAGCTATATGATCACGATATCAAGAATCTTGAAGATCTGCACGCGATTCCGACAAAAAAACTTGCGGAAATAGACAAAATCGGTCCAGTAATTGCAGATAATATTAAATCTCAATTGAAAAAAGTTAGATAATTGCAACAAGAACTGATCGCGGCCCTAGTCATATCCGTCGTCGCTTTTTTTGTTGTTTATGCGGTAACGCCGTTTTTGATAAGAGAGCTTGGCAAACGCAAGCTTGCGGTGCCAGACGTTAACAGAATTGGCGGTGCCATGGTACCAAGACCTGGGGGTCCTGCCATAATTGCGGCAATATTGATTTCAGAGGCTGTTCTTTTTTTGGTCTTTCCGTCTGATCCGAGAAACCTGAAGATAGTTGCTCTTATGATCACCACATTTCTTGCATTTGTCGTTGGATTCATTGATGACAGAAGGGTTTTGGGAGGGTGGTTCAAGCCTCTTGCGCTTGCGGTCTCTGCAATCCCTCTTGTCCTAATTGGCATCTATGATCCTACTGGCGTTTATGATCCAAATCTTACCTTTCCGATTTTTGGTTCCGTCAAAATTCCAGCGCTGTACATTGGAATAATAATTCTGATGATCCCAATCACTGGCAACACGATTAACTCAATAGATGTGATGAATGGAATCGCAAGCGGGTTTATGACCATTGCAAGCTTTTCTCTTACAATCGCGCTTTTAATCATGAAAAATTATGACGTTGCGCTGATTAGCTTGCCTTTGGGATTTGCATCGCTGGCGTTTTACAAATATCACAAATTCCCAAGTCGGATTTTTCCAGGTGATTCTGGAGCCTTGACTCTTGGGGCAATGTATGGCGTCATAGCTATAATCGGCCACGCAGAGATTGTTGCAGCAATCGCGCTTTTGCCTGCAGTCATTAACTCGTTTTTGTTTCTGTCCAGTGTAAAGAAGATAGTGGAGCACAGGCAAATAAAAAACCCAACAACGCACACTGAAGACCACAAGATAATAGCGACTAAAGAAAAAGACGCGCCAATCACGCTTGTAAGGCTGCTTGTCGCAGGAAAACCGCTCACCGAAAAAGAGATAGGATTTACAATCTTCAAGCTGGCTACATTTTCAGGAATTTTGGCAATAATTACCGCGTTTCTCATGGAGGTAAGAATTTGAGACACGCTTCAATGTACGCATTTATTGGAATTATGTGGGTTCTCATACTGGCCGGAGGAGGCATACTGGTTACCGCTGTTTCTAAAATCTCCGTATTTGGGTACGGCGACGAAATTGATTTTCTAATTGCATCAATAATCAAAGCGGCAATTGCAATTTTGTTTGTAGTTGCCTGGGTTGTTGTCCTCTCGAAGCTAAAAAACAAGATATTTCAAAAACAGATTGAGTCCTAGGACTTCCATTCTTTTTGCTTTTTGTCGTACTCTTCCCTGGAATATTTTACCTTTGCAGGAACTCCCGCCACAAGGACATTGTCTGGAACATCCTTTGTAACAACTGCGCCCATTGCAACCACGCTGTTCTCCCCTATTGTCACTCCTGCCTTTATCACGGCGCGAGATCCGATTATCGCCCCATCCTTGATTGTAACTCCGACTAGTTTTTCACTTGGTGGGTATGGATCGTTTGTCAACGAAGCGGCAGGACCGACAAAAACGTTTTTTCCGATTCTTGACAATGGCGGGATGTAAACTAGCCCCTCTATCATGGTATTTTCACCTATGATTACATTATAGTCTACATGCGCCAAAGAGCCAATCTTTACATTGTCCCCGATTACCGTGTTGTCTCCAACATATGCAAAGTGCCAAATTTTGACATTTTTTCCAATTTTTGCCTTTTCTGAAATGTGATTAGTAACCATAGTTACACATGCCATGGCTTTGCATGTTTAATTATTTTTTCAGGCAGTTTTTTTTGATTTTTATCAAGAAATTCCATGTCTTGTTTCTTGTCGCGCAGCTCATCGGGCAGCATTATCGGTATTTCCTCAATTATTGGATAGAATCTGGAACATTTGCCACAATACAGGGCACCCTCAATCACAATCTCGCCCTTTGACTCTGCCTCAAAAATCTCCAGCGGAAACTGCCTGTCAATTGGACACACAAGTATGTCCATCATTTTTTTGTTCATTTTAGCTCCAGGTATATTGGCACGCCCTTCTGGCTTGATAAAAGTGCCGCTTCTGCAATTCTTGTTACGTTTAGAGCATCCTCTGGCTTTACTCTGGGATTCTCCTTTCCGTCCAGTGAATCAAGAAAGTTTCTGATCTCTACTGTCAGCGGTTCTGCCTTTTCTTTTCTAGGTATTTCTGACCCGCTGTCTTTTTCAATTCTAACCTCCTGCGAGATGAAATCAGCCGATATGATGCCGTCTGTGCACACTGCGTTAAAGTGCCTCACCCTTGCAGGCGTAATCCAGTTAGACGATATGATGGCAACCTTGTTGTCCTTAAAGCCCAGCATTATCGTGGCAAAATCTTCGTGGTCATGTCTTATTTTTCCTGACCTTGCAAACACAACTTCTGGAGTGTCGTCAAAAAGCCACATTGCAGTATCAATGTCATGGACTGCAGTATCGTAGATTATGCCGACGTCTTTGATGTGAAGCGGCATTCTATTTTCGCGATGAAACTCTAGCATGATCAGGTCGCCGTATTTTTTGGACTTGACCACCTCTTTGACAGATTCCACTGCCGGGTTGAATCGCTCAATATATCCGCAAGTCAAAAGAACTTTGTTCTTTTTAGCCAGTTCCAAAAGAATGGTGCCCTGTTTTGATTCGTACGTCATCGGTTTTTCAATAAAGACACTCTTTTTTTGCTGGATCATCTTTGACGCAATATCAAAATGTGTCGATGTCGGGGTGCAAATGAACACTGCGTCAAAATGCGCTTCTTTTAGCATGGAGTCAATCGAGGTATAATGGCTGACGCTGTATTTTTCGCCTGTCTCCTTTGCCCTTTTCTGGTCCGAATCGCAGACTGCTGCTAAAACTCCAAACTGGGAAAGTACTCTGGCGTGATTTTTCCCCCATCCGCCAACTCCTATCTGCGCTATTTTCAAACTAATACACCGAGGTTACCCAGCTGGAATATTTCTCATTCTTATTCATTACCACATCAAGATATGCATGCATTATCTGCTGAGTGATTTTTCCTGCCTTGCCTGTTCCTATTTTTTTTCCGTCTATGTGTGTGATTGGCGTGATTTCTGCAGCGGTGCCTGTGAGAAACACCTCGTCTGCAAGATACATCTGTCCGCGCGTAATCTCTTCCTCTCTGATCTGGCATCCCAAATCTTCTGCCAATTTGATCACAGAATCCCGTGTTAGCCCTTCCAATGCTGATGAGCTCAATGGTGGAGTTAGCAGCTTGTTGTCTCTTACCATGAAAATGTTCTCGCCTGGAGCCTCGCTCACATTTCCTTTCAGATCAAGCAGTATTGCTTCGTCGTATCCGTTTCTCTTGCATTCCTGCGTGGCAAGTATGGAGTTGAGATAGTTCCCGCCCATTTTTGCAAGTGGCGGAGTTGAGGCGTCGCTAAATTTTCTCCAGGAAGAAATTCCTGCCTTGATTCCGTTTTTGTCAAACAAGTCGCCAAATGGAAACATGAACATTGCTACATGAACTGGGGCGCTTTCGTTTACATGCAAATTAATTCCGTACTCCCCAACAAAATAGAACGGGCGAATGTAGCATGATTTTTTGATATTGTTTTTTTTGCACAAATTAATTATTGCGTCAACTAGTTCCTCGTCTGTATACTTTAATGGTATTGAATAGAATCTCCCAGAATTTCTAAACCTCTTGATGTGATCCTCAAGTCTGAAGACGTTGAGATTTTCTAAATTCCAGTATGCCCGTATTCCCTCAAAAATCGACGTTCCATAGTGAATCGCGTGCGTTGTAATTGGAACTTTGGCTTTCTCAAGTGTCGTATATTTTCCGTCAAACCAAACAAATTTTGAAATGCTGGATTTCATAAGCAATCTGTAAATGCGTTATTAATCTATCTTGTCGTGAGCCCCTCTTTTGGGAATTTCATTCCGGCAATTCTAGTAGTCATGTCTTCCACGGCGGCAAACTTTTTTACAATTTCCCAATTGTCTTCAATGATTTTTATCACTTGTTGAGGTACGTCGTTTTTCCAGTCAGTGTCTTTTCCTCTGGCTGCGTCATACATCTTGCTTTTGACTGATGACGCTGAAACCTCCTTTCTTGTACCCACTTTTGGGTTTAGTCTATACATCTTGAGCATGATGCCCTCTATCTTGTCTCCCGTGTACGTGAAATAGTCGCCTTTTACTCCTTGCAGGATTTGGCTTCTAAGTTTCCATGAATACGGCGATAGCAGCGGCGGAAAATACTTCAAAAACGGGGCATGGAACGTATAGTTTGACGACGCTATGATGGAATCCCCAAAGACTGACTCTAGCATTTTTTTCCTGATTTCAAAACTAAACGGAAAACTACGGCTGTTTATCTCGACGCCGTTTTTTAAGAAAATCACCGGCATGACCATTACCTTGAATTCTTTTTTGAGTTCATTGATAATCTCTACGTGTGCATTTGTGACAGGATTCAGATGTGCAAGGTAAATTGCAACGGTCAACTGTCTTTCTTAAATTTCTGTCATATTTCAATGCTTGAAAACATGGGGACGATGGGACTTGAACCCATGATCTCCAGCGCCCGAGGCTGGCAGTATACCAAGCTAACCTACGTCCCCAAAAACTGGGATTATGTCATACAATATTATTTTTGGTATCTTATCCGTAGGACTCGTACTTGACCTCAAAACTGCCGTCTGGGCGTTTGTTTCTTTCAGTCACAAATCCTTTAGCGCTAAGATAATCCATACACCCGTCTATTGTTCCCTGCCAGCCGCAAATGTAGAACATTGTGTTTTGTGGGGTGACCTTTTCGCCGATTAATTGCTCCAAGGGAGAAGGCTCGCCGTCCTTTGTCCTGAGGAATGTCTCGACTCTTCCGACCTGGCCGCTCCATGATCTGTTGAACCATTCCTGTGGGCGGCTAATTGCGGCGCGATATCTGAAATTCCACTGGTCTCTTCCTCTATCCAGACTCTCGATTTCCAAGTCTGTGAATAATTGTTTGTAGCTTAACTCATCAACATAACTTGCGCCATGAAGTACTATCAGCTCCCTCTTGTCCCCGACATCGTGCAGGTGCTGTGCAAAACTTACAAAAGGTGCAACACCAGTACCGCCCCCAAGGCAGACGATTCTTCTCTCGTCCTTTTCGCCGTTTGGTAATTTGTCATTAATTAAAAGCGCTGCACCTGTTGGTTTTATCCATGTGAGCTCGTCTCCCTCCTTTGCGTTGAAAAGTTGTGTAGTTAAACGGCCTGGGAGTGGTTTTCTAACCCAACGTATGACAAGCTCGATGTATTTTTTGTTCTCTGGATGCGATGCAATCGAATATGCCCTTCTGATTACCTTGCCCTCACTTGGGACGTGCATACCTATGGTTATGAATTGCCCAGCTTTGTATTCTGGTAACACTCCGTCGTTTGGAACCATCCTAAAAACCGCTAAATCTTCTTTTAATAATTGAACATAGGTAAGTGTCGCTTTGTTTTCTACTACCACGTTACGATCTTAGGTGCCACGGTTAAATATTTTATGTTAGATGATTATCAAAAAATTTCACTTTAGTTAAACGTTAATACTCAATTCATAAAGTCTAATGTGTTCAGAATTTTTTCTGACAATATGGGCCGGTCGTCTAGACTGGTAGGATACGCCCTTGGCATGGGTGAGATCGAGGG
>CAZCWI010000018.1:19507-19777 GCA_964502325.1 uncultured Candidatus Nitrosotenuis sp. | reverse complement strand
GGATGCATATGGTAAGACCATAAACGATGCACGCGCTGAATATGAAAAAGTAGCAAATGATCCCAATTCGACTCAAAAACAAAAATCCGATGCAAAGGCATTATATCTGAAAGTAAGGGCTGACGCTAGGGCTACACTGAACAGGGCATTGGGCAAATAAAAAACTTGGATATTCCCCCGTTGTAATTATTGTTCATCTCTGCTATTGTCACCATTTAGCAATTCTGTGCTTTATCGGCACTTGGCAGACATAATCCAAGAAAAACAGTT
>CAZCWI010000018.1:1960-19497 GCA_964502325.1 uncultured Candidatus Nitrosotenuis sp. | reverse complement strand
ACAGTCAATCGTATGGCAAGATGGACCCTAGGGACATATACGGTAAAACCGTAAATGACGCACGAACTGCGTATGAAAAAATAGCAAATGATCCAAACTCTACTCAAAAACAAAAGTCAGACGCAAAAGCAGCGTACACAAAAATAAAGACCGATGCAAAGGCTGCGCTAACCAAGGCGTTAGGAAAATAGAAAGAACGATAGTTGCCGTACAATTGGCCTGTCCTGGGGCGGCCTGCGATAATCCTGTATTTTCCAGAGACGTTTTATGAATTTAAAATAACTAAAATCTGCAAAACAGTTGCTTTTTATTTTCTAATCTTTTGTACGATTCATGGTTAAACAAACCGAACCAAACGTGGTCGGCGTAAGCGTCCTAAAACAAAACGGCGTCGATATCGACGAACTCATACGACTTCTAGTCTACAACGCATCCGTAGAATTTACCGCCTACTATTACTTTACAAACCTCCGAATGCACTGCACCGGAATGGAAGGTGAGGGAATAAAGGGCATAATCGAAGATGCGCGACTGGAGGATCTCAGCCACTTTGAATCCTGCCTTTCAAGAATATACGAGCTTGGCGGAAGTCTGCCAAACGATGCAATGGCCTTTGTAAAAATGTCAGGCTGCGAATTCCTACAACTTCCTACAAACAAGACTGACATCAAGGCAATACTTGAAAAATGCCTCAAAGCTGAACAGGGAGCTATTGTGAACTGGAACAAGATATGCCAAATGACACACGGCAAAGATCCTGCAACATATGACGTCGCAAAAGACATCCTAAGGGAGGAAATCGAACATGAAGCATGGTTCTTGGAGCTGCTCTACGGAAGACCTTCTGCACACATGAGAAGAAAATTCCCAGGAGAAAGGCCTCACACTCACAAACATTCTCGAGCGTTAGGTTAATCCTCTTTTTTCATTTTCTGCATTTGGGCAAAAAATCTAAACTTATTTTATATGATGTGATGTGATGTCTGGTATGCTGAGATCAAGTCCTGCACTTGTGGGAATATTATTTCTCATTGTCTTCCTAAGCGCGTATACACATGATGCATACGGGCACGGCGTTGGATTTGAAACACTTCCTCCAAAAATGATGGGTGATAGAAAAGTCACAATGGAAATAAGCTCAAATGTTGATAATGCTACAAATCGCAAGCAAGTTAGTTTTTCGATGTTTGATACAAACACCGGCATTACGATACGCGATGTCACATATCATGTTAAAACCATAAAAAACAACGACGTGATCTTTGAAGGAGATTACCAGACTGGTAACGGGGGACTGATATTTGATCTAATTCCGACAGGGCAGGATGCCGTTACATCTGAAGAAAAAAACAAGTCTGGGTTTTTTGATTCCATCATGGGCGTACAGAAAAACACAGTTGAGGCTGAGGGAGAAATTTTCAATCTTGGCGGCCTGTACAAATTCTCAATTGACGTTATTTCCGCAGATGGATATTCTGCAAAAACTCATTCCCCGGTGCACTTTGATGCTGGGATATCGTTTCCTGAGGCCGTCACATATCAAGTAAATGACAAGTATTTTGGAAAACAGCAACTCAAAGTTGTGACCTACTATGACTTGCTAGATCACGTAGAATTTGACTCAAAAACAAAGGCAATTAAATTCTCAATGCCCTTTGAGTGGTCTGTTTCTAACCTGGACCAAACATCTGTAATCCATGAAGAGATATTCATCCCAAAAACATTTGGCTCGCTCCAAGTGTCAGAATACTCTGCATCTGTAAACGGCATACTGCTTTCCAACCAAACGATAACTGTGGATGATTTTTCAAAGGACAACCGCATCGTTCACATCCTGCTGTATAGCGCCGAGTTGTTGCGACTATATGATGCGCAAAACAAAATTCCTGACACGATTGACTTTTCACTGTTCCCAAAATACGATGATTTTCTGCTTTCCGCAACAACTGAAAACGTGCAATACAAGATTACTCTGACTACGAACCCCAAACAAATTTCTCCAGGCGATGACGCAGAAATTTCTTTCAAAATATACGATGTCTTCTTGCAGGGACGGACAGTTTCAGTGCCGTATGATTTTTCTATTGTCTCTGACGGTAAAACGACTTTCAAAACACGCGGCACCAGCACCGATTCTAGGGATGAGTGGAACCAAATTCCAGTCTCAATACCAAAGGATGCGTCCGGTAACATCACGATCAAATTTGAAAACTTGGGCGATAACGAACTTGCAAGGGCCGAATTTCCAATGGCTGTAATTGCAAAACAAACTCAAACAATTCCGCCTTGGGTAAAAAGTGTCGCAAAATGGTGGTGCGACGATTCCATATCTGGTAATGAGTTCCTAAATGGAATTGAATACCTGGTTCACAAAAACGTAATTAAGATATCTGATAAAGCCGGCGGCGAATCTTCAAATGAAACTCCGAAACTGGACAAAACAAACTTGTGCTTGTGGTCGGACAACTCAATCTCAGATGATGAATTCCTAAATGGAATTGCGTATTTAATCAAAAATGGCATGCTGACGATCTAGATCCGCCTGTTTATTGCGAATAATGTCAAAATTTTTGATTCGCTTGTTTACTGCGATCAAGCATGATGCTAAAACTTATCTATGTCAATAATGGATTGTCGGTAACTCAATGCGAGAAGAATTCGTCCACATCGATGGTAGTAAGATCCGTTACATAGAGACGGGCTCATCAAAAAACAATCTGATCCTAATTCACGGTCTTGGGGCATCCGCAGAAAGGTGGGAGCCGATATTGCCGTATTTTGAAAAGCATTACAATGTGATTGTGCCGGATTTGATAGGGTTTGGGCATAGTGACAAACCAAATACCGATTACACTGCTGACTTTTTTACAAAGTTTCTTGCATCTTTTGTCGATACCCTTGACATAGATCAAACCGCGATAATGGGCTCATCCCTCGGTGGCCAAATTGCAGTAGAATACACTGCTGCAAATCAACAAACTGTGGATCGACTGATATTGGTTTCACCAGCCGGCGCCATGAAGCAGTCAACTCCCGCACTTGATGCGTATGTCATGGCCGCACTTTATCCTGATCATGATACTGCAAAAACCGCATTTACAATGATGACTGGAAATAATAAAGATGTAAATCAACACATCATCGATGATTTTGTTCAAAGAATGAAAATGCCAAATGCCAAATTTGCATTCATGTCGACACTGCTTGGGCTAAAAAATGCACCTGAAATAACAACAAGGCTTGAAAAAATCATGGTTCCGACACTTGTCGTATGGGGGGAACTTGATCCTGTCATCCCGGTAAAATATGCGGAAAAATTTGTCAGAGAAATACGTGACTGTAGATTTTATCAAATGGAAAACTGCGGTCACACCCCATACGTTGAGGATCCTGAGAATTTTGCAAAGCTTGTGCTTGACTTTTTAAAAACCAATAAATAACTTTAAATACCTTTACTTACCATCTAAAACCAATGAGTGGTAATAACAACCAATACGATTATACTGCAATGTTCCAAGATTGGATGCAAAAGGGTGGCAAAGCCCAAGTCGAATTCATGAAGGCTTTTTCATCCCAGATGGAAAACAGCCAAAAATTTGATCCCCTGCAGACCCTAAAGGAAATGACATCAAAAGTCTCTGAAACGCAAGCAAGCTTTACCAACAACGTGGCCTCTATGCAGAAAACTGCAATGGAGCAAATGTTCAACATTGGCAACCTGATGCAAGGTTTCATGGGGTGGGGTGCATTTAAGACAACAATTGGAAGCAACGGCAGAATCTCAATTCCAGAAGCAGAACGTGACGCATTGAAACTCAATGAGGGAGATCTAGTCCAAGTGATTGTTCTCCCGATTGATAAAAAGAAAAAATAGGAGGTGGAAATATGAGTAGCACAGAACAACCAAAAGATATCTTTGCATTGTACATACAAAATGTCGACAAATTCTTCAACGGAATCGAAAAGACAATTCCAAACTATCACCAATCAATTACTGACCTTCAGCAAGAATGGCTTCAGGCATTTGAAAACAACATCAAATCAGTAGTGTCCCTGCAGCAAGAGTTTGCAAACAAGGCTGGAATAAACACAACCGTCCCAGAAGCAGCACTAAAAGCAATTAGAGACACAAATGAAGAAATCGTAAAATCATACTCTGTTCAGAATCAAGTATTCTTAGCAGCAATTGATGCAACAAAACAAAATGTCAAAACATTCAACGACAACGCAAAATCTTTCGCTGATATGAACAAAAATATCATGCGATACTGGATATCAGCGTTCACACCAACAAGAAACTAAAATCTAATCTTTTCTCTTTTTTATTTTGATCTTTCTTTTAGCCATTCGCACATCTCAGGCAATACCTTTTTCTGCGAAAATGAGCTTGCAATCATGCCGACATGACCTGTGGGGTAAATCTTGAGCGATTTGTCTTCGCTGCCGACTGCGTAATACAGCGGCATGCTGCATTCTGGCGAGACTAGGTGGTCTCCTACTGCGATTTGGACAAACAACGGCATGGTTATCTTTTTGAGGTCGATTCTCTTTCCGCCAACAAACATTTTGTTTTGTATGAGGAGGTTTTCCTGATAAACGTCCTTAATCCATTGCCTGAACAGTTCTCCTGGGATTGGGGGCGTGTCGTTTAGCCATTTTTCTACCCTGAGAAAGTTATCCACAAACTCTTTGTCATTGATGTTTTTGAAAAATCGGTAGTATTTTTCCAGCCCTTGCTCAAACGGCTTTAAAATTGAAAAGCAGTAGTACATGAATTCTGGCGGCATGTTGCCTATCGTGTCGACGATTTTGTCCACGTCGATTTGCTTTGTTACGTTGCTTACAACGGTGGTGTCCTTCCAACCGTCAATTACTGGTGCTGTCGCAATTAGGTTTTTCACCTTGTCTGGGTGAAGCGATGCATAAATCGTTGCAAGCGTTCCGCCGGTGCAATAGCCCTGCAGGGAAACACTGTCGACCTCTGACTCTTTTCTTACAAAGTCTATGCAGTTATCCATGTACGAATTTACATAATCGTCAAAGTCAAGATACTTGTCAATATTAGTTGGGGTTCCCCAGTCAATCATGTATATGTTGATGCCTTCTTCAAGGAGTTTTCTTACCCAGCTTTTCTTGGATTGGATGTCTAAGATGTGGTATCTGTTTATGATTGCATAACTTATCACTAGCGGAACCCTAACTTGTTTTTCAGTAAGCGGCCTAAAATGCAAAAGACGCATCTTGTCTTCTTCATACACGACATCAAACGGGGTGGACTCTAATGTTATTTCGTCTGGAGCGGGAACAAATTTTGGCGCCTCCGTGACGTTTTTTGTGAAACTCAAAAACTCTTCAACTAGTCTTGGGTCTATTGCCTCATGCTGCATTTTTTACATCCTCCTTTTTTTCTAGCTTTGAGACTCGCTTTCTGAGCTCATGCATTTCCTTGTATACTTCGTCAATCTCCTTTCTTGTTGGAAGCTTCATTGACTGCAGCATGACATTTAGGATGTTTTCCCAGTGTTTTGTTAATTCTAATTCTGCTGAGACCATCTTGCCATAGTTTTGTCCAAATTTTTCAGAATCAAACAATCCAGTAAAGTCGTTTTCAAAAATGTCAATCCAGACTCTTTTGTACGCCTCGAGGTTTTCTACGTCCTGTGGTATGCTTGGGGATTTTAGATCAACCTTTTTTTGCGCGTCAATCCATGTTTCGCTTAACTGCTTGTAATATTCTGCCAGCCTTTGGTTAAATTCCACCATGTCGTCATACGAGTCGATTACCTCCGTTACTATCTTTTTTAGGTCATTTGCATAGTTCCGCATGGGGCCTACTGATGAAAGGGCGATTGGCTTGCCTGACATTAGGTGTAGCAGGTCAGTCCAGAACAGCGAAACGTGCTTGTAGTGCTCTAGCGGGGATTTTGCGTCTTGTGACAATGACAATTACATACAAAAGATCGCAATAAATAGATCGATTTACTAATAAACCACATCGAGTAACGGTCGTAGCCGAGATCAACTATGAATAAAGAAATAATGTGCGAAACAATCCGAAAACTTGACCCTAAAGTACGTTTTGTAGGTCTGATAAACGACAAGGGGCATCTTGTTGCGGGAGGAATGGCCGAAGGCAAGAAAACCCTTGAAGACACAAAAAAGGACGAAATGCTGTATCTTGAACTTGCGTTGCGGGTAAAGATGCGACAAGAATTTGACGAAGAGCTTGGCCCAGTCAGATTTGCAATGTCATATAGGGACAAAGTACTCGTCATGAGTTTTCCGATGGGTAAGGAGGTTTTGCTTGTCTCAGCAGAAAAGGATCTGGATTTTTCGAAATTTCCGTTTTCAGCACTGAATATAATCAAAGAACATTCATAGGGTGACATTCTCCTAAAACGTGACATAACGTGCGAATAATTCTGCTGTTGTCTGCTGTGCTATTTGGGATTACGTTTACCGTGGCGTCAGGCGATGTTTTGGTTCCTGAGAGTGAATTTGCTGGCTATTTTGACTCCAACGGGATTTACACTGTTGTGGGCGTGGTAAAAAATACCGAGAGTTATCCAATAGAATCCACTCTGAGCCTAACAATAATCAATGACGGGAAACCAATTTTGGTTAGCCAGGACTTGCCGTCAGTCGCACCTGCCAAGGACATTCCATTTAAAATTCGAATTCCACAGGTGACTGACAAAAACGCGATTTTAGAAACGCCGCTAGTGACATTCCAACAAAGTGTTAGCACTCCGCCATCTGACATTTACATTTTGTATGACAAGACACTGATTCGTCATGATGATGGCCATCTGACTGGCAGGATAACAAATAACGGAAATCACACAGAATACGATGTCAAGGTGTATGCTGCAATCCACGGCGAGAACAACAAATTCATTGATACTGGCATCAATGTGGAAAAAATAGAAAAAATCGAACCTGGGCAAATAGTTGATTTTTCAATCTATCCTGATCCTTCTGTTGCGCCCGATGTGAACTATTACAGCTGCTTTAGCATTGGGGATGAGACGATTATTCCGCTATATGCTGTTAGGGAAGGGGAGAAATTCAACTTTCGATATGATTCTACGGCTGTGTTTACCGTAGATGGGTTTGATGAAACGGGCACGAAACTGTCATTATCCGGAATCAACTCATTTAAGGTCCAAACATACGTGAATTTTGAATTTCCAAAGACATCTGATGGTGAAAAATTTGATGTTTTGGTAGATGGCGAACCTGTCAAATTCATTCAAAGCACAGATGAGGACGGAAACTGGCATGTGGCATTTAATGTGATTCCTAGCACGCAAAACACTATTTTGATATCTGGATTTGAAAATCCAAACAAAAAAACTGAACTAATTGAAAACTATGACGCTTTTGCCTATCTTTATGTCATACCGATAGTAGTGGCCATAGGAATCGCAGTTTATTTTTACAAACGCAAAAGCTAGATGTCTGTTCCCCTTGGCAACTTTATTGTAAAAGTTGTGGGGTTGTTTTTCATGGAAATTTCTCCCCTGTGTCTCTCTATGATGTTTTTACAGCTTGACAGCCCAAGGCCTGTTCCGCTTTGCTTTGTCGTAAACAACGGCTCAAATACTTTTTCCAGATCCTGTTCTGCAATGCCAGGACCTGAGTCCTCAATTTCAATAATTATGTCATCTGGCGTGGTCTTTGCATAGATGTTAATCGATCCTACGCCGTTGATTGCCTCAATTGCATTTGTGATTAAATTGACAAAAACGATTTCAAGTTTGTCAATATCGCATATTATCTGCGGATTGTTTTTTGGCAGGTGTATCTCGACATCGTCCGTTGTTTGAACACTATCTATTACTTTTTTTAGGATATCATGCAACGAATAATCCTGCAGTTTTAACGGGGGAAGCTTGACATAGTTTAAGACGTCTTCGATTTGGTGATACATTTTCCTTGCCTCGCTTTCGATTAATGCCAGCTGATCAAGCGACTTTTGGTCGAGCTTGTTTTTCGAGTTTTTTTGAATCATTGTCGAATAATTGATGATTACTGTGAGCGGGTTTCTCATGTCGTGAGTGATTCTCGACGTTAGCTCGCCTATGTGCAAAAGTCTGTCTTGCGTCTTCTCTGATTCGCTGCGTTTTGTATTTCTCATACTGGGCACTTTGGTTCCAATACCTGTCTTTTCTGCTTTTTGTTATAACTAAGACTAGTTAGTCAAAATTCAGCTCTTTGTACAAAGTTTTGTAATGGGATTTTTGAATGGTACTGAAGGACCCGGGGATACCATCGGTCTGGCAAGGGAGAGAAATTATGGCACTGGTCCAACAGACCTGATTTTGTATTCTGCGATTTGGTTACTATTCTTATGTGTGTGTAAATAATACGAACATCGCGTGTTTACTTGCATTGCAAAAAATCATGATTCGCTCTTGTTGTTTTGATTACTATCTACATGCACAATGGCATTTTGCCGTCATGTTTTTTCCTATACTCGTCAAGCAATTTTTCTTTGACTTCGTTATGCGACTGGATTGAAAAATAGCGGAATCTTTTTGCATCACATATGCAGTTTGCAGATAATGACTCTGTGATGCTTTTCTTTAGATTGTCCGTATTTCCGATGTACAAAATTTTCATTGCGGCGTGCATCATGTACACACCTGGCAATTCCGGAGTCTTTGCGATTTGCTCTTGATTGTAATCAAGCCAGTCTGACCATTTGATCTCTTCTGACATGTCTTTGCTCAGTGAACGCCCCTTAAATTTTTACACAATAAAAATTGGAAAGATTCCTAGTCGAGCAGTGTTTTAAGTCCGACGCATCTGTTTCTAATCGTGACCTCTGTGACGCCTGCTGCAATTGAGATGTCTTTTTGTGATCTGATCTCGCCGTTTGAAATGCATGCCAAGTATAGTGCCGCGGCTGCAATTCCCATTGGATCCTTTCCTGCAACCATGCCGATTTTTTTAGCTTTGTTTAGTATTTCCATTGCGCGCCTCTTTGTTTTTTCACTTAGGTTTGCAGTGCTTGCAATTCGTGAGATTCCTTTTGTTGGGTCTGCAACTGGCATCTTGAGATCAAGCTCTTTGTAGATCAGTCTGTAGCATCTGGCTACGTCCTTTCTTCGTATATTGATGCTTTCAGCCACGTCGTCAAGCGTTCTTGGAGTCTCTGTATTCCTGCATGCTGCATAAAGGCACGCTGCAATCAGTCCGTGAATGGATCTGCCTCTTACAAGCTTTTTTTCCATTGCCTTTCTGTAAATGTAGGCTGCTTTTTCAACAACTGACTCTGCAAGGGCCATCTTGTCCTTCATTTTGTCAAGCTCGCTTAGGGCTTGTCTTAGGTTTCTGTCTGCAGATGAATGAGTCTGAGTTCTGCTGTCCCAAGTTCGGAGCCTTTCAATTGAACTTTTCATTGATGCAGAAAGTGGCTTTCCTGTTGCATCCTTGTCAGCTGATCCGATCACTGTCGATAGGCCCATGTCGTGCATTGTAAGCGATGTTCCAGCACCGACACGACTTCTGTCTGATTCGTCATTTGAGAATGCTCTCCACTCTGGTCCTGACTCTTCGATCTTCTCTGCCACTACGTAGCCACAGTTTCGGCAAAACATCTCGCCGGTAGTTACATCTGTCTGCATTGCGTTTTTTGCGCACGAAGGACATCTGATTTGTGATGATGATGACATTACGGGTATAGTTACGCGCCTTTGCTTATTATGGGTTCTGCTTGATTTCTATGATTGTTTGTATGTAGGTCAAGCTAACCCTTATTCTCATTTTATAGAACTAAAACAAGTAGGCGTCATTGCGCGTTGGCGACCCTCCTACTAATTTTCAAATTTCTCACCGTCACGTTTCAATGTTTTTTCTCAAACACGCGAAATGAACCATTCTTCATTTGTTTGGCATTTTATTGCATTGCGTATGGTGCAAAACATCGGAAACTTGGCTGCACAAATTTGGCAACATTTGGGGTCTGTCTAATTTTTTGCGTATTTTGAATACTTTTTTAGCTGCTCTGAAAGCTCTTTGAAAATTTCGTTGACGCTGACATCTACTAGGTTTATTGTGGCATTGTCTTTTATGATCTGTTTTTTATACTTTTCCTTGACTGCAAACATTACTGATGACCAGTGAAGAACGCCTTTGATCTTTTCCTCTACTATTATGTTGGTGTCTGGGAAATTAAATGACTGAAAAACGATTCCGTTAACCCAATTTATGCTCGGGATCGCACCTCCCCCAGTTTTGCTTCCAAAGGCAATCTGTGTCACCCAATCATCGAAATTGTATTCTATAACTTCGTGTATGATTAGCTTTTTCCACGGTTCTATTGTAATTTCCAAGCGCTTATCTTTCAGAAATGCCGATTATATAACTTTCAGAGGATTTTGAACACGATCTAAAATTGGTATTAGGTGATTGTCTGTCTATTTTGAACAAACAATATCTATTATTTCATTCATTAATTTTGGATTCGGGGATTAAAATGAACACACAACAAATTATTGAATCGCTATCGTACTTTGGTTTTGAAGACATTGACTCCAAAGTATACATGGGACTGCTACAAACCGGTCCAGTATCTGTAGGCTCTCTATCGTCACGGCTCGGAATTGATAGGGGTAAGACGTATCGTTCTTTGAGCAAGCTTAGAAATTTGGGCGTTGTATCGACAACGTTCTCAAATCCGACACTGTGCTCTGCAATAGAACCAATTGAAGCATTGAACACAATTCTTGAGAGAAAGCAGGATGAAATCATAACAATGAAGAGCCTGTCTGAAAAAATATCTCAAGACATTAGTGAAATCGTCAAGAATTGCGATGTGCAAGAAATATCGTCATTTCTTATAATTCAGGGACGATCTAATATTTATTCTAGGATTGGAAAAATTCTACAGAAAGCCTCCGGAACAGTATACATCGTAGCGCCGCAAGAAGACCTGATGAGAATGTATCACACCACAATTCCAGAAAGAATCCAGTTGATCAAAGAAAACGGTGTCGAAGTCAGAATATTGACCGAAGTAGCAAGCGAAAAAGAGCTGGCGTTTATCAGCAGACTGAATCCTTCTGAGATAAGACTTGGAAAACTCCCGTCAAAGAGCAGAATGGTTGTTGAGGAAAGCAAGCAACTGATAATGTCTGGCTCACTGAATAGCTCAATGGACTTGAATGACGACGGTGATTCTGTAATGCATACAAATTCCATTGAAATGGTCAACAACATGTACAGCCTTTGCACACTTTTGTGGAACAAATCAAAAACAATCGAAGTCATGGTTCCGCAGAGAGTCAAAAGAGTGAAGAACCAATGATGGGATACAACGGAATTCATTGCGAGAATCTGTCACGCGCTGACAATGCAGTCTCTGCAAGGAGAACGCTGTATCGAAAAAGAAAAACCGACTTGGTAAACGATCTTGTGGATCCAATTTGCGTAATATCAAACGCAAATGAAATCCTTTCAAGACGACTTGGAAAATTTCTGGACGCTGAAACAAGATCATATTTTGAGATGATTACGCGGGCAGCAACAAAGACAAAAACGCTAGTAGAAGAACTGCGAAACGACAGCCTAGTTCAGTAGGCAATACGCGTATTTTGGCTTCATGGACGGGTACATGATACTATTTTTGTCTTCTGAATGCCCAAGCCCTATTGAATGGCCCAACTCATGTCTCATTATTTTCTCAACGCTGCTCACATCATATAGTTGAAAACTGCCATCGCAACTGTAGTCGCCAAGCGCAACCTCGACTACTCCCTTTCCTACATGCGCATGGCCCAGAACTCCCTCTCCTAGGTTTCGCACAGTCCACGTGACCCAAATGCTTGCCTCTGCCTTTGCGACTGTGGGTGATATCTTGACTGCCACCCCTCCTTTGTTTGAGTTAAGTGCCTGGGACTCCCAATATTTTATGGAACTGCTCAACGTGCTGACGTGATCTAGCGGCAAGCCTGTTGGCTGCTTGTTTACAAAGATCTTGTAGTTTAAGACGTATGTGCTATTGTTCTGAGTTATCTTTGGATTTGGAAATGTGCCCGAACCTGTCTTTATTTGCTGCTCAAAGTTCCATTTCTTGTAGTCTCTGAGAAATTTCTTGATTACATCAAAGCTTGGATTTGGATATTCGATGTAGCGTTTTTCCTTTGATACTGTCGATGCAACTTTTCTGACGTAACTCTCAAAGGTTTTTGTATCCATTTCCGTTTTTTTTGGCTTCTCAGTTGGCTTGTATGGGTATTTCTTGATTGTCTTATCTGCAAACTCTTTGTAGTTCTTTGCAACGGTAGAATTTGGATAAAGACTGTACACAATATCAAAATATTTTTTTGCTTCCAGGTACTCGCCAAAATTGCCAAATCCAACGCCTAGGCCAAGTAACGCCGTGATGTCTTTTGGATCTTTCTGGTATACCTTGTAAAAATTAACAAGCGATTTCTGATGGTAGCCTAGATTGCTTTCTGCGACTCCCTTCATTTTTAGGACCGTTGTGTTGTCTGGGTAGTTCTGCAATATCTTGTCGTACAGCGCTACTGCCTCCCGATATTTGCCCTTTGCAAAGTGTTTTGCAGCGTCTTCGTACATTGCGTTTGCCTTGTCCGACTTTTCATCTGCAAAAATTGGCGATGCCTGTACAAATAACATAAAAACCACAAAAATGATTATAACACATATTTTCATGATATCTGGTATGCTTGGCCTTGGTAATAATTTGAACGAACTAAAGATGCGAATCCTGCAAATTCAAGACGAAATATCACAGATTGGCTCCCCCGAACCTGTGATACCTGAAATGATAAACACCACAAACGCGCTTCGCTTAAACGAATACCTGAGAAAATCTGACGAAAAAAAGACCGCACTAAACGCTGCATATGATGATTATACCAGGCAACTGGAGCAGATCATATCCTCATTGCTATCCATTCAGGTGGACCTAAAGGACATCATCAAGGCCGAGGCGTCCATAATCGATGCTCACGAGTCGGATCCGGCTGAGAAAAAGACACGAGCGAAAAAATCCAAAAAATAACTACTGGGAGATATCGCCGGCCATGATTTTAACCGGCTTTGATTTGTGCATTATTATCAGGCCTCCGTCAGCATCAAGTTTTATCGCCTTTCCAGTTACTTTTCCATTTGGGGTGGATAGCGTGACTGTCTTGCCTATGGTCGAGGAATTCGCAGTCCACTCTTTGATTATCTTGCTTATTTTTCCCTCGCTTAGTGAAATTAGGATTTTCTCAAATTCTTCCAAAAATGCCTGCACAAGCTTTGCTGGCTTTGTCTTGTCGCTCTGGCTCACAAGTGTTGCCACTCCGTAAAAGTTTTCTTTTTTCTTTATCTTTTTTTCAATCTCGCCGGGGTTTACTCGAAAGTTTATTCCAACTCCAAGAATCATGCTCTCTATGTTGCTTGACTCTATTGATGCGTCAATTATCATGCCTGCGATTTTTTTCCCTCTTAGGGTAACGTCGTTTGGCCACTTTAGTTCTGTTTTTACACCCAGTGTTTTTTGGATTGCATGCACTAGTGCAATTGACGCTACAAGTGGGACCAGTGTTATCTTTGCAACATCAAATTTTGGATGCAGTATGACAGAGAGCCAAATCCCGCCCCTTGGCGATATCCAATCCCGACCGAGCCTTCCCTTTCCGGCGTCCTGCGTCTCAGATATGATTATTGCCCCGTCCTCTGTTTTGTTGTTTGCTATCGTTGACGCAAAATTTTGCGTAGAATCAATCTTGTCAAAATAATATATTTTTCTTCCAATGCTTTTTGTCTTAAGGCCGTCTGTTATCTCCCATGGTAACATCAGGTCTGTAATCTTTGTGAGGCGGTATCCTAGATTTTGTTTAGACTCTATCTCGTATCCTAATGCCTGGATTTTTTTTATGTGCTTCCAGACTGCGACTCTGCTTATTTTTAGTACCTCGCTTAGATCTTCGCCAGAGAGATATTCTGAATGATGAGCCTTGAGAAATTGCAATACCTTGATCAGCCCGACGTTTTCATGAGACGAATATGACATAGAACAATAAAACTTGGATTCTAGGATGATTTAAAATTTTTAAAATTCGGTGACTTGTGCGGTTTTTGAAAACTAAAAGCCTATGTCGATGTCAAATCCGCCACCGCCGTCTCCACCCATATCTCCTCCGCCATCTGCGCCCCCATCACCAACGTCGCTTGGCTGGTTTTCTGCACCTGGTGGGACTTGGTCTTGCGGGACATAGTCGTGCATCTGCGCCCCCATCATTGAAAACATCATTGAAAACATCATCATGTCCATTATTCCAAAAAACATCATCATTGGCAGCATTGACTTGTTGGATTCCATGAACCCCTCTAGTTTTTTCTTGTCACCTGACTTGTACATCTGGACCATCTGATCCCAGTTTTGCTTCATCTCATGTACTCTCTGATCTAGTTCGTTTGAGCCCTTGTCTGTGATTTGAAGCTCGATTTTTTCCCCGCCGAAAAGTCCTTTTTTCTTATCCACTCTGATCATGCCGCGCTCTTCGAGTTTTTCTAAAATCTTGTTTAGCTCTTCAGGCTCGATACCTGTCTTGTTTTTGATCTTGTCAAATTTTTTGGCACCTTTTTTTATTGCGCCTAGGACAATGACATCTTTTGGTTCCTCTTCCACGATACCCGTTGATGCTGTCACTATAAAGAATTTTCCGATAAATTATAATCTGTTTTGCACATACCAGTATCATGGAAGTAGACTCGCATACTGACGATGAGATCAGGCAAATTTTGTCATTAAAAAACGTGGCAGTAGTTGGAATGTCAAAAAACGCCGACAAGGCGGCGCATTACGTGCCAAAATATCTGTTAGCCCAAGGATACAACGTAATGCCTGTAAACCCGACAGCTGACGAGATATTGGAGAAAAAATGCTTTTCATCTTTACAAGATGTTGATCAATCTATCGATGTAGTTGATGTGTTTCGTCCATCTGACCAAGTCATCCCAGTCGTGCAAGAAGCAATAAAAAAGAAACCCAAAGTAATCTGGCTCCAAGAAGGAATTCACAACGCCGAGGCCGAAGATATGGCAAGAAAGGCTGGAATCAAAATAGTGTTTAACAGGTGCATGCTTGCCGAGCACCAGCGGTTGTTCTAATGGTCGATGCTACTTTTGATGATTTTTTCAAATCATTACAGGAGTTAATCAAATCATATGAGGAAAAAAACCTCATGATAAAAACGCAGTCAAATCTTGAATCAAACATAGTGCGCCTCTTTGGAGAAAACATGAGCTCGCTATCTCGGGCACAAAGCGGGCTTGACGATGTTTTTGAACTGGCATGTACAACTGCAGAGCATCATCCGTACTGGAATGTTTTGTATCATGCATGCCAAATATCAAAGATAACACTTGACAAGTGGGACGGCGAGCTCACACAAGAAGAACTAGATGAAATCTCTTGGTCGATTGCTGAACTCAAAAACACTTGCGAAAAACTCAAAGCAAGACCTCAAAACGATCACACTCATTAGGCAGAGATAAATAGCTAAAAACGCAATTTGTATTTGTGCCAATAAAAATCGGAATTATCGGCAAGACAAATACTGGCAAGACAACTTTTTTCAATTCTGCAACGCTTTCGTCTTCTGAAATTTCCACTTATCCGTTTACCACAAAGAAACCAGAATCAAGTCTTACCAACGCGATTTCATTATGCGTTCACCAAGAGTTCAACGTCTTTGACAACCCCAAGAACTCAAAATGCGTTGATGGTTGGAGGTACATTCCAATTGAGCTAATTGATCTTCCCGGATTAATCAAAGACGCATGGCAGGGAAAGGGGCTTGGCAACCAATTTCTCTCAGTTGCAGCGCAAGCAGACGCAATACTGCATGTCGTTGACGTGTCTGGCGGGATTGACTCGTCTGGCAAAATCTCAGAAGCCGGAACCGGAGATCCGATATCTGATTTTGCAGACATTGAAGAGGAGCTGATCATGTGGTATCTGAAAATACTTGAAGGTAACCGCGACAAGGTCTCAAAAGTAGTTCATACGGGGACTGACAAGATTGTGGCAATTGCCGATCTTTATCGTGGAATCGGCGTGAATAACTCGCACGTAAAGGAATCATTGCACATGGCAGGGATAGAAGACAAGGAATTTGACGATATTGACTTTCAGGATAGCAAAAAATTTGCGACAATCCTGCGTAAGATTTCAAAACCGACTCTAATTGTTGCAAACAAAATAGACGTAGAAGGCGCAGACAAGAACTTTGCAAGACTTCGCGAGCGCTATAACGACACAATAGTGGTACCGGCAAGCGCGGACAGCGAGTTATCTCTGCGACGAGCAGAGCAAAAGGGACTCATAAAGTACTCCCCCGGCTCTGAACAATTCAATATAGTAAAGCCAGATGAACTAAGCCAGAAACAAAAAACCGCACTTGACTTTATCACACGGGAAATCATGGGAGAATACATGAGGACTGGAGTCCAGTTTGCAATCAATGTAACTGTGTTCAAATTGCTAAAAATGAATGCGATATACCCTGTGGCAGACGAGGAAAAACTCTCAGACCGAAAAGGCAGGGTGCTACCTGATCTGATCTTGCTAAAGGATGGTGCGACAGTTGCGGATCTTGCAAAGGAAATCCACAGCGATCTTACAAAAGGACTGCTATATGCAAAGGACATCAGGTATAACTTGCGACTACCAACCACATACCAGCTAAGGGACCGCGATGTCATATCGCTGGTTTCGGCATCGACAAAAAAGTCTAGCTAGAATCGGATAGGATTCTTTCTTTTTTCATCCAGACTGTTTTGTTTTTGTGATCCAACAAAACGACGTTCATCTGTGAAATCTGATCACGAATCTTGTCTGCCTCTTGGTATTGTTTTTGCTCGCGGAGCGACTCGCGTTTTTTTAGCAAATCTGTAATTGACTGTTTTTCTTGCTCTGTTACCTTTTGTACTAATAGCCCTAGAATCTCT
This sequence comes from uncultured Candidatus Nitrosotenuis sp., assembly GCA_964502325.1. Taxonomy (GTDB): domain Archaea; phylum Thermoproteota; class Nitrososphaeria; order Nitrososphaerales; family Nitrosopumilaceae; genus Nitrosotenuis. The sequence continues at coordinate 2,520 of CAZCWI010000018.1, read as the reverse complement.
GACATCCTTTCAAATTCTGGCAAGCCTGCATCTGCAATTGATTTTGTCATGGACTCTGATGCCGCGATGCGGTTTATTCCCTTGACTAGTTTGAAAAAGGCGCCTACTGCCAAAGATGTGTTAAAGTCATTTTCAAGCGCCAAGTCAAATTCCTGGCTGCACTCTTTGATCATGTATGAGATCTCTGCAGTGTCGCCTGTCCCGTCTGCCATGACCATCTCATAATATGCAGTTTCGGCCTGACGCCACTTGATGAGGTTCTCCTTTAGAAGATCCTCGGAATAATCAATTGGATTTGAATAATGGCCTGAGAGGCAAAACAATAGAATCACGTTTGGGCCCCAGTTTTCCAAAACATGCCTTACTGATTTTATGTTTCCAAGCGACTTGGACATCTTTTCTCCGTTTATTGTGACCATTCCTACATGCATCCATATTTTTGCAAGGGGTTTTTTTGTAAATGCCTCTGACTGGGCAATCTCATTTTCATGGTGCGGAAATATCAGGTCTCTTCCACCGCCGTGAATCTCAAACTCTTCTCCCAAGTATCTGAGGCTCAT
>CAZCWI010000018.1:0-1950 GCA_964502325.1 uncultured Candidatus Nitrosotenuis sp. | reverse complement strand
TGGCTCAGCGTCCGCAAACTTCCATAGTGCAAAGTCTAGCGGATCGTTTTTTGTCTCATCAATTCCTATTCTCGCACCTGATATCAGATCATCTGTCTTCTTTTTTGACAGCTTGCCATATTCGGAAAACTTGGACACGCTATAGTACACTCCGTTTTTTGACACATATGCAAATCCCAAATTAACCAAATTCTGCACCAGTTTTATCATGTCTGCTATGTGTTCTGTTGCCTTTGGGTATGCAGTAGCCCGCCTGATGTTTAGCCTGTCAAAATCCTCAAAATAATGATCAATGTATCTGGTGCTGATCTCAAGCGCTGACACTCCCTCGGTGCTTGCACGGTTGATTATCTTGTCATCAACATCTGTAAAGTTCTGGACAAAATTCACAGAACTCCCCTTTGATTCTAGGTATCGTCTAAGCATATCAAACACAATGATTGTTCGGGCATGCCCGATATGGGACTCGTCATACACTGTAACCCCGCAAAGATAAATCCGAATGTTCTTTGCCGAAATTTCCTGCTCCATCGTGCTTAATGTGTCAAGGATTTTCATTTTTCACTAACCTCATAGCCTTGACGGCATTATTCTCTTGTGTTCACTTTTTTTGTATAATTGATGGATTTTTTCGATTTTATCCATGTCAATCTGCGTTGTTTTTTGGATATCCTCAAACGGCATGTTTTTGTCTGTCATGCAGTATAAAATAGAATCAATCTCTTCGTACGACGCGCCGATTTCGTCTTCAGCTATGTGCCCCTTCCAAAGGTGTGGACTGCTCTTTTTTTCAATTATGGATTCTTTCACGCCAAGATGTCTTGCCAGCAATCTGATCTGGGTTTTGTATAATGATGCGATTGGCAAGACGTCTGCACTGCCGTCACCGAACTTTGTAAAATACCCGATTAGCTGCTCTGATTTGTCACTTGATCCTATCACTAGGTAGTTTTTCAAATTTGCATGATAATACAAAAGAGTAGCTCGAATTCTTGCGCGAAGGTTTCCAAGGGATTTTTCTTCAGGCTCTACAACGTTTGCAAACTGTGAATGAATCGGACTGATGTCAATTAGCTTGTAGTCTAATCCTAACTTATCGACTATCTGCAGCGCGTCCTCTGTTTCTTCTTTAGGTGAAACCCGGCTGTCTGGCATTAGAAGTGCAAGTGATTTTTCTTTAAACGATTTTGCGCAAATATGTGCAACTACTGCAGAGTCTATTCCGCCGCTTAGGCCAAAAACCACGCCGCTTGCGCCTGCCTTTGAAATACTCTCTCTGAGAAACGATTCTATGTCATTTTGAATTTTGGCATAATTTTGATTGGTTATCTCGTCTAAAATCTGCTTATTCACTGGGATTTGTTTGAAATATAGATTAAAAATTGTATTGCTAAATGTCGATATAGATTCCGTCGTTTCTTGCCTCTACTTTGTAGGTTTGAAGCTTGACTCCCTTGAGATAATCCTTGAGCTCGCCAGTCTTGATGTTGTAGTGCCAAAAGTGCAGCGGGCATTCCACAATGTCCCCGTCTAGCGCGCCTGATGCAATGGAGGCATCTTGGTGTACGCATATTGCGTCAATTCCATGGTAACCGTCCTGGTTGAAAATTGCAATTTTTTTCTCGTCTACTTGGAACTCTTTTCCCTTGCCGCTTGCAATTGCTCCTTTTTCGGCTACTTTTTTCCAGGCCATTATACCAAAGTCAATCGTTGGTAGTTATTTAGATTACTGCGATGATAAGATTTTTTAGTACTGAATCTTGCGGTACCGTGTTGAGCAAAGTAAAGGATCCTGAATTGGCAGAACAGGGAAAGACTTCATACGAATGGGCAAGGGATCATATGCAAATTCTAAACAATACTATTAACCGATTAAAAAAGTCACAGCCGCTAAAGGGACTCACCATTGGGTTTTGCCTTCATATCACAAAAGAAACGTCCGTATTGCTG
>CAZCWI010000017.1:0-20933 GCA_964502325.1 uncultured Candidatus Nitrosotenuis sp. | reverse complement strand
GACTTTGGAAAATACCTGTTTGAGTGCGGAGTGTTTGCCCAGCCGATACGCTACCCGACGGTTCCAAAAAACAGCGCAAGAATCAGAATTTCAGTCACAGCATGGATCTCAAAACAGCAAATAGAGCACGCACTGTCAGTTTTTGAAAAAGCAGGAAAAAAGTTTAAGATTTTCTAGCATCATCTGCGCATGTCCATGCCCATAAACATTGGCGAGCCGACATAAACTGCAATTGCGATTATGATTGCAAACGCTATTCCGATTGCAATGAACCTTTTATTCATGAAAATAACAAGATACGGTTAGATAAAAAGCAATATCTGCCAATTAGGACTAGATTTGGAAGAATACTTAATTAAAAAAATCAAGCCTATCATATCATGTCGGAGATAACCATCGCAATAGCTGCAGCATCTGGCCTTGGCTCGTTTCTTGCGCCATGCATACTGCCCGTAATACCTGCGTTTTTGGCATACATTTCTGGAACGACGATTACGGATCTTCAAAAAAATAATGGCGTGATCACGGTGGCAAACAGGCTAAATGTTTTGTTAAACACGATATTTTTCGTCCTTGGGTTTTCAGTCGTATTTTCGATTTTTGGAGTTGTGCTAAACAGCGTGCTTTCAAGTGCGGCATCGGGCCTGATATCTGGACTAAACCAAGTTGGCGGAGTCATAATAATTGGATTTGGCATCTTTATGCTACTGTCAACTAGGATAAACAAACTCAATTTTGAAAAGAAATTCTTGCCAAGCAGGGGCAAGGCAAGCTATCCATTATCGTTTGTCTTTGGGCTTGCGTTTGCCACATGTTGGACGCCGTGCATCGGCCCAATACTTGGAAGCGTCCTGACTCTGGCTGCAACCACACCGGGGCAGGCATTTACATTATTACTTGCGTATTCCCTAGGACTTGGAATTCCGTTTATCCTAATGGGAGTGTTCTTCTCAAGGTTCACAGGATTAATTCGGGCGCTAAGCAAGCACTTGAAATATTACTCCATAATCATGGGCAGCCTAATCATAATACTTGGCATTTTGGTGCTGACAAACCAGCTTGCCACAATTGCAAGCTTTCCGCTTTTGAATAATTTGTTGTTGGGATAAAAAATGAGAACAGAGATAAAATCGGCAATAATCATGGGAATAATAATTGCAGGAGCAATAGGCGGACTGAGTGCCTATTTTACATCGCTAGAGGCACCAAGCAATACGAACCCGCAAGCAATGTCAATTGACAAAAGCGGGCTCAAAAAAGCACCAGAACTGCAGGGAATTGCAGGATACATCAACACAGATGCTGAGCAATTCAAGGATCAGATCAAAGGAAAGGTCGTACTGTACGACATTTGGACATACAGCTGCATAAACTGCCAGAGGACACTCCCGTACATCGTAGCTTGGAACGAGAAATATTCAGACAAAGGACTAGTCATAGTCGGAATACATTCACCAGAATTTGAATTTGAAAAAGACATCGGCAACGTAAAGATGGCAACTGAGAAATTCGGAATCACATATCCTGTCATACTTGACAATGACAAAGAAATCTGGGAAGCGTTTGCAAACAATTACTGGCCAAGAAAATACATTGCAGATGATGAGGGCTACATCAGGTATGATCACATAGGCGAAGGAGCGTATGCCGAGACTGAAAAAATAATTCAGGACTTGTTAAGCGAGCGTGCATCAAGACTTGGGCTAAAAACAGACATGTCGCAACCGCTTGTCGAGATTCAGGAATCAAGAAGCGGTGCCAGAACTCCAGAACTGTATTTTGGATATGACTTTGCTCACGGAAGAGACAGGCTAGGAAATCCGGAAGGATTCAATCCAAACAATGACGTAATGTATGCCATCCCAGACGAATTGCAAAACGATCACTTTTACTTGGACGGAATTTGGAAAAACATTTCAGACCGCATGATCCTTGTGTCAGACTCTGGGATCATCAGGCTGCCGTACTTTGCAAAAGAAGTAAACATTGTGGCATCTGGCGAATCAAATCTCACCATACTGCTTGATGGAAAGCCAATATCGCAAGACGCAGGTGCAGACATCAAAGACGGAATAGCCCACACATCAGAGTCACGGCTCTACAATCTAGTCAAGACAAAAGAGCCTGGAAGACACACGTTAGAAATTCAGATAGACAGGCCAGGCTTTGAAATCTACACGTTTACCTTCGGATAAGCGCTGTAACCGGATGATCTTGTAACTAAGGTGACAGAGCTTGCGGTTACAAACTTGTTTAAAATCAATTTTTTTATCAGTAATAGAAAATGGGGTCATTGAGCGACAGATGGAATGATGTTGGACGCGGGGACAATCTCTCACAGAAGATACTTGACAGAGTAAAGCCAGACGTACCGCTTAAAAACAAGATTGATGTAGCACAGAAAAACCTCCAGCTTCAGATAGTAAAACTGGACGGAATCGCGTCAAAAATAAAGCAGAAAAACGACTATATCTTTAACAAAATAATTATCGCTCAAAAAGCCAATAACCAGCATTATGCCAAAGCGTACGCTACGGAATTACTCGAAATAAGAAAAATGCACAACATGGTAAACGGTGCAAAACTTGCCTTAGAACAGATTCAACTCAGACTAAACACAGTATCAGAACTTGGAGACATCGTGGTAACACTAAGCCCATGCATGTCCGTAATCAAGGGACTGGGCGCATCGCTGAGCGGAATAATGCCAGAGGCGACATCGTCAATGCAAAACCTATCCCAAGTGTTAGGAGACGTGCTCACAGGCTCCTCGATGAACGCATCAGATACATCGGTTGCAACATACAGTTCAAGCTCAGACACGCTTGCAATTTTGGAAGAGGCCCAGGCAGTAATCGAGGGCCAGACAAGGGCAAGCATTCCAGAGCCGCCAAGCGGGATTCCAACTGGAATTTTGCAGAAAAAAGAATCGCTCATTTAGATTTCTTTTTGCTTTTTTCAATCAGAATTTTCTTTATTCGAGATATTGTCGGATAGCTGTATCCTCGTCGCCTATAGTTTGAGATCATCATTTTCCAGTTCTTTAGCCTCCATTGCGCCTGCTCGTTTGTGACTGAATGGACTTCTTTTTGTATGATGCTTTTTCGTCCCACCTTTAGAACGCCGGCATCCTTTGCAGACCACCTGTTTTTTGCAAACTTTAGCCCGGTCAGGATTTCCTCAATAGGCATTTCCCGGAAATAGTCTTCCAGCATGCGTAACTGCGCGTCTGTGAACCTTTTTTGAACCGGTAACTTTACCTCTAGGCCGTCCACACCGTAAGCAGGCGTGCATTTCTTAATAGAGTCATGATGAATTAGATTTAACAAAATATTGAATTTAGGAACATGGGTTTAGAGAGGCGTTTGTTCAATTAAAACAAAATACAGGATATTACTCACACGATTTTAGAGAAACCAATGGTAGAGAAGCACATAGCGAAAAGAGACATCACTGAGAAAAACATCACCAATGACGATTTAGAGGACATTATAGAGAGCGGAGGAACAAGAAAACTGTTCTTTAAAGAAGAATTAGACACCAGGGACCGCTCTGAGCGAGTCAAGGATCAGTTCATCGAGGCAGGGCAGGATACGAGAAATGCAAACCAGTTCGTAAAACTCGTCAATGCCCAACTACAGAAAAAAGTATCCCAGATTGAAAAAATCAAGGAGGCCCAACGAAAATACGAAGAAGAGATGAACATGTTTAGAACAGACACGGCAGTTGTAGAACAAAGAGAATTTCAAGCAAGAAACAACGAGGTTGCCAACGACATCGAGGCGGCACTTATAACCCGAGAGCTGTCTGCGATGATTAACAAGTACGGTTTTGACAAATTAACAAAGGCACTTGACGCCATAATGGCAGCAAAATAACACGTACTAACACAGTTTTTTAAAAATATGAAGAGTTTAATGCCAGAATTACCTGTTGTTGCTTATTTTGAGTAATTCGTGGTGTCCATAGTGGTCATATGGAGATACATAAGTTCGGTATTTCATGTTCCATTTGTAATAAGCGTGTCCAGGACATAGTTCGTCACCGCACACTTTGTTTCCAACGTTATTTGAGAACTTGTGTTTAGCTTTTGCAGGCGTTTTTGCCTCTGCATATTGTTCAGACGGCATAGACATGACCAATATCGTAGACAAGAGGACAGTTATTGCCACCAGTCCGAGTATTTTACCAGCCATGCTCAGTTTTTCAATTCCCAGTTAATTAACTGTTCTTTTCACTATATTTCTAAACTCGAGTTATGAAACATTTGTTTTTGCATCTTGCAATTCATGTGATGGTGATTTGAGAGTTTAATTTTCAATCTTTCTAAATTCGAATTTAGAAACATAATATTTCTTAGGCGTGAGAGTTGCCACGAGTATCCTTTAGTGCGTCTTTTATCAGCATGCGGTGGTGCGGTATGATCTTGGCTGGAAGTCTTGCAAAAAACCTAAGATCACTGCTCTGGTGGTCGGTTTTTAATTGGCCGCCCCTAACTGAAACGACAAATCCATGGGACACATCATGCCGAAACGAGTCCAGGCTTTCATAGACGCCGACAAACTTTTCAATTGCCACATCTAAGTTGAGTTCTTCTTTTGCAGAACGCTTTACGGTGTCAGTCATTTTCTCGGTTTTGTGAATCATGCTTCCAGGCAGGTGCCAGTACCCCTTGTACGGGTCTCTGGTGCGCTTTGTCAGCAAAACTGACTTTCCGTCAAATATCACCAAGTCGACACATGAAAAGGCAAAGTATTTTCTAAAATTATCATATTCGTTTTTTGGAGCTATTCTTATTTTCTGATTTTTCGGCTGCTTTTTCATCTGCCATGAATCAAGACATTCGTTAATTTGAAGTATTTTGATTTTTTGCCAAATATTTTGATTTGTTCGTAAAAGCTAAACCCCCGTACTTGGAGCCCCCAATTGTGAATGGGGTGAATTTTTCAGGATCAGCCGTTTTCCGGGGGGGTTTAACACTTGTTCGTAACTAATGCAGGCAAGGGCCAAAACATCCCCATTGCCCAGGCAAAGGTGCCAAAACTATTTGCTCCCCGAACAAAAGCTAAACCCCGGCAAAAATCAAATTTTTGGGGAAAAACTGCCAATGACTGGCATGACTTTTTGCAGTTTTTGATGCAAATCACACCGCCGAAGATTCTCAATTTACGCCCAAATTCCAAATTCTTTTGCCCTAGTTTGCGGCAAAAGGGTGGGTCTTTTTCCACAAAACTCGGCCAAACTTTTTGCAGTATGAGAGGAAAATGCGCTAAATTGGATTTGTTTATTGGATTGAGGATGGTTTTCCAAGATACGCCATGGTGTATGCCAGTCCTCCGCACATCACACCGATGGCAAGAAAACCGATGAACAGTCCAATTGGTGGGATAAATGAATCCATCACTGCAAGATTTGGTTTGCCAATCTCCCCTGTCGAAAACATGTCCATTACCCCAGAACCGCTAAGCCCTGCAAATATCATAAGCAACGTAGTTCCAGTTCCGCCCACATTCATCCCAATTAGATGAATCCAAGCTAAAAATTTGGATTTTCCAGAAAAGCTTCGTTTTAGATTAATTTCCAAATGGCTGTAAAACACGGCAGTTACCGCTATTGCGACAATTAGAATCAGATAAAACATCAGCCCAAGAAAGACCCATTTTGCAGGACCCTCAAAGGACAGAGACAAAAATTGAATCATGTTAACTTTGGTAAAAACGGCCTGGGCGCCAACCATGCTTAGTGCCATAAGAGTTATGATTCCGCCCTGCACTATTGCGGCAATTATGAAGCGATTTCCCCAGGTACTTTTGACGTCTTCCACTGAAGATTCTTGGTATGGTTGGATAAAAAGTTCTATCAGATCAGGTATTGCAAAACTTGATCTATGCCACGGGGGTTTTTTCTAGGACTTTTCTAGCTTCGACTATCTCTATCTCCACAGTTTCCAGCGGATCGTCAACTTGGTTTCGTCTAATTGAGAAAAGCTTCGGTTTTTCAAAGTCTACCGTGCAGTCAGGACACCCATACACCAAAACTCTGTGCTCGTTTGGGGCTTTTGGGTTTGAAAGACGTGGGTAATACACCAGCCTTGCCCCACAGTCAACACAATATCTGTTGGCCCTTTTAATTCTGGCCATCGTAAACCTCCTGCATTATTCATAATGTGCGATCAGATATTAGATCCACACGGTCTAATAGAGTAAACCAAATGGTTGCATCGATCTATATTTCTAAATTCGAATTTAGAAAGATTGAAAATTAAACTCTCAAATCACCACCACATGAATTGCAAGATGCAAAAACAAATGTTTCATAACTCGAGTTTAGAAAGATTATGCGCCGCCCGTCAGACTTGAACTGACGACCCCCTGATTAACAGTCAGGCGCTCTACCACGCTGAGCTAGGGCGGCAACAGGTTTTGTCTTAGGCGTATGCGATTTAATCCTTACGAAGTCTGAAAATTTGAAAAATTATTTTTCGATGCCTTTTTCCTTGTAGAATTGATAGATTCCATCAAGGAAAACTCGGTGATCTTTGTTTTTGACTTTGGTGTTTGACTGGATTTCGGCTGCAGTCTGTGTTACGTGTTGCAACACTGGTCCTGACACAACTACCTCGTCTCCCTTTGAAGTGACTTTGGTAGTTCCGTGAATTTTTGCAGTTCTTGGTGCACGCTCCCCTTGGAAGTTCTCAACTAGGACAAGCTTGTCTTTTGTCTTGACTGTGATTGGAAAGTGGGCATAGACTATTTTCATCTTTATTGTGTAGCCCGTGGTTACTCCCTCGCACAGTGTTCTGATTATTGAAAGCGCAGTGTTTGCAATTGCGTGGTATTTTTTTCTCGAGTTCACTGCAGTAACTGTTACTTTGTTGTCCTTGACCTCAAGTGTAACTGGGATTTTCTTGAAATTCTTGTATGTTTTGCCTAATGGTCCCTCAACGTGCAGCATGTGTTTTTTGAGCGTAAGCTTTACTTTGGCTGGAACATCAAGTGTCCCTTGGAATATTTCTTCTTGTTTAGTAGACATAGCCGATTAAGAATCCTCCAATTCCCTTGTTTGCAGCCTCGTGGTGCGACATTACGCCTTGGTTTGTAGTTACAAGCATCATTCCCTTGTTGTATGATGGAAGATACTGCTGTTCCCAGTCAACGAATTCGCCTTTTTTTACCTTGAATCTAGGCGTAATTGCACCGCATTTTGTTATGTGGGCCAATAGTTGAATCTTGAATTTCCCGCCTCTCTTGTCATCAATGTGCTCAAATTCTCCAATGTAGTTGTGTTTTTGCAGCGTCTTTAGCACCTCGATTCCAAGTTTTGATGTCGGCAAGATTATGCATTCGCTCTTTCTTCTTGCCTCGTTATTGTACAAGGTGTTAAACAGATTTGCTACGATGTTAGTTGCTGGCATTTATCTCACCGATATTTGGCAAATCCCAAAGAATTTGCAACCTCCCTAAAGCATCGTCTGCAGATGTTCAAATCATATTTTTGAATAACTGCCGTGTAATCGCCACATCGTTTGCACCAGCGTGAGCCTTTGCCGAATTTGTGCTCTTTTCTGCCAGTGTACTTGTATGATCTATCTTTCATTATACAAACGCAACTCCAAATTCACGTGATAAAAATTCTTTCGCTTCGTCACTGCTAATGCGGTGGTGCTTTCCAACGCTTGCCTTGTGTCTGCTTCTGAATCTAATACCAAACCCAGGTCTGACAAGAGTCACTGCTGCCTCCAGGCCCAAGATTCCGATTTGCGGATCGTATTTTATTCCAGGAATGTCAATGTGCTCTCTAATGCCAAAAGAAACGTTTCCAAAATCATCAAAGGATCTGCCATTTAGCGTCTTGCCCTTTGCGTCGATTAGTCTTTGCAGTAATTTTCCTGCATCCTCGCCTCGAACGGTCACTGCGACGCCTATTGGTTCACCCTTTCTTACTCCCCAGTCTCTTTGGGTTCCCTTTGCATCTCTTGCGCAGGATTTTTTGCCAGAGATTGAATCAAGTGCCTTCTTTGCAATCTCGATTGCGTCACCGGATTTACCGACGCCCATGTTTAAGACGACTTTTTCTAATCTAATTTTTTTCATTATGCTTTCTTTGTTTGCCATATAATCACGCTACTTGAACAACTGGCTCCTTTTTACCTACGACCATGACGAGGTCTGCTGGAATTTCGATTTCTCTTTGGCCAAATGAAAGCAATGCACGCTTTGGAAGAACAAATGTGCCTTCCTTGATTTCTGTGACATCTGCTATTTGACCGGTGTTAATTCCTTTAGTGACAATTACTTTGGCTCCTTTTTCTAGCTTCAAAACTTCTTTGATTTTCTGTTCTGGGACTTGCATGACGCATGTGTCGCCTAGTGAGACTTTTTCATCAGAAAGCAGCGTGCGCCCATCGTGGAATCCAATCTGGGTTTTTCCTTTTGAAATGTTTTGCTTGCTTGTGACCTTGACTAGTTTAACAGATTTTTCAGAACTCTTGATCTTAAGCGGTGTTAGTATGTGACCCTTTCCTGGCACCATTCTGTATATGTCAGACACTCCGTCGAGCTCAACTACATCCATGAGTCCGATTCCATGGTGCAATGATTTTCGTTCAACGCCGTCCACTTTGACTTTGCCGCCATAGATTGCATATTTTGCCTCTCTTAGGGTGGTAACTAGTTTTAGTGTATCACGCAAGAATACTGCAGTTGGAATAGAAACATGCTTTGAGTGAGGACCTGGTCGCACCGTGACTACAAATCGTGGCTCTTTTCTTGAGATTCCCCAAAACATTGGAGACATCTGTCGCTTTAGTTTTTTACTTCCCGCTATTCGTGGCAATTATTTTTCCTCCTTTTTCTTTTCGCTTTTGCTTGGCTTTGATTCTTTGGTTTCTTTTGGCTTTGATTCCTTTGCTGGCGCCTTTGCCTCTTTTTTTGGTGCAGGTTTTGTCTCTTTTGGTTTTGCTTCTTTTACTGGTTTTGTCTTCTTTCCTTCCAGCTTGTTTTGTCGCCACTTGTCTTCGGTGTTAAGTTCTGTAACTATGAGATTTGATGGGTGAATAAAGACGTCAAGGTTTCCGCCCTTGAGTTTTTCCTTTTTGACTCCCTCTACTGAGACTCCGTTTTTAGGAGTCGATACGCTGGTGATTTTTCCAGTTACTCCTCTGAACTCTCCTCGGAGTACGCGAATTGTGTCACCTTCAATTATTCTGATGCTGCGCTTGCCGTATTTTTTTCTCAGTTCTTGTGATAGGTGGCTGCTAAGCTGCCTGCTTTTTACAACGGCAGTTGCCTGGTAAATCATTCGGTTACGAATTGTTGTTGGCTTCATTTTCTTATACCACCATGGATGCCAGGTTTGCAACTCTTGGCCATTTTTCAGAGGCCTCTGCTGCAACTGGTCCTTTTATGTCAGTTCCTTTGATTTCCCCTTCTGGAGTAACAAGCACTGCTGCGTTGTCCTCAAATGAAACGCGAATTCCATTTAATCTTCGAATTGGATACTTTTGTCTAATTATAACTGCGCCAAAGATTTGTTTTCTTAGTTCTGCTGGGCCCTTTTTGACTACAACGTTTACAAAATCTCCGACTGATGCCGCAGGGTATTGTGAGTGTCTAGTCTTTGCTCGCTTTACCATGATAATTTCCAAAATCTTAGCGCCGGTGTTGTCTGCGCATGTGACTCTAGCGCCAAGTGGAAGTACTCGAGTAACATATGGCCTGAATTCCTGTACGCCCTTTGCAGATACTGCACGACTTTTTCCGCCGGACATTTTAGGACTTGACCTCCACTACAACAAATGAAACTGATTTTGCAATTGGTCTGCATTCTGCTGCAACTACCATATCGCCTTCTTTGATCTCTAACTTTGCCGGCTTGTATGCGTGAATGGTGCTCTTGCTTCTTGCGTATCGTTTTGTCTTTGACATGTACAATGGAGCTTCTCTTTGAATAACTACGGTATTTTTGTTCTTCGCACTGACTACTTTGCCCTCAAAGAGCTTTCCTCGAACGCTTAGTGCATCGCCGTTATCCATGACAATGCCATGATACACGTGTTTTGATTCTGCTTGTCCTTTAGCCATTTCTTTTCACCTTTAGTCGTTCTTCTGGTCGCTTTGATATTGCCAAGCCGTCAATTACGCAGCTTTGGGTTTCGTTAATTGTGAATTTCCATTTAGAGTGTTCTTTTGGAATCATTTTCAGACCAGTCTGTGTTTGAATCGTAAATGTTGATCTTGTCTCGTCCACTACCTTTCCACCAAAGCCGACAATCTGATTATTTGTAGACTCTACTATCTGAGTGTCAAGTCCGATTAGCTCATGGTTTGTGATATTTTCCAGTGTAATCATTTTGCTTTATCCTCGTTTATTTTTGTGAGCATTCTTGCGATTTCTTTTCTGTATGCTCGGATTTTTCCGCTTTCCTTTCTCAGGGTTCCCTTTGCAGCCTCGGTTCGTATTTTTGAAAGCTCCACTCTTGACTGCTCCAGCTTTCCTTTGAGGTCTTGCGCGTTTAGCTCACGAATTGATTTCATCTTTAGTCGGGCCATTTTACTTGAGCTTCTCCTCTACGTCTTCCATAAGATCAATTTTCTCAATTTTTTCTGCAATAATTTTAATTGCTTCGCTTTCGGTTTTTGCCAAGAGCAATGCCGCTGCGTCCGCTTCTTCTTTTTGTCTTTGTTCAAGCGTCCTTTCGTCTTTTACTCCCTTGAGCTCAAACTCTGGGATGAACCTGTCTTTTTTGGCAATTCGAATTCTCACTCCAATGTACCCCATGGCTGTTGGGATGTGGGTAATGTCCTCGTCTACTATAATCTGTGCTTGGTGTCCTGCACGTGGCAGTATTCCGGCAGAATGCTTCTCAAAGCTTGAACGGTCGCCTCTTAGTTTTCCAGACAGTGTGATTTGTACGCCCATTGCGCCGGCATTCATGATTTGTTGCAGTGTCCACATTGTTGCTCGTCTAAATGCTGTTCCTCTTTGAATCAGGGATGCTACCCTGTTGCACATCACACTTGATGTGAGTTCAGGCTGGGAAATTTCGTTTACTGCGATTTGCGGGCTCTTTAGTCCAAAGTCTTTTTCTAGTTTTTCAGTCAGGTCTCTAATTCCTGATCCTTTTCTTCCAATTACAATTCCAGGTCTTGTTACATGCAGGACTACTCTAGTGCCAGTCGGGGTCTTGGAGATCTCAACGTGTGAGAATCCTGCCTCTTTGATTGCCTCCCTTAGGTAATCCTTGAGGAGCATCATGTTGTAGTTGTCTTTTATGACGTTTTTTACTGCGGTCAATTCTATGCTTCCTGAGCTACCAGCTCAATATGTGTTAGGACGTTGTTTTTGGGAGTTGCTCTGCCTTGTGCACGCGGTGTGAATCTCTTTACGATGACTCCCTTGTGGGTGTTTGCGCCGACAATTTTGAGTCTGTCAAGATCCATTCCCTTGTATTCTGCATTTGCTTCCAAATTATCTAATAGTTTGATGAATTCCCTTGCGGTTTTTTCTGGGTAGCGGCCAGACATTACACCCGGGTCGGATCTGTGGCCGACCTCGTTGTTGTATCTCCTAAATGGAACTGCGCGTTTTGCCGCAACCACGTCTTGCAAGTAATCGCGTGCTTTCTCAATTGTCAAGCCTTTTATCGCCTTGGCAACTTCGCGCGCATGTTTGTGCGAGACGTCTTTTTCTCGTATTGATGCACGGACGTGTTTTGTCGCATCAAAGTTTTGAAAAGCGTAATCAAAGTTTCCCATGTCAATCACTTTAATGGCACGTACAGACTGGATCTTGATGCTCCGACTCCAGGAGCTCCATGTACGACTCGCTTGTTTGTTCTAACGTATTCTCCAATGTGGTGTCCTATCATTGCTGTTGTAATTGTAACTGGAACGAATTCCTTGCCTGAAAAAACGCTAATTGTGACTCCGACCATGTATGGAAGCACTATCAGATCTCGGATGTGTGTCTTGATTGGGTTTTTCAGCTTTCCTGCCTTGTCGAGTTTTATTTCTTCGATAAGCTTTCTCTTGCCGTCAGTGATGCCTCTGGTAAGTGATCGTCTTGATCTTGCTGGGAATATCTCAAATAATTTTTCTAACGACATGTTCTGTAGCTCTGCCAGCGGGATTCCCCTATAATCAAATTCTTTAACCATGTATTGACACCTTTATGATTGAAGTTTTTCGGTCCATATTATAGCATTCCTATCTTTGTTGCAAGGTCTCTTGCTTTTTCGACTGACTCAAATTTGACAAACGCCTTTTTGCCGGCAATTGTCTTTGCAGTGTTGACATCAAGTGCATTTTCCTCATAGAGTACTTTGATTGCTTCTTTGATTTCCTTTTTGTCTGCGTCGGCATCTACGATAAAGCAGATTCTGTTGTCTTTTTCAATTAGCGCAAATGTTTTTTCAGTGATGTGCGGCCTTAGGATGATTTTTGTTGCTTGGATTGTATTCATTGCAATGCCTCCATCACTTCAAGATGTGTAGATTTTATCTTTGCAATTTCTGCAATTGCAGCTTTTGTGTATACTGTCAGTCTGATTGGTTGAGAGCCCGGTGCCAGGTCAAGAATTGAAAGGTCGTTTGCATTTACTACGTCCACTCCCAAAAATCCACCGCACGCTTTTGAGAGGTTTTTTGCATCCTTGGCTACAAAGAGGATGCTTTTTCCTACCTTTGTTTTTCTTCCCCTGATGACTGCTCTGCCAGAACGCGCCTTGCGGCTTTCCAGTCGTTTGATGTCAGGTGTCAGGTGTAGTGCATCAAATACCTTGAGTATGTCTTTTGCCTTTGAGATGTTTTCTATATCGTCAGATACTATTAGCGGGAATGACTCGACTTTCTCAACTATGTGTCCTCGCGATTCTACAATGTCCTTTGAGGCAGTAGCGGCGATTGCAGAGCATAGCGCAAATCTGTTTTCTTTTTTGTTTAGTTTCTTGTAGATTACCTTCTCAGATGTTGGTGGGTGTGCCTGTCTTCCGCCCCTTGTTTGTGAGACGCCTGCTCCTTCACCTTGTCTTGGTCCTCCGCCTCGGATTCTTGCAATTCTTGCCTTGCCGTGTCCTGTAGGTGGATCGTTTGACATTGCAACGACGTCCATACCTGCAGTTGGGTGTCGTCCTTGGGATTGGTAATGGTGAGAATCCAAATTTACAAATGCTCTGTGAATCACGTCTTTTCGGAACGGTGTCAGAAACACTGGTGGCAGTTCGATTTCTTCCTGCTTTGTTCCAGTTAACGAGAATGTTTTGGCCTTCATATCACAATCTCCAATATGTTTGGTTTTAGAACCTTTGTTGGAATGTCCCTCATCTGTGCTCTGAGCTTGACAAGACGTCGGTATGTTCCAGGTACTGAGCCTTTGAGAACAACAAAGTCGCCGTTTACCAGACCATAGTGTTTGAATCCGCCAGACGGGTTTATCTTGAATTCATTTTTGTCAGTGTTGCTCATTATCATAATTCGTTTATTGTATTCAACTCGTTGATGGAAACCTCGTTGTCCTGCACGTGGTACAGTGTACATGATGCTTGCCGGAGAAATTGGGCCAAGTGATCCAAGTGCCCTTACGCTTTTTCTTGACTTGTGCTGCTTTTTCTTGACTCCCCATCTGGTGATTGGGCCTTCGATGCCCTTTCCTTTTGTGATTGATGCGACGTCAACTGTTGTTCCAATCTCAAACACGTCTTCTACTTTGACCTGTTTACCGAAAAGATTTTTCAAAAATTCAAATTGTTGTTTCGTGTCTCCGCCTTTTACTGCGACCTCAAACACGTATGGTTTCTTTTGTTCAAGTCCTGCTGTGTTTGGGAACACTGCGACAACTGCAAACAGTTCGCTTACTTTGCCAAGCATTTTTTCTGCCTGTTCCAGACCGCCTTCTTTTGGTTTTACTGTAAATAATCGTGATACTTCTTTTGGCATGTCGCTGCTGTACACGTCAAACATTGCGTGTGCGCCGTCATTGTCGTCACGGTAACCTCTAATTCCAATTATCGAGATTGGTGGAGTCGCAACAACGGTTCCAAGGCTTACAAGTTGTTTGCCGTGGTTTGGTGTTTTCTCTCTGTCGTCGATGCTGACAATTTGGATGCATCCTACTTTGAATCCCGCATAGCCTAAGAGTTTTGGTTGTTCTGAATTTGTTTCAGGCCAGTTTCGAATTCTTGCCTCCATGCTTTTGGCACGTCCTCTAGGTGAGTACGCAAGACTTCCACGACGTGGCTGACTGTATTTCTTATGGCCCATGGATAATCGAAAACCTCGTTAACCCCATTATATACCTAGGGGTAACGAATGTTACGGCTTTACTAGATTTGCAAGCGAAACATAGAAAGTGATTCCGCCAATCACGATTCCGACAATGCCGACTAGGATTATCAGCTTGAGAAAATTTTTCGATTTTGTCATTTAGCACACTGGGAAAATAATCATTAATTTGAGTTTGCAAAGTTGAGAATCGACAGCACGCCCATCAGAGCCTCTTCCATTCTAACGGTTTCAGTTGCCTGGTTTGGGAAAAAGTTGAGCACCTTTGCATTTGAGAGATCGTTTATTCTCTGGCCAAGCATTTCGTATACTCCCCGATCCGGACCTCCAAAAACCAAAAGCAGTGGCTTTTCAGACTTGACATAGTAGTCCAGGTGTTTTTGTGTGGCATTTTTCCCCTTGCGCGATGTCAGCAAAGTGTCTCCTTTCCATTCTGTCAACAGCTTTAGCAGATTTGATCTCTCCTTTACTTTGTAACCCCAGTACTGTTTTGTCTCGTTTTCAGAAATCTCCTTTACAGTCACAGTCGGGGTCACGGTTTTGATTTGTACTGTTAGCCGCTTTTTTTCGTGTTCCTTTCCATAGTATACGACAGGATCAAATGTGCCAATGTCAAGGAATTTTTTCCCCTTGTGGTGCAGCACTACGCCTTCTCTGATGTCGCCCACCTTGAGATATTTTGGATTTGCCAAAAGAGAGTGATGCGGTATTTGCAACGGGTGCAGAATTCCTGCATACTTGAGCTCGTCTATTTTTGGGAACAGCGCCTTTCGCAGATATTGCGGAGTTTCAAGATAGCGCAGAATCAGCGACAGTAGGAATCTGTCTGCCTCGCTTCCGCCGCTTTCCTCGTACAGGTATATCGTGTCAATTTTGAAAATTGCGCATGCGCGTGCAATTAAGGAGGCCTTACGGGACTTGTCAAGCTGTGTTGATTCGTCCTTGAGAGCAGAGTCAGGAATAGCGATTGAGATTTTCAATATTGAGAAACTTATGAGGAAGGAACTGGGAATTTTTGCTTTGAAATTTTTGCATATTCTGCAATTTGTTCTTGAGTTACCTTGTCAAACTGTTTTGTAGATGATTTTACATTTGACATCTTGATGTGATCTGTTCCTTCCTTTTGATCACTTGCAAGGTATATGCACGATATGGCAAGTGCGGATGCGTCTTCAAGTGACATGTCTGCTTTGTAGTTCTTTTCAAGAAAGTCGTTTGCTTGATCAGAGTTTGCGCCAATTGCAACTGCATCGTATGCGATGTATGTTCCGCTAGGATCAGTCAAAAACAGCGAGTTGCCGTTAGAGTCAACTCCTCCAATGATTAATGCAACGCCAAACGGTCTTGCTCCGCCAAACTGGGTGTATTGCTGGCATTGGTCTGCAAGGTGCTTTGCAACGGTTTCAACATCCACTGGTTCGTCATAGATCATCCTGTTGCTCTGTGAGAAAAATCTTGCCGCATCTGCTTGGCTTCTTGCATCAGGGATGTATCCTGCTGCTGCAAATCCAATGTGCTCATCGATTTGAAATATTTTATGTGCTGATTCTGAAATTTGTAATTTTCGCGGTTTTTCTTCTACTGCTATAATAACGCCTTCTTTGCTTTTGATTCCTACTGCGATTGCGCCACGCCGAACAGTTTCAATCGCATATTCAACTTGGTACAGTCTTCCGTCTGGAGAAAATATTGTAATGGCTCTGTCATAACCTTGTTGAGATGGAAGCAATTCAGTTTTCAATGCTTTGAAAGTTTAATTTAAGTCTAGTCATGTGTGCAGCGTGCGATTTGAGATTCCATTTTACGGCCACGAAAATGTCAGGGCACTTCACCCAAGAACAATTGAGATCACAACCGAGCCTGATCTGACAATACAGGGAGACTGCATAATCGGAGTTTCTGCAGAGTGCGGCTGCAAAAATATTCCAAAGAAACTAAAGGAAATGTTAAGAGATGAGCGATCTACAGTCACATTTTCGATCCAAGTAAACGATGAAATTTTTCAAGTGGTCGGAAGCGGAAACCCGGATCTGATACTAGAGCATCCACACGACATAGTGATTAGAAAAAGCAACTTCTTGTGCCCTAGAACCATGGCAATAAACTGCGACAAGGCATCAAATGATATTCCGCGCAAAATGATAAAGATGTTGCAGGACCCTCAGACAAAAGGGATCTTTGCCATCGAGATCACTTGATCTTTTTTTGCAGTGTGTAGTCTTTTGTTTCCAAGGCCTGTGCGGTTGCACGGTTGACAATTTCCATCAGAAGGAATTCGCCATAACCTTGCTTGTCAGTCTTTTTTTGTAACGCCGGTTTTCTTGCAATGCCCTCAAGAATTTTTTCAAGCTTTGCAGATGTGTTCTCTATAATCGAGGAATACTTGGTGTCAAAATCTTTGGAAGAATGATTCCCAAGGAATTTAGTTGACGTGCCATAGAATTTTGCAACTGCTCCCCGCACTTCTTCGATTTTTACAATTTCAATTAGGCCTGCTTCTTTTAGAATATCGATGTGATGTCGAATTGTTGTGATTGCTTTGTTGTGGCCTGATTTTTGCAGCTCCTTTGTGATTTGTTCTGCGGTGAGTCTTTTGTGATACAAGATTTCCACAATTTTTGCTCGCGCTGGGTCTTCGAGTGCACGGGCATGTTCAACTGAAATTGTCATTATACGACTAATTTTGATTGGTTTTTCTAGTAATGTAGACATGATAGCGTTCTGTATTTGGGTTAGCTAAAAGATCCGCGTATCACATTTTTTTGTCTAATCGCACTATTTTTTTTATATTACTAGAAATTTCGTATTAAAATCAACAAATTCTCTTTTGCTACTATCAATCTTGTAGTGGTATCATAAATGTGATAGCGTGTTGATAAATTTGGTAACCCTCCAACTAATTTTAGAAACTATCAAATTTTTGAAAATCTGAAACTACCACCGCCAAACAGGTGCAAAACGCCCCAAAACAGGGTTCTCAAAAAGTTGCAGCTAGGGGAGAGAATTTGAAATTCGAGTTAAAGAGCCTTGCCAGTAAGCTTTTCGTAGGATATTGCGTATCTTTCTGACATTTTGCGTATAATGTCGGCAGGTATCGAGGGAGCTACGGGTTCCTTTCCTTGCGCCCTGAAATCCTCAAACTGTTTTTGATATCCGTTTGCAGTAAGCCAGTCACGGAGAATTTGTTTGTCGTAGGACTCTTGGACTTTGCCAACCGAGTAAGCGTCCTTTGGCCACAGTCTGTATTCGTCAGGTCCAATAGAGTCGCCAAGCAGGATTTCACCACCTATCTTTCCAAACTCTAGCTTCAAGTCGGCAAGGATGAATCCTGCAGAGTCTGCGATTTGAGACATCAGATTATAAATTTCAATTGACTTTGATTCAAGCCATTCAAACTCTTGTTTTGTTACCAGTCCGCGCGTTACGGCAGATTCCCTTGTCACAGGTTCGTCGTGCTCTGCCTTTGTAGTTGGATCAAATATTGGGATTGGCAGCTTGGCAGCCATTTCAGTTATTGCCCCAGAAGGCAGTTGTATTTCTCCGCGCTTCCACCTAGAGACAAGGCTCCCATAGAAATAACCGCGGACTACACACTCCATTGGGATCATGTTCATTTTCTTGACGACTATTTCGTTTTTTGATACGGTTCTGACATAGTGGTTCTTTGCAGGCAGTTTGTTGAACCAAAACTCCGCAAACTTGCACAAGACCTCGCCTTTGAGCGGGATTGGATCGTGGAATTTTACGTCGTAAGCAGATACCCGATCGCTGAACCTAAACTGTAACTCTCCATTTTCCAAGTCATAGACGTCTTTTACTTTGCCAGATCCTACAAACTTCAAGTATTTTCCAAGTTTTGATAGCCTGCGTATCATTATAACAATTTTGAATTCGTTTTTAATCCAGTAATGATTAGGAAAAATATGCTGGCATTTCTTTTGGTATTGTGTTTGTCTTTGGGGGCTTTGCCGGCATTTGCCCAAGAATTATCAGACGAGGCAAAAGTCAAGGACGAGAGTTTGGCAGTTGAGGTGTACGTCAAGGGAATCCCAAACAATCCAACCACGATGACTTTTGTTGGAGACGATATCTTGGTGCTGCAAAGATATGACGGCCTGGTGCGACTCGTAAGGGACGGGGCCTTGCAAGACAGACCGGTTTTGGATGTTTCAGTTGCAAAGGACGGGGAGCGCGGAATGCTTGGAATCACATCGATTGGGGCCACAGTTTATGTCTATTTTACCGCGGCAAACACGGACGGGGGAAAGGCAATTGAAAACAGAGTTTACAAGTACGAGTGGGACGGAAGCAACCTAATCAACCCAGTTTTGTTAAAGACGCTTCCATCTGATAATTATTATCATAACGGCGGAGCGATGACTAACTATGAGGGCCAGGTGTACGCAGTGATTGGCGATAACGGCAACTATGGCAAACTGCAGAACAGAGAGGCAGACTGGAAAAACGACACCAGCGTGATTTTGCGAATCGATCCGCCAGGACCATACTATGCGATGGGAATCAGAAACAGCTACGGAATCACATTTGACCCAAACACTGGAAGTCTCTGGGATACTGAAAATGGAGACGACGAGTATGACGAGATAAACATGGTTCCAGAAAACTTCAACAGCGGATGGATTGAGATAATGGGGCCTGCAAAAAATCAAGAGCAGATTGACTCGCTTCCAAAATACGGAGATTTTGTTTACAGCGACCCGGAATTTACCTGGCAAAAGCCAGTTGCTCCAACTGCGATTTCTTTTGTAAAGTCCGATATCCTAAAGGATTATTCAGACAGCGTATTTGTCGGCGATTGCAACACTGGCAATCTGTACAGATTCAAGCTTAACTCAGAGAGAGACGGATTTGTTTTCGAGTCCCCCGAACTTGCAGACAAGGTTCTCAACACTGGCGAATCAAATGACGAAATCCTGTTTGGAACAGGCTTTGGGTGTATGACAGATATCGAAGTCGGACCAGACGGACTAGTCTACATCGTGTCGCTCTCAGAGGAAAAAATCTTTAGAATCATTCCAAAGGCGCTGGCAGAGCAGGCTGGCCAAAACCCAGACGCAGACGGCGGATGCCTCATTGCAACTGCAGCGTATGGGACAGAGTTATCAGCCCAGGTGCAAACTCTCCGAGAGATACGGGACAATGTTTTGTTCAATACAGGTTCTGGAACTGCATTTATGTCAGGATTTAACCAGTTTTATTATTCATTTAGCCCAACTGTAGCAGACTGGGAAAGGCAGAGCCCGATTTTCAAGGAGTTTGTAAAAATAGCCATCACGCCGATGCTTTCCACCCTATCCATTCTAAGTTACGCAGGCATTGACTCAGAGTCAGAAATGCTAGGATATGGAATCGGGGTCATAGTGCTAAACTCTGCGATGTATCTTGTCATGCCGGCATTGGCCATTGTAAAGATACGACAGCACTTCAAAAAAAGCAACTAATCCAAAACAACGCCAGAATCGTTTGGCGCGCCAAAACAAAAATTTATCAATGAAATTTTGCCTACATATTGCATGCGAGACATCAATGACATCATGCCCAAGATCCCAAACATGCGGTGGGGCGCTCTAACCAACAAATTCCCTACAAAAAGCAACGTAAATGAGCTGGACAAGCTGCTTCCGCACGACAAAAAATGGCACACCGTCTTTGACATGGAAGACCAAGTCTATGTTGACGATGTCCGAGTCTGGAAAAAAGACAAGAAAGCGTGGACCTAGGAGCCCATCATTCCAGGAATCTTTGGAGGAATCCTGTACGGCTTTGTTACTGAAATTCCGTTATCTGCCGTGACTTTTACTTGGTTTAACGAGTTTTCAGACGGCGGAGACAAGATCACTTTTTGCCCAGGAGTCAGGGTTCCCAGATTCAGCACGTGCCCGTCACCGTAATTTACAATCACGTTGGTTAGCGGTTTTGCGCCAATATTTTGAACCATCACTCGCGCAGTCACGAACAAATTCTGCGGGTCCTTGAACGGATCCACGTCAATCTCATAGTCTTGCGATGAAAACGTTCCCTTGGATAATGAAACTGCAATTACGCCCCCGATTCCAACAATCACTGCAACTCCGATTATTATGAAAAACTTGTACGATGAAACCATCAAATGGACAGACGATATACTAATTTAAAAAATAGATCAGATGAGGATTATTTTCCACCCTGTTCAGGGATGGTCGAAAGTGTGCTAGTAGATATCACGTGTGGGATTTTGCGGATTTGTTTAGTCACAATATCAGACACTATTTTGTGGGATTGCCCCTGCACCTTGATGAAAATGTCGTACATCCCATACGTTCCGTGCGCCTCCTTTACCCCGTCTATTTTGAGGACGTCGCGCATCACGTCCATTTCATGGGCCACCTCGCACTTTACCAAGACAAACGCAATTTCCATATTATTCTCCCTTCATTTCCTCCCGAGTCTTAAAGACGGGTTTTATTCCTAGCGTAGAGTAATCACCGCTGGTACATGTAAAGCACATCGAATCAAGTGGTATGCCAACTGCATTTGCCAGATTCTCTGCGTCGTTGTATCCTAAAAAGTCAGCGCCTATATCACGGCGTATTTTGTCAATTACCTGCTCGTCAGTAACACCATCGCCTATTATTCCAGTTGCCAATTCATCTTG
>CAZCWI010000016.1:0-22416 GCA_964502325.1 uncultured Candidatus Nitrosotenuis sp. | reverse complement strand
CTTTACGCGTGTCTTTGCTAGCAACTCAAAACCTCTGTAGAAAACGTTGAGGGGAAAAACTTTTCCCGTAAAATATAGGCGATTTGTGTAGTGTACACATAATCCTAATACACAAAGACATAGATTTTAAAAACCTAAACTGGACTGAAAGCCGTGGACGCAGTCATTCTTGCAGGCGGCAAAGGCACCAGACTAAAACCGCTAACAGATTATGTCCCAAAACCGCTAATCCCAATAAACAACAAACCGCTCATAGAGTGGCAGATACGATATCTCAAAAAATTTGGCATAAGGAACATCATCATCTGCACAGGATACAAGTCAAAACAAATCGAAGACTATCTGGATAAAAAAGCAAACTTTGGCGTAAAAATAAGATTTTCAATTGAGGATAAACCCCTTGGAACGGGAGGCGCAATCAAAAAAGCGGCAAAGATAATTCAGGGAAACTCGTTTCTAGTCCTAAACGGCGACATTATCACAAATATCGACATCAAACAATTGTACAAAAAGAAAAACACGGTTGCCCTAGTCGAATTAAAAACCAGATACGGCACAGTGACAATAAACAAAGACAAGATAACAGAGTTCAGGGAGAAAAAATCGGTGCCAAATGTCTGGATGAATGCCGGGATTTATCACCTAGAGAGAGGCATTGTTGAAAAACTACCCACAAGTGGCGCAATCGAGAAAACAGCATTTCTCACGTATGCCAAAGATGGAGGAGTGCACGGGATAAAATTCAAAGACTCGTTTTGGTTTTCAATTGACTCTCACAAGGACTTGGAAGACTGCTCTGAAACACTCAAGCTCAAAAAATACAGAGGCTTTGCCAAGTAGGACATGAAACTATCGTACAGCCTGGGCTCGCTTTTGTCAATCGGGGACCTTCTAAACTGCGCGCAAAAACTGTCAAAGAAAAACATCGAGGCATTGTGGGTTCCTGAGACGTGGGGCATGGAAAACTTTGCAATGCTAAGCGCGGTTTCTCAAAAGACAGATGCAAAGATAGGCTCGTCGATTATCAACATCTATTCTAGGAGCCCGGTGCTAATTGCGATGGGCGCTGCAACCGTAGACACGATATCAAACAAAAGGCTGATCCTGGGGCTTGGGACAAGCAGCGTTCCAATAGTACAGGACCTGCACGGCGCCAAGTTCGAAAGGCCGCTAAGACGCATGCAGGAATACGTGGAAATAATTCGGCTCGCACTTTCTGGGAAAAAAATAGACTATGCCGGCGAAATATTTTCCCTCAAGGGGTTTACGCTTTTGGTAAAACCGCCGCGACAGGACATTCCGATTTATCTTGCCGCGATAAACCAAAAGATGGTCGAACTCACATGGAAAATTGCAGACGGCGTGATATTTTACCTAAGGCCAATATCTGAAATGAAAAAAACAATATCAGAAATGCAGTCAAAAAGAAAGATAGATGTTTCATGCCAGTTCATCACGTGCATCTCAAATGACGAAAAAATGGCAAGAGAGCGCGCAAAAAAAACAATTGCATTTTACATATCAGTAGGCGAGATTTACCGCAAGTTTTTGTCAGAGAACGGATTCAAAGACGAGACAAGGCTAATCCATGAGGAATACCTCAGATCAGGTTTTAGCAAAAACCACGAACTAGTAACAGATGCCATGCTAGAGTCACTTGCAATATGCGGATTGCCAAACCAGGCAAGAGAGCAGCTTGCCAGAATTTACGATGCAGGCATAACGCACCCGATAATTCAGTTCAACCCGATTGGAAACATCAACGAGTCATTTGATTTGCTGACATCCACCCTAAGTGATACAAATTGAACAGAGTCGCAATAGTCGGATATTCGGATACAAAATTCTCAACAGATGATGTCCCGATAGAGTCATCAATGGCATCAGCGGTGAGACTGATTTTTGAGCAAACGCCAAATATTTCCCAAAAAGACATTGATGCAGTCCTAACATCTACCAATGATAACAAAAAGTATCTCTCCCCAATAGTCTCAGAGTTATCAGGAATTGAGCCAAAAATCTCGCATAATGTAGAAAATCTCTGCAGTTCAGGCACAAACGCGACTGTTTCTGCTTTCTCATATATCGCATCAGGCCTGGCAGATGTGGCACTGGTAGTCGGTGCCGAGCGATTTGACAGTCCGGGTCAAGTACTGGAATGGGACGATTCGCGCGGCGAGTTCAAGCACCCGATATTTTGGGCATCAATGTTTACCAAGGCGCACAAGCGAAAGTTTGGCACGACAGACGAGCAGCTTGCGCATGTGTCTGCAAAAAACCACAAAAACGCACTTGACAATCCAACTGCGTACAATCCAAAAAAATACACAGTCGAGGAAATAATGAACTCTAAAAAACTGACAGATGATCTCAGATTGCTTGACTGCTCAAGGCCGTGCACCGGGAGCTCCGCAATCTTGCTAGTGTCTGAAAAAATTGCAAAAAAATTCACAGACATTCCAATATGGATTTCAGGAATAGGGCAGAAGACGACCTCGGCAAGTTTTACAAAAAATGATCTTACCAGCATCGAGTCAACAAGGATTGCGGCACATGAGGCGTTTGCAATGTCAAAGACAAGCCCGGACAAAATAGACGTCGCAGAAATACACGACGCGTTTACCATCTGCGAGCTGATGGTCCTAGAAGATCTTGGGATGACACCTAGGGGAAAGGCAGGCCAGATGGCAACTGACCTATACAACACAGGTAGCAAAAAAATCAATCCGCGCGGAGGGCTAATCGGTTCAGGCCACCCACTTGGCGCAACAGGGATAGCGCAGGTTGCCGAAATCACAAGGCAGTTGCAGGGAAGGTCAGGGAAAAGGCAAACCGAAAACCCAAAGATTGGCCTTGTACAGAACATGTCAGCTGCCGCAACGTCCTCGACTGTTTTGGTGCTAGAATCATGAGCGTTTTTGAGACTGAGCTAAAAAATGGAAGGTTCGTCGTCTCAGAATGCCCAAAATGCCAAAAAGTGATTTGGCCACCAAGCGAGTTTTGCACGCAGTGCTTTGGGAACACAGTATGGCGCACGGCAAACGAGTCAGGCACGCTTGTCGAATACTCCTCAAAGGACGGCAAGATGTTTTGCATGGCAGAGTTTGAAAACATCAGGATCATGGGCCTGCTCAATCATGCCAACCCCCAAGTCGGCCAAAAAATCAAGATTTCAAGCTGCGGGTTTGACAAGTCTCCGCAATTTGTATTCAGTGCGGAATGATTTTGACGATACGCATAAAATTGCCAAAATCAACATTTGCCGTATGAATCTAAGCATAGAGTCGGATTTTTTGAAAATAGATCTGAAATGGTGGGAAAAGATATTGTCAATCCACGGCTCATTTAAGATTCCATTATCACACATAATATCGGCAAATACCAATCATCCACCATTTACTTGGAAGGAGATCAGATGCCCAGGATCATATCTTCCAGGTGTGATAAAGGCAGGAACCTATTATTCTGGAAGAGGAAAGGAGTTCTGGTGCACCACAAAGGGGAAAAACATTCTGCAAATAGAACTTGACGGCGAACGATTTTCAAGACTGGTCTTAGAAATAGCAGACAACACATCATGGAAAGACCGCATACTGCACAAATCATAGGTAGTTCATACCAAAAAGAGATTTGCAAGCAAAGAGATCTTCACAAACTTGTAAGATAATACAATAACCAAGTCACTATAACGAAACAAATCAACAGAAATCGTTGAAGACTGCAAAATCAGTCCTATTGTTAAAATCATCCAAGACAACTGCAAAACCAGAGCCCCCAGTCAAGGACAACAAGAAAATCGCAAGAACCAGGCGCCAGCGCGGATACAACTGGGAAGACACTCTGGTAAAGCGATTTAACGCACTCTCAGACTGGAAGGCGTTTAGGCTAGGCTCCCCAAGCGTCGGGCTGCCTGACATTTTGGTGGTAAGCACAAAACACAGCACCATCTTTACAATAGAGGCCAAGTCAGGTACGACAAACTCCCTGACAGTGCCATATGACCAAATCCAAAGGTGCCTAAAATGGACAGACACGTTTGAGATATACGGCACGCGCAAGGTCATATTTGCATTCAAGTTCCTCTCAAAGAAGAGAATAGGTCTTGGGCTATACGAGAAAAGGGAATTGAGGGAATTCTACAAGGTCTGGGACAAGGCAAACCAGGTCAACGACTTTGTCTGCAGCTATGAGGGCGAGACTTATTCCCTAATTGAGGGCAAGCGCCAAAAACTGGACTTGATGGATCACGCCATGCCGTTTAAGATGAACCACTCAAAACACAGTGCCTAAAACTAACACCGTCAAGTGGGATTTAGGACAATTCTTTAATTATCCATTTGACATACTATATCCATGAGCTTTGAACAATTCGTTGACGAGAGGATGTTGGTAAGCCACAACGTCTTTGGAGACAAGGAAATGAAGATCAAAATACTCGAAGTATCCGACGAGCACCCACCGTCGCAGTGGAAGTTCGGAAACAGGGTAAAGGTAAACAAAATTTTGGTCACGATAAAACACCTCTCCACACAGCAAATCGAGGAAGCCGAGTTTGACATCGATGTGATCGAAAAGGAACTCAAGGATAGAAGTCACTACACATCGACAAACAGGTGGGTCTCGGTAAACGACATCAAAAACGGATACGTGGTAAACACAAAGCATTTCTCGCTTATCAGCGATGCAGTCGCGCTAGAATACATCACGTTCTGATTTTCACCATTTTTTGCCATCCATTACGAGGGAAAACTATAAGACTACATACGAAAAAGACAGAATCATGCTTACAAGGGAAATCTCGATCAGCGGCACCGATTACCACATAACATTGACTGACCAGCTTCTCAACCAGGTAAACAACCTCAAGTCATTGTACAGTGCAGCGTACGAGGATCCTGAAAGCTTCGAGCAGGTAAGCTCCGAGATTTCAAACGCCATAACAGAGATAGCTGCGCAGGCAGAGCCCCCGGTTTTAGATGACGACTTGGACAAGTTCATCCAGGAGATAATCAAGGTGGTTGACAAAAAGGCAGCAGAGATTGAAGAGTTGGAAGGCAAGGTTGCAAAAGCAAAAAAAGAAGCCAAGCCGGAAAAACACACAAAATCAAAGAAATAACATCATTTTAGCTCCAAATCAGCAAAAGATATGCAGTTTTAGTTATATTCAGGAATGAGGTAATGTAATTATGCAAACACATTGCGAGTGCGGCATTTGCGGCCATTACACGGAATCAGAGTGCATCAACAAAGAGTGCAAGTGCTGTATAAACTTCCATGTTCGTTCGGGTGCAAAGAAGTCCAGTTAAAATACCAAGTCCATATCATATCATAATTGTCAAAAATCGAAAGCCTAGAACAGTTCAAACTAGTAAAGGATTCAAATCTCGGATTCATCGTCTTCTCTGGCGAGGCACCCATCATACACCAGAGCAAATGCGATTCCATAACGGAGGGCAAGTTTGCAGAAAGCGACGAGAGGTTTCACTGGTTTTCCACAATAGCGATGGCAAAAAAATCCTTCAGCATCACAATTTGCGACGCTTGCAGGCCAAGCGACTAGTTGTGGCAGCTGCAGTGCTTTGACCAGTGCCTTGAGCATCCAAATATTTTGTGATCCTTGCACCCGCAGATTACGCATCTTTTTTCAGCCAAATCACAGCCCCCTGAGAAGCGCGCTGATGTGCCCGATTAGGTTTTTCTCATCTAGCGCATCAAGTATCGTAAGACGGATTCCCTTTAGGCGCATCGGGTCGTCAGAGTACAACAACGATACTGTGTCAATCTCCCTAAAAAAAGCATAGTTCTCCAAGTAAAACTTTGATGGCGACAGCAGGTAATGATAGTCTGTAGATTCTGCAGGGTTTGCCTCAATCTTGTTTGCCAGAACCTGCAAAAGGCCGGTAATTTTGGCAAGTTCTTTTTTTATCACATCCAGATCCCCGGGCTTGTCTTTGAGATTTTGCAAAACCGCATTAGAGTCAGATATTTGTTTCAAGATTCCCTCGATGTACTTGGAAAACTCGGTCATTTTCTTGTGTTTCCGTACGACTATTCAAAAGTGTTAGGCCGGATTGACGCAGAGTGTTCATCGGTTCAAATTTAAACTGGTATTTTATTTGCAAGTCATTGAACGATAACGCGTACCTCAAATGCATCAATCCCGCATGTGGATTGGAATATCCAATCACGTCAAGAAACATAGAGTGCGAAAAAGGCCACCTTCTTGATGTAAAATACAAAAAATCACCATCATCAGAATTAAAGGAGTTATTCTATACAAGACGAAATTCTCAAGGCAACATTTTCAACGAAAGCGGAGTGTGGCGGTTTAGGGACCTGATCAACTTTTGCCAGATAGACACTGCAAACGAGGCAGAATGCTCCAAGTATCTCGTCTCACTTGACGGAGCAGAAGGGAGGCAGTCAAAGCCCTACCAGATGTCAAAGGTCGCAGAATACATAGGAGTAAACCACCAGAATTTGTGGCTCCAGCCAGAAGGATACAATCCAAGCGGTTCCTTCAAAGACAACGGCATGGCAACTGCCATCACACATGCAAAGCTAATCGGGGCAAGAAAGATAATTTGCGCATCGACTGGCAATACGTCTGCTGCAGCTGCAATGTTTGCCGCAAACGAGGACATGGACTGTCACGTGTACATCCCGGCAGGGCAGATAGCACCTGGAAAGCTAAGCCAGGCATACCAGTTTGGCGCGCAGATAATCCAGGTGCAGGGAAATTTTGATGATGCGCTTGCAAAGTCACTTGACGATGCAAAGAACCAGGAAGGATATACTGTAAACTCGGTAAACCCGTTTAGAATAGAGGGACAGAAAACCATCCCGTACAGGGCAATAGAATATCTGAACTGGCAAGCGCCAGACTGGATAGTGTATCCAGGGGGAGCACTTGGAAACATTTCAAGCTGCGGCAAGGCCCTAATGGAGCTGTACGAGTGGGGCTGGATCAAAAAGGTACCAAGAATTGCAGCCATAAACTCTGACGGCGCAAGCACGCTATACGATTTGTACAATGGCAAATTCGAGGAAACCGAGCTCCGATGGAACAAGGGAAGGCCCGATACTGATTTGATAAAAAGATACTACAAGAACATGGATGAAAAAGGCATACGCCCAAAAACAAAGGCGACTGCAATCCAAATCGGCAGACCTGCAAACATCCTAAAGGGATTAAGGGCACTCGAGTTTACAAACGGAGTTGTCGAGCAGGTGTCTGATTCTGAAATGCTTGACGGCATGTCAATAGTTGGACTAAACGGATTTGATTGCGAGATGGCATCAGGTGCAACACCTGCCGGAATAAAGAAACTTGTCGCAAAGGGAATAATCAAAAAAGACGAGGTCGTAGTCGGGATACTGACAGGCAGACAGAAGGACTCTAGCCTCCCGGTTGATTATCACAATAATCCGGCAAACAGGTTTGCCATCCCTCCAAGGGGATAGACGAGATCGGCTGTACTTTATTATAGCCAAATACAGCAAAGTAATCTATAGTTGGCAGTAGGTTCTAAGAAAGCAGTCTATGCTGCATTATTTGGAAATTTAGGCGTCGCAATTAGCAAGTTTGTTGCAGCATTATTCACAGGAAGTGCGGCAATGTGGGCAGAGGCATACCACTCGGCATCAGATACTTTCAACCAGGTTTTGTTATTGTTTGGAATGAAAACAAGCGTAAAGGCGGCAAGCTACCGCCACCAGTTCGGCTACGGGAGGGATCTTTTCTTTTGGTCGTTCATCGTTGCAACCATGCTCTTTGGAATATCAGGCATATTGTCATTGGAGAACGGGGCATCGTCGTTACTTCACGGAAGCTACAAGATTGAAAACGTGCAGATAAGCTACATCATATTGATAATAGCGTTTGGCTTTGAGGCAAACGCGCTAAGAATCGCATTAAAACAATTCACAAAGGGAATCAAAGAGCGCGGAGAAAAGATCACGCCATCCTCAATGATCAACGAGTTCAAAGAAAGTAAAGACACGGTAATCCTAACAGTCATAGTTGAAGACTCGGCAGCTCTACTTGGAATAGGAATAGCAGCAATAGGAATTTTCCTATCAGATATCACCGGAAACTCTGTCTACGACGGGGTCGCGTCCCTTCTAATCGGAACCATACTGATGTTCTTTGCGTTCTTTTTGGCAAAAGAAAACAGAGGCCTCATCATAGGCGAGTCAATAACATCAAGGGAGTACAAGCGAATAGTCAAGTCAATCAATGAAATCCCAGAGGTGAACAGAGTCATAACGATGAGAACGATGCACTTGGGGCCCGAAGACATCCTCATCGGGGTTCAGGTGAACTTGATAGACAACTTGGATACTGACAAGATAGAACTTGTAACAGATGCCGTTGAGCAGAAGATCATGGAGATAATTCCAAAAGCAAACAGAGAGCACATCTTTGTCGAGATTGAGCGAGAGAGAATAAAATAGAATAGTTATTTTTTGGCAAAGAACTCTTCGAGTGCATTCTTTTTCTCACCCATGTGAAACAGGCTTTCTGTGTGCGCAGACGCCTCAGAGTACGGCTTTTGGAACAGCATTGCCTGCATCAGTATGTGATTTTCAGGGATTACTATTCCCGTCTGATCATCAGAGTACGCCATCTTGATTGTATCACCAATTGACTCTAGCATTTCTGCGTGAATGTGAATCATGTTCGTATCCTTGAAGCTGAACTTCATTGATTCTGCAGCGTCTCGGATTTGCTTTGTTCCCTTGGCAGTCCACAGTGTCGCGACGCCATACTCGTTTTTGAAAAGATCCAAAATCTCAGCAGTCTTTGGTGCTGCGTCTTTGAACCGGATGGCCATCAGGTGGAGGTGCATCTGTCTGGTAGGCACCTTGATCACTTGCAAAAACAGCGGCGTGTCTTTTCCCATGTAGTGCTTGACATCATCGCCGTGGTGCGGGTTTGGCGTCCATTCCACAGTGTCTGGAACAGTCTTGCTTGTTTGCTCAAGGTCTGCCCATCGTCGCACCAGCACTGCGTCAAATCGAACTAGTCTTGAATGGTATTTTTCTCGCAGGGGCTGCAGTATTCGCCCCATCCCAGTCACATTGCAGCTTCCCTGCATGACGTGTTTTTGGCCAAATGCATCCTTGTAGTTCACACGAGAGTTGAACAACAGGTCAGAGACGCGCTCGTCCCCAGACACGGACTCGCCTCCCTGGTATATTGCCATCACGCCCTTTGGTTCGTAGAGGCGTTTTTTGTTGGCGTACCCAGTCCCCCCAGGCGTTGCGTCAATTACAAGATCACAGTCATCTAGCGCATGCTCAATTGTTCCTTTGATTTTGTAATTCTTAAAAGAATCAATGTTTTTTTCAGGGACATAAACGTCAAATCCCCGAGATATTGCGTCATTTACCTTATCATCAGGAGAATTCTTGCCTATTCCAATTACCGTGATTTGAGGATCGTCTTTGATGAATTGCACTATGCGGGTTCCGATGGAGCCGTACCCATTGACAAAGACCCTTTTCATGTTTTTTTCAAAGGCTCGGGATTTATTTACATTACACTTACGGGCTCAAGCTGTTGGGCATTGCCGACTCGTGTTTTATTTACTCACGCATTGTTTCGATTTTGTTTATAGCCACATCCAGCCCAGCTTTTGTCTGCTCTACTGTGCTCTCCTTGCTTGTGATTGGAAACAGGACAAAGTACGCAAATACCAAAAGCGCAGATATTGCGATGACAATTGTCACAGTCCACAGTCTATCTCCGTACAACAATTATGATCGCCATTTTGTTTTAGATTAACGTGGATGTGTTCGGTTCATCCACACAGGATAAAGAACTAAATTCATCCAAATTTGACCAGTTTTAGTTGAACATACACGTACCATCAATGGCAATAGGGGCAGGAATCGCGGCAATTGCCATAATCGGAGTATTTTTTGCAATGTCTGAAAATACAGGTACGCCGTTTAGTGTCAAAGACATAGAGCAGTCAGAACACGAAAACGTAAAGCCGTCACAGGCAGAAAACCCCAAAACAATAAGCCTGTCGGTGCTTATGGAGAACGCATCGCCCCTTCTTGGAGACCCAAGCGCCCCAATTACGATAATAGAGTTTGGAGACTATCAGTGCTTTTTCTGCAACAAGTTCTTCCATGAAACAGAAAACCAAATTCTTGAAAACTACATAAAAACAGGAAAGGCAAAAATGCTATTCAAGGACTTTACCATAATAGGCCAGGACTCGGTTACCGCCGCGCATTCATCACACTGCGCAGGCGAACAAGGCAAGTTCTGGGAATACCACGACACGTTATACAACAACTGGACAGGTGAGAACAACGGTTGGGCATCGCCTGAGAACCAGATCAAATTTGCCAATGAACTCGGACTTGACATAGAGGCATTCACAGAGTGCACGTCAAGTGGAAGGTACATGGAAATGATTCAGACTAGCGCGGAGGACGCAAAAACGGTGGGCTTTACAGGAACACCAGGATTTATCATAGTCGGGGCAAACAACAAGATGGCAAAGATACCAGGAGCCCAGCCGTACGACGTGTTTACCAAGATACTTGACTCAGAAGAGCTGCAAAACGACTAGAATTTTATTGCGATATCCAGTTTGTATTGCGTGGATTTTAACTGCGTTCAGGACTGTTCCCAGTGCTGCATCGAACGCGAGTACTATCCTTCAAAAAAGTTCGGCAAGATAGGGGTGCTGATACTGCCTGAGGAAAAGGAAAGAATCCATGCGCTTGCCAAGGAGCGCGGCCTTGACGTGACAATCCTTCCAAGAATAGGCATATCGTACGAGTCTGGCGGGCCGACAGAGGTCATCGCGTACCAGATGATGGGAGTTGAGGAAAACGGGAACACCTGCCCATTTTTGGACACAAAGTCAGGCAAAAAATCGCCGCATGGCGGATTTCCATGCAGGATCTATGATCAAAGGCCTCTGGCGTGCAAGGCCTATCCTCTATCAGAGACGGATCCAATCACACTTGATTCAAAGTGCAAGTTCTGCCAAAACCACGGAAACGCAAGCGGCAATCTTGCAAACGAGACAGAATCCCTGATAAAAATAAAGGTCAGAATGTCCACAAACGCGCCAGTCATTTGGAGATATGCAACCGGAGTCGGAGATCCAGCCGACAGATCAGCCGTACAGAAAGGCTGGTTCGTCGAACCATGACACCATTTCTGATTTGGTCAAAAAAACCAATAATTACATCATACAAAACATTAGTTGTAAGAAATTTATCAAACAAGTTCAGACAATAGAAAATATTGCAGATCTTTACACAGTTACACGCTAGCAGATTATGTTTTGTTGACAAACCTTATATTCAAATTTGAGAAGGGAAGCTCATGGCAGCAGGCATAGATGACATAGCCATCTACATTCCAAGGCTTTTTGTCGATTCGGCAGACTTTGCAGTGGCAAGGGGAGTGGATCCTGCCAAGCTAAAGCAGGGCCTTGGAATATCAAAAATGGCAATAGTCGACACGAATCAAGACCCGGCGTGCCTGGCTGCAAATGCGTGCCTCAAACTAATGCAAAAAAACAACGTCTCCCCAAGCGACGTAGGCAGGCTTTATGTCGCAACAGAGTCGTCATTGGACGAGTCAAAGGCGCTAAACTCCTATGTGATTGGTATGCTAGAGCAGGTTTACGGTCCGGATTCCTTTGAGCACTGCGGCGGAATAGAGTGCAAATTTGCATGTGTTAGCGGGTCTTACGCGTTATATGATAATTCTAATTGGATTAGGGCAGGAGAGGCTGAAGGAAAATCAGCCATAGTCGTGGTTTCAGATATTGCCAAATACGACATGGGCTCAACTGGCGAGTACACCCAAGGCGCAGGTGCCGTCGCAATGCTTCTCAACGACAAGCCAAGGCTGCTCCAGTTTGACGCAAAGACAACATCGACTTCGATTAAAAATGAATATGACTTTTACAGGCCGTTTGGAAAAGAGACCCCGATTGTTCACGGCCAGTATTCCAATTTGCTGTACTTGATTCAGGTCAAAAAGGCATTTGAGGCATACAAGAAAAAGGCGCTTGCCACAGGAATAATCAAAATAAACGATGGCGAGACAATTTTGGATCACATCGATTACCTATGCATGCACTTGCCATATTCTAACATGGGCAAAAAGGCGCTGTCATACTTGCTTAGAAGAGAGTGGAGGGGCCTGCCAAGATGGAAGAGGACAATTGAGCAGACAGGAATGGAAGAACCGATTCCAAAGGATCCGCGCGGCACAATAGAGTCGATTTTGGCAGACGAGGAATACATGGCAAAGGATCACGAATTTACCAAGCTTTTCACAAAGACAAAAGAGTACAGACAGTTCTACGAGGACAAGCTTGCAAGCTCACTTATCGCATCCACAATGATTGGAAACCTGTACACCGCATCACTGTATCTTGGATTTAGAAGCTGTCTTGAGTTTGAATTCCAAAAGGGAATCGACCTGGCAGAAAAGCGCATCGGATTTGGCTCATATGGCAGCGGAAGCAGTGCGATGGTGTTTAGCGGAACAGTACAGCCAGACTACAAGGAAATCGTAAAAAACATGAATCTTGAGGTAGAGATAGGCGAGCGCAAAAAGCTTTCACTTGAAGAATATGAAGAAATTCACGAAAACAAACGCTCTCCAGATCAAAGTCTCTTGGATGCCAAAAAAGAATTCGTTCTAGTCAGTATTGAAAACACTCCTGAAAGCAGGGGCGAGCGCAAGTACGTGTTTTGCGACTAGTTACTTTCTTGCGTAAATTCCGCCGGCAGCATAAGATATCGCAATCAAAATTCTAGAGAGCAAAACCGCAACGTCTTGCAATATGACCAGTTGAGTGTCTATGAAAATTGCAACAGGTATGGAGATAATCGCGATGCATCCAACAATCATCTGTTCTTTGTTGTCCTGATTGCTAAACTTCTTCATTATGAGATAAGTTGAGAGATTCCCAAGCCCGATGCCAAGAAGTATCAGATATTGCAGCATGGATGGAAACGCCGCGATTGCGACAAACGGACCTGCCCAGCAGATCCCATTTATGGTGCTAACGTACCAAGGCCACTTTACGCTGTTTTTCATCCTCTGGCGAATCATCGGAAGTATCTTGGCAAATTTTCTAAAACTAGAACCAATTATTACGCCAAAGCTACCAATCCAGACTATCCCATAGTAATAAAACGGAAGATTGTTTTGAAAAACAACTTCGCTTAGAATAGCACCCACTACAACTGCAATTGAAACGCAGATGAACAAAAATCCAAACGCTTGCCTTATCTCAACTGATGAGGATTCCAATAATTTTATCCGGTCTTGTTCTAGTTATAAGCCATGGATAGTTTCAGAACGCCAGAATAACAGACGTAATCAAAATCTAGTTTGATCACGTTACGATGTTGCCGGCAGATGTTCTAAAATCAGACTCGTACCAGACAGTTTTGTATTCCTTGTTCTTTGCAGGAATTATGTTAATTGCAACGTGTGAAAAAACACTTCTTTTGTCAGCAGAGCCATGAGTGTGAAGCGTTCCCTTTTTGATGTACACCACATCGCCCGGATTGAGGCTGACTTTTTGGGTTTTTTTGATGCCAAAGTGATCCTTTTTGTTTCCCGTTTTTGAAAACGTTTCCAAAACTCCACGCCCTTTTGTGACAATCAGTATTTGGTTTCCATTATGTGTGTGCAATTTGGTTTTTGCGCCATTCTCAAAATAAACATGATACATGTGCTGTTCTTTTGAGTTAATTATGCCTGAGATCTCAGTCATGTGAACTTTGGCAGTAAACCAATTTGGGTTTATTTTTCGCGTTTTTGAATTAGAAAACAGATTTGCTTTTTTTACACTCATTTATTCCACTTTAAGATTGAGCGCCATGCGCCAGATTTGAGCATTTTGGAACTAGTTCAAGGGCAAAAGATCATCTAGAAAAGACAGCCTAGGATATTTTTTGAACGCGCCCTATCTTGCCCCCTTCCAGTTCAACTTTGATCCCATGAGGGTGAAAATTGCTCGAGGTGAGGATTCGCCTGACTGTTCCTTCCGTCAGTACGCCTGTGCGCTGATCCTGTTTTTGTACTATCATCACGCTTGCCCCTATCATTATTTTGTCCCTTGAAGGTATTTTGTCCAACGATTGTACACGCAACATCAAATTTTAAAACTATGCCGAGTTGGAGACAGGCATGGCGTACGAGGCAGACGAGGATGAAAAAATCAAACTCACCCCAGAGTCAGGATTTAATTTGGTCGGAATAGACCCGTTTGGCCCTCAAGGAGGCCAGCTGTATCTGATTGAGCACTTTGAGCGCTACCAAGACGCGCTAAATGCAAAAAAATCAAGAAAAAACCCAGAAGAATATCTCATACTATATCCAGAGACATAGGAATCTTTCATTTTTGGATGTCAGGCCAAATTTGTCCAATCAAATTCAGGGTTCGATTAAGATTATTTGTTAGGCATCGCAATTTGCGGCGGAGTCGTACTGTTTGAGATATTTTCAGATACAACTGCGTTTGATTTTGGGATTCGTATTGTAAAGGTCGTCCCCTTCCCGACGCTGCTTGTGACATCGATTATGCCTTTGTGCTGCTCAACTATTGCCTTGCAGCTTGCAAGCCCCAAGCCAGTCCCTATTTGTTTTGTCGTAAATAACGGCTCAAATATTCTAGGCATGACGTCTTTTGGTATACCGACTCCACTATCAATTACCTGCAATGTCGCATATTCCCCATCATCAGAAAGTCTGATATCGACAGTGCCGGAATTATTCATAGCCTGAATTGCGTTCATTATGAGATTTGTCATCATCACTTCAAATTTTATAAAATCGCACGACACATAGACAAAATTATTTGGAAGGTTAATCTTTATGTCGTCTGGCTTTGCTATTTTGTCTATTGCAGAAATAATAATCTCATTTAAAAGATTGTTCGTAATAGTAAGCTTGCCAGGCCTGACAAAATCCAAGACTTCGTCTATTTGATGCGATATTCTATTTATCGCCCGATGCAGCCGCCCATAGCAAATAATTTTTTCCTCAATTCGGAGTCTGGGCTTGCTTTCCATTATCTCTACGACGTTTTTGATTACGGACAATGGGTTTCGCAGATCGTGCGCAAGTCTTGCCGCCAGCTCCCCTATGACCTGAAGCTTGTCTGTTTCATTCTTGTTCCCAAGTGCGACTTGTTGTATCTGAATGATGGAATTGCACCTAATCCCAAACTTGGAGTGATGATCCCTGATTGCCTTCTCGTTTGGGGAATCTAAAACGCAGTATAGTTTTTGTTGTTTCTGACTGAGAAACATTTCCTTGGTATAGATGTGAGACTCAAACTCATTGTTCATGACATTTTTGAATAAGGTTAGGGAATCGGCATCAATAAGATGCTCATCAAGAAAGACAGGCACGAGAAATTTTCTTTTGTATTTTATAATTAGATTTATGTTTTCGATTTATTCAAACAACATCCATCATCTATGCCAGCATGCCAGAGAGGAAAATGCAAAGTTGTTTGTTCATTTTAAATATCACAGTAAACATTAGGCAGAATTTCCGAAATTATCCATTGGTAAAGCACATTAATCGAGTCACAAAAGACGGGCAGCCGATTTCAGGTCAGAGCACAGCAGCCGAGGACGAATGGTCACACATCACAGGGGTAGGGTCTAAAATTGAGATTCAGGACGCAGCAGACGTAACAGACAGATCAATTTTCTTCTCAAACAAGCCCCAAATCATATCAAAACATGAGGAGGTTTTGCAAAAGTCAAAAGACTTCCATGACCAGATTCTAGACACCAACCAATACCAGAAATTTGTAAATGCCACGCTTAGCCAAAAAATGGCCAACGTGAAAACGCTGCTTGAAAAAGAAAAAAAGTTTGCAGACGAAGTGAACTGTTTTCGCGAATCGCCAAAAAACAGAGTAGAGCTAGAAAAAATAAACCCAAAACACATAACAGAAAGCGACATAAAGGCGCTCATATCAAACCTCGAATCCAATTATAACAAATTAAATGAAAAGCTCGAACACGAGCAGATGGTAGTTGAGAAAACAAAAAACGAAATAATAACAACAAAAAGGCAGATAATATCGCTAAGAGAGGAAATGGAATTTGTGATAAAAAAGCAGCGAAGTCCAGAAATCACAGACCCCACGCTACTGATAAGGCAGGAATTAAAGCGACTTGGGATTAATGACGAGCATTCTGAGAGAATATGCAAATTAAGAAAAACACAAGATGTCTAAATCATTATTTTAAAAATACAAAAAAATTAAAACCGTTATTTTTTCGCAAGCAGGTTAGGCATGCGAATTGTAAACGTAGTCGGGTTATTCTTTACAGATATGCTGCCACCGTGCTGATCAATTATGTTTTTGCAGCTTGACAGTCCAAGACCGGTTCCCCTCTGCTTTGTGGTAAACAACGGATCAAAAATCCTATCCATGTTCTCAGGAGGTATTCCAGGGCCCGAGTCTGCCACTTCAATTATCACATAGTCAGATGTTTCCACGTAGCGAACATAGATCTTGCCTGGTGCGTCCCCGATTGCCTGAATCGAGTTGAGCATTATATTTCCAAAGACTACTTCCATTTTTATCGAATCGCATTTCAGATTGATATCTGCCTGTGGCAGATTGATTTGGACGTTTTTTGGTATGGTTATTGGCATGATTGACGCTTTTATGATACCAATCAGCGATGCAGCCTCTAGTTTTAAGGGAGTTTTTTTGATATAATCAAGTACGCCGTCGACCTGATGGCTTATTCTAAAAATAGACTCATCCATCATTTCAAATCTTTTCATAACATATTCGTCTATTGGCTTGCCTTGGAATGTTTTTAGCAGCTTAACCGTGCTTTTGATTGTAGTAAGCGGATTTTTTATATCGTGCGCAAGTCTTGCCGAAAGCTCGCCTATTGCAGTGAGCTTTTCAGAATCAAGGATTTTCTTAGTCTTCTCTTCGACTTCCACCTCGAGTTGATTTTTTCGCTGTTCTAATTCCTCGTCTAATTTAGAAATTGTGAGAAGGTTTGATTGCAGTGTGTCGTTTAGATGCTTTGTTAACTGTTGTTCTTCTTCCAGATGTTTGTACATTAGTTTTATTTTACTTTCCTGGAATTCTTTGACAACTCCCAGCGACTGATCAAATAGTTTTTTTATCTCCCGAGATTGCCCAGCGGCATTATTTGGATTATCTTCTTTATCAGAGCCATCACTTTCATTTCTAGATGTTGTCTTTGATTCTGCAATATTTGGCTTAAAATCCTCCTTGCCCACATCTTCGATGGTAGGCTGGTTTTTGGCATTTGGATCCTTCTTGAAAAAGACCGTGCGCTCTGTAAAATTCATCGGATCCAAGTCTTTAGTTTGCGCTGAAGATTCAGTGTCTTCTTTTCTAATGATGAATCTACGCATGTATTGGATGCAGAACGTCATTTAAAAAAAATGTGTCTTTTTAATCGAACAAACAGGTTTTAGGAGTCACAATAATTAACTCAAAGGAAAACACGTGAATTTTTTGTACAAACACATGGTTAATTGGATTTTCATGCCATAACAAGACAAATGGGCAAAAAAGACACCATAGTAATAATCGAAGATGACAGGGATATGGCCGAAATATTTGAAGAATGGGCAAAGTCTGCAGATATTTCGGTTTTAGGCATAGGCCATGATGGAAAAGAAGCGGTTGAATTGTTTGAAAAGCACAGGCCGCAGATCATTGTACTTGATCTAATGATGCCGTATTATGATGGATTTTATGCAATGGACCACATACGAAAAATCGATCCAAATGCAAAATTCCTAGTTTTAACTGCAGACATTACCGATGTAACAAAGAAGAGACTTGATCAAATGACGTCGATATCGTTGATGTACAAGCCTTACGATCTAGACGACGTGATAAACGAGATCAAGAAACTTGCCAGCCAGCAGGTCGCGGCGTGATTTTCAAACAGCAGAAACTAGGTTTTACAATATTTCAGCCAGACATCACGAGATACTTTGCCATAGTAAAGCAGGCAGTCCTCGCAGAATGACTCCCACTCGCCGATGCTTAGGACGCTAAAGAACTCTTTTGTCCACTCGTAGGATGGGGATTTTCGGTATTGAAACTGCTGAATTGTGTAGATGTCTTTTTGGTTAAACTTGTTCAGGCATTTTTTGCATTGAGCGTCTTTCACTAGTTCTCAGAATTTAGCCGAGAATTTAGCGATTTCTGCCAAAAATAACCAAAACGACGCACCAAAGTCAGATTGCAAACCAAGTCAGCACCCCCACAAATCCAAAACAAGAAATGTCGCAAATTACAAATAAAATCATGAGCGAGTCATCCCCAATCAAGGACATTCTCTATGAGCAGATAAATTCAATTTCAGAGAAGAAAATTCAAGAAGAGATTTCAAAAAACAACACTGCCAACTTGATGAGAGAAATCATGGACAGTTGCAGTCCAAAAATTGGTGCACTGGATGGAAACCAGCACGGAAATTTTGAGGCATTTGCAGAGTCACTGATGCATTACTTGCTGACAAACGCGTTGATTCAAAGCCAGAGAAAAGTCACTTACAATTCTGCGGAAATAGACATCATAATCCCAGACGTGCGAACGCTCATTTCGTCTCCAAGTGATGCGCTGATCATAGCATTCCCAAAAACAGACAATGTCAGTGCAATACTTGAATCGCTAAGGAAAATTGAGGCGGTGCAGCCGATAAAAGAAAACATTTGGCTCATACAGAAGACAAGTCTTGGCATTGATCACAAAACATACGAGATTGACGGGAGCCGTTCATTTTCAAACATAATAAATGACATCAGCGGATTTTTATCGTCAAAAAAGCAATCAAAGCTCAAAATTTTCAAAGTTTGATCAGAGCACAGACAGCAGATCACCATCTAGCAAGATTTTAGAAATTTTATCCGCACTGCACAAATCCAGGTGAGGTATTGAGCAAAGCACGTCAAGGCCGCTAAGGTTAGTCAGGTCTGCTGCAAGGTCAGCTACAGCATAACCTGCAGAGTCAAAGTTGTTTATGACTATCCCCCTTGCCTTGATTCCGTATTTTTTGCAAGCATCGCACGTCAAAAGAGTGTGGTTTACGGTTCCAACCCTAGATCCTGCGACAATCAAGGCCTCAAGATTCATGTCCTTGATCAGATCAGCGACACAATAATCCTTGAGAAGCGGCGTCATGATGCCGCCAATCCCCTCAACTAACATCACATTGTGAACGGATTGGAGTTTTTCAAATCTGTCCAGTACCGTTTTAATGTCAATTGTGACTTTCATCTTGTTTGCCGCCATGTATGGCGATACTGGAATTGGGAAAAAATACGGGTTTACCAGAGATTCATCGTCTTTTGTGCCAGATGCATCTGCTAGGACTTGCACATCCTCGGATTGGTATCCGGTTTTTTGCGGAGTCCCGGTCGCAAACGGCTTCATCACACCCACATCGATTCCAGATGTCTTCATTGCCTGTGCAAGGCCGGCAGTAAAGCAGGTCTTTCCGATTCCCGTGTCGGTTCCCGTGATAAAGTACGATTTCAATTAAAAAAAATCCAGATAATTGACTGATTAACCTTTTCACCGCTTGATTATTAAAACAAAATCCAGTCATACAGACGATGAAGCCTCAGAGCTCTGTCTGGCACCCATACACTCAGATGTCCGAATGGGACTCGTTTACAAAGATCGTAAAAGGCCATGGAATGTGGCTGATTGACTCAAACGGCAACAGGCTCCTTGATGGCGTGGCAAGCATGTGGTGCAACGTATGGGGGCACTCGA
The DNA here is from genome assembly GCA_964502325.1 of uncultured Candidatus Nitrosotenuis sp. GTDB lineage: Archaea > Thermoproteota > Nitrososphaeria > Nitrososphaerales > Nitrosopumilaceae > Nitrosotenuis. The sequence continues at coordinate 2,602 of CAZCWI010000016.1, read as the reverse complement.
AAAAAGAGCTAATTTCTGCAATAAAAAAACAGTCAGAAAAAATCGTGCATTCGTCGCTGTTTAACCTCACAAATGATCAGGCAGAATCCCTTGCCAAAAGACTAGTCGGCATTTCCCCACACATGCACAAGGTGTTTTATTCAGACGACGGCTCCACGGCAATGGAGGTATCGTTCAAAATCGCCTTGCAGTACTGGCAAAACAAGGGCGAAAAAAACAAGTCCCAGTTTGCAACACTCCAAAACGGATACCATGGAGACACCTTTGGCGCAATGTCTGTAGGATATGTTCCGGGATTCTTTTCAAAGTTCAAAGACCAATTATACAAAACAATCCAGATTCCTTTTGCAAACAGCTACAGGCTACCAGACGGCACAACACCCAGAGAATATCAGAACCAGTGTCTAGGAAAAATCGAAAAACTGCTTTCAGGCAACGACAAGGTAGCAGCGTTTGTCATGGAGAGCGGGGCACAGATGGCAGGGGGCGTAAACATCTACCAAGACGGATTCCAGGGCAAGATAAGCAAGATGTGCAAAAAGCACGGGGTCTTGCTCATACTAGACGAAATCGCAACGGGTTTTGGAAGACTCGGATCACTTGTCGAGTACGTGCCGCAGAACAGCAGACCAGACATTGTGTCCTATGGGAAAATGCTGACGGGTGGATACATAACGATGGCGGCAACACTTGTGTCAAAAAACGTCTACGATTCGTTTTTGGGAAGATATTCAGACATGCGTCACATTTACCACGGGCACACGTTTACCGGAAACCCATTATCGTGCGCAGTCGCAAATGAAAACTTGAATTTGTACAAGAAAGCAAATCTGATTGAAAAAATCCAAAAAACAGCCAAGGTCTTTGAAAAAAGAATGCAGGAAATACAAAATCTCAAAACAGTCGGAGATGTACGATACAAGGGCATGCTCATGGGAATCGAACTGGTGCAAGACAAGGGCAAAAAGACGCCTGTTTCATTTAAAAAATCCACAAACAAGGTTGTTTTTGAAGAGGCAAAGAAAAACGGCATCTACCTTAGAACGCTTGGAAACATAGTCATGCTCGTTCCACCGCTTGCTATTTCAGAATCCGAACTAAACTATCTAATAGACGGGACGATACGCACCATCAAAAACATTGCAATGCAATTGTAAACTGACACACAGTGCGACCAGTTAACATTGAAATCTTAATTAACCGTGGAAAATCGCTACTGTTTGATGATTCCTGATCATCAATTCATTTTAGACTGTCAGCAAAAAGTCCTAGACAACGTCAATCTTTCCGATTATGATCTAGAAGGATTAATCAACATACCAAACACAGAACTAAAAACACTCTCAGATGCAGCAAACAAGATAACGCGCAAGTTTAGCGGAGACAAGGTAGATGTCGAGCAGCTTGCAAACATTAAGAAAAATTATTGCAGTGAGGATTGCGCATTTTGCGGCCAGTCGGCATTTTTCAATACTGGAATTGACAGCTATCAGCTGCTCCCGGCAGAAGAGATAGTCGAAAAGGCAAAAAAAGCACTAGACGATGGTGCAGAGTCGTACTGCCTTGTGGCAGCATGGCGAGAGCCATCAGATTCAGACTTTCAGAAAGTCTGCGAGATAATCAAGCAGATCAACAGCCAAGTCGGCATTAGCATAGAGTGCAGTTTGGGATTTCTCACAATGAGCCAGGCAAAGCAGCTAAAGGCACTTGGAGTGCGCAGATACAACCACAATTTAGAAACATCAAGATCAAAGTTTCCTCAGATTTGCACGACTCACACATACCAGGACAGAATAAACACGCTTACAATAGCGCGCCAGGCAGGACTTGAGCTGTGCACTGGCGGAATAATCGGGATGGGCTGGACAAGGGACCAGAAGTTAGAACTGATTTTCGGTTTGGCGAAAATGAATCCAGAAGAGGTCACCATAAACTTGCTTGTCGCAATGCCAGGAACCCCGCTTGAACTGCAAACGCCGCTATCTTTTGAAGAAATATTGCGCATGTTTGCAGTCACTAGATTTGCACTACCAAAAGCAATAATCAAAATTTCCGGAGGTCGCGAAGTACACCTAAAAGACAGCGGTGAGGAACTGCTCCTAAGCGGTGCAAACGGCATCATCAGTTCTGGCTATCTTACCCTGGACGGAAACGAGATGAAAAAAGACTTGGAAATGATTAAAAAAATAAATCTTGAAGCATAAACTCGAATTTGTAGACCGTCTTTTAGGAGAGATAAAGAAAGAAAACCTCCACAGGCAGCTACGTTACGGCCATGTCAGCGGATCACAGATAACAATCGGAACAAAAAAACTCATCAATCTTTGCTCAAACGACTATCTTGGACTGCAAGTAAAGAAAAACACCATAAGCCAACTGCAGTCAAGCTCGCGCCTTGTCTCTGGAAACGACACATCGTTTAGAAAACTGGAAAAAAAACTCGCATCACACAAGTCACAGAAAGCGTCACTTGTGTTCCCAACAGGATATATGGCAAACCTCGGAGTCATTTCCGCACTTGCTGGAAAAAACGATCTGATACTAAGTGATGAGCTAAACCACGCAAGCATCATTGACGCATGCAAGATAGCTGGTGCAAGGG
>CAZCWI010000015.1:0-22533 GCA_964502325.1 uncultured Candidatus Nitrosotenuis sp. | reverse complement strand
TGGAATCCGTAAGTAAGAAATGGCTGGGATTTATTCTCCCAATCAACATCGCAGCCGAAGGACTGCACACTGTAATTCCATTGTTTGTCATATCGCTTGGCGGTGGAATAAGTGAGGTTTCTGTCGTGGTCGCCATTCATTATGGTGCTGCCGCTCTCGGCTCCTTGTTCTGGGGAAAAATACTTGACAAATATCATGCAAAAAAGGCAGTTTTACTAGTAACGTTTTCGATAATTCTGTTTTGTTGCCTGTGGCTGTATTATACTACAAAAATTGAGCCTGTCTATGTAATTTCGCCTCTGGCTGGTTTTTTCCTCACCGCGCGAGGCCCAGTGACGCAGATGTTTGTGATGGAAACAAGCCCTAACAACCAGTGGGGCAAATTTTTTGCCAGAGCCTCGATACTATCTACGCTTGGAAGCCTTGCAGCCATGATAATTGGCGTTGTCTGGAGCTTTTACTTTGATATCCGACAATACTTTATGATCTGCTCTCTAGCTACGGCGATATCGATTGCAATCAGCCTGCAAATATCGAAGACTCACTTTCACATTGAACGAAATACTCTTGCGCACTCTATACATGGGATACAGCACATCTTTAGTCATTTTCGTATGCATAATCATTTTTTCTTCCTTAAAATTCCAGAGATGCACGACTTTAAACACGTCATAATTCTCTTCAAGGGAAAAGTGTCTCATGAAATAGGATTTTTGTTTTTGACAAACTTTTTGTTTTATTTTGGCAGTAACATTTACTTTACTGCATTGACTCCATTTTTGAAAAGCTTTGGGCTTTCTGATTCGACTGTCTTCTCGCTGTATCTGGTGCATTCTGGAACCATGGTGGGATTTTTCTTTTTGGTCACAAGAATAATTACAAGAGTTGGTGAAGAACGCTCTACAGTGCTGGCGTATGTGCCAAGAATCATCGGGATTCTGATTGCTGGATTTGTAGTTACCATGTTTGCTGGATCGGAGTTGTTGGCAGCTGCAATTGTTTCTATGTGTTTGATGGTGGTGGGGTTTTCAATTTATAGCACATCAAATTCCGTGTTGTTGTTCAAGGCCATCCCAAAGGGATTTGAAGGCACTTATCTTGGTGTTAACAGCTCAATGGTTGGGATGGGTGTATTCGGTGGTGCCCTCACGGCAGGATTTGTCACAAGGACGTTTAACTATTCTACCACATTTTTGTTATCTGCATTTATTCTGTTTGGCTCGTTTGTCCTCTTTAGGATGTACTTGCATCACAAACTGTCTGGCAAAATCATATAAAATTAGAAAAACAAATGGGATCTAGTCTGTACGTGGAATCTTGCCCTTTGCATCAAAGACCTGTTGCAGTTTTGCATCAGAATTGGCGTACTTTATGTTAAAGTCTTTGTTAAGGGATACCATCTGGATGCGACTTGTTGCTGAGTTTTTGTAGTATGCGTCCCAAGCGTCTTTTGTCTTGCCGCTACCTGCGAGAATTTGGTCTCTGATTTTCTGTGCTGATTTTATCTTGTCTTGTTGGTAATTGAACATCGACATGTAGATGCTTTGCACCTCGATTGGCTTGCTTGAAACAAACTTTGCAAAGGCATTCTGGGGGGTGAACGGTTCATTATCCTTATTCATTCTGCCAATTTCCTCATCTATCTTTGCTTTGGCAACATTTCGTGCTTCCTGTATTGCCTTGATTTTTTGCGTCTGGATCTTTTTTCCTTCCTGCATCTCGGCTAGAATTTTTTTTGACTGTTCTATTTTTTTGAGGATTTGCATCATCGTTGGGTTGTTTTTTATTTTGTCGGTTGCCTTGATCTCGTCGCTTTCAATTGCAAAGATTTGCGTGGTGTTTAGTATTGCAAGAAGACTGAGAATCATTCCGCAGAAAACAAATTTGCTAGTCATTGAATAAATAAAAATAAATTTTTGTATTTAGCGCTTTGACAGAAGTTCTTAGCAATGCTTAAGTTCTGGATTTTGAGCGCAAACACAATTAAAAGTAGCAATGGATCGAAAACTTGCGTGATTACAATAGATTGCAGGGAAATAGAATCCTACAAACATGAACTGGCAGTCTTTGTAGCAGACTGGATTGGCGCAATCCCGACAATGAAACTACATGAATTTGTGCTATCTCCTATAGACGATGAGCATCTTGACACTGAAAAAATTGCCAAAGGAATACGTGAGTTTTTTGCGTCCATTGGAGAGACTGCAAACTTTGCGGTATTGCCAAAAGACGAAGTCATACTGGTAAAGTCTCTGTCAGATAGATCTTTTGTGAGGGAAAAACAACCCGAATCAATGTTTGCATGTACTCATTGTGGCTATATCACGCAATACGAAGGATTGCTGCAAACACACATGAAACTGCATTATCTGTGAGGCTTTTTAGATCAAAACAACTCTCCTTTAATTGCCGCTTTCTGACTCGTAATCATGATTTGCCAGCGTCGCATTTTCACGCTCTTGTTTGTTGCGTTTAGGCCACGTTGATACATTCGAACACGAATTTCTTATATCTGACAGATGGTATTAGGTTCTATGGACGAAACAAAAAAAGACTCAAACTCTGTCTCATGCGAAACATGTCCTCTGGACATTGTAGCCCAAAAACTTGCCAAAATATTCAAGCGCAAGTAACATCGGTGGCAATATTTTTAACTCAATTAGGTTCTTTGCAATAAATTGGCATCATCTGTAAGACTGGTTTTTTCACATTATCCGTATGTGTCATTAGCTGTTGCGATATTTGCCGGGCTACTGATGCTCCTGTCGTCACTTTCAGAGTATGTGTTTTTTGCACCGTTCTTTGTGTTCTATGTCCCGTATGACCGACTAATTGGCTTTGTTTTGATTTTGGCCGTGTCTTCTCTATCTGGCCTGGTGATTCCGATGACTCTGTATATGATCAAAACTTTACAAAACAGGCCGAAACGAATCGGTGGCAGCTTTGTTGGCTCAATCGTGGGCGCATCTGCAGGCGCATGTAGTTGCGGTCCTATTGGATTTTCATTGATTTCTACGTTTGGCACAATTGGTGGTGTGGCCACCTCGGTTCTCACCATGTATGAAATTCCATTAAGAATACTGTCAGTTGTGATCTTGCTTTACGCGTACTATGCCACTACCAAATCACTGTCTGTTGACTGCAAAATTAGCTAAAACAGAAAGATTGCCTGAACCATTAAAAGACAAGAAGCCACGAGATAGGAATGGGAAATGATTCAGGCACTCACTGATATCTAATCACTAATCTTCAATATCAGACAATGTGTGTTGAATTTGGACAAACTTCAAGTTAATATTCAGACGATAGTTTTTTCAAAAAACAGAATATGGGTTATCTTTCTAGATTTGTTTATTGATTGGAAATCACAAGAAAAGTAAACTTTTTCAAACCTGACAATCTATGAGGGGCGTATCGCCTGTTAGTTTCATGACCATAATGTTTATTCCTGCACGGCCTGGCAAGCGGACACTTGAGGCAGATGATGACGCCGAAGACAATAATTAGAATTTTATCTGTTTAAACGAGTTTTCTGGAATCTTGATCTCTGCAAATTCTTGCGGATGGATTATTTTTGCTAGGATTTCAATTCCGATTATGGTTCTAATGCTTGGTTTTGAAAAATAAGAGTTTGCGTCAACGGCAAAGACTTGGTTATTTTCTATTGCTCGTAATTTTTTCCATCTTTGATTGCTTTGCAGAGTATCTGAGCACTCTGCTGCGGTTCTTTTTGTGTCAAAACCACAAGGCATCATAACTACGATGTCTGGATCTGCCTTTTCTACTTCGTCTATTGTCATGCGCCTGGAATGTTCTCCTGTTACGCTTACTAAGTTGATGCCGCCAGCAATTTCTATCATTTGGGGAATCCAGTGACCAGATGTAAAAAACGGATCAATCCATTCTATGCATAATACCTTTTTTCTTTTGACATCTTTTGATTTGACGATATTGATTCTTTTTTTTAGCGACTCGACTAGTTTTCCACCATCTTCCCCCTTTCCAATCTTTTGTGCAACCACCATGATGCTGTCTAGAATTTCTTCAATGGTGTGAGGATCAAGAACCACCACTTGGGGTCTTTGCTGTAAGATTTGAAGTGCCTTGTTTACTTCATTGGTGTATGCCGAGCAGACCGCACACGTCCCTTGCGCAATTATGAGATCCGGATTCGCTTCTCTGAGATTTTTTTCGTTTACCGTGAAAATATCTTTTTCTTCTCTTGCCAACTCTGAAACCTTGTCATCAATTTGTTTTGACGTCATTTTTTCTGGATCAAAAACAGAATTGATTATTCGTAATTTTGTTTTTGCTTGTTGTGGATAAAGACACTCATGAGTAACACCAACCAAATTTTCTTCGGCCCCAAGCTCATACAGCAACTCCGTCGCACTTGGAAGAAACGAGACAATTCTTTTTGAAGCCATGGAATTTGTTCAAAATGGTGAAATTTTAACTAATTTTTGATCCATGGTGACAGTCTTTACAATTGACTAATTTGGACCGTTTAAACACGTTTTATTCAATATTTGACGCATTTTAAGAGAACATTTGATCACACAAAAGCGAATTGAATTTAACCTCGCTATTTACTATCTTCTTTTTTATTACAACATCATTGATGTCTCAAAGATACCGTCAAAAAATACATTATCGAGTTAAAGTAATCCCAATTAAGAGTATTCATGTGTGGGATGAGGCTCAGGCACGCTCACTTGATAGGGATGGCATACGTGAACTTGCAAAATCTATCCGAAACGAGGGATTGCAGAACCCCCCAATGGTCCAAAAAGATGGCCGCGGTCGCTTTCTTCTGATGTCTGGCCAAAGGAGACTTGCAGCCTTGAAGCACCTGAGAGCAAAAAAGATTCCAGTTTTAGTGTTGACAAAAGGTTATGATCTTGAAAATGCAAAAGCTGCATCTGTAATTGAAAACCTGCATCGCAAGAACATGGCACCAAAAGACATGGCAAGCTCGTGTCGATTTCTTGCCGATAAAATGGGCGTAACCGGCGGCGCTAACTCTCTTGGAATTTCACGTAAAACCTTTAAGAAGTATGTTGGCTTTGCAGCGCTTCCTGACAAAATAAAGAACTTGGTTCCTGGAACCGTATCTAGCAGTGTGGCGATAAACCTTAATCAAATTATTCCAAACGTGAACAAAGCCGTACTTGTTGCAGAAAGAATTTCTGTGCTCGACGCTCGTACACAAAAAAGTTATCTTAGATTGCTTGCAAAACACCCTTCAATGACCCACCGCAAATTACTAAAAAAAGCACGAATCCTCGCAGTTAGGCGAACAGTTCCACTTACCCTGTCATCTTCATATGCAAAAAAGCTTGAAAAAGAATCCCAGTATCGTGAAGAAGATCCAGAAAAGCTGGCACGACAAATCGTAGTATCTTGGCTTTCAAAAAGAAGCCACAAGCGTTAGTTTTTAGTTTCATCTTTTCTCAAAATCCGTCTTTGTACGAACCCTGATAGCTATCTGTAAATCGATCATTCAAACTAAATACTTGAATCTGCCCTTGTTTGTTATTGAGCCCAAATGCGCAAGACATAAGAAAATCAATTGAGCAAAACTGGAAAGAATACCTGTCCCGATACGGGAACCTGTTCTCATCTGACTCAATTAGCGGATCTAGTCCTCCGTCTGTCTTTGTAGGCTCATATGGCTACCCTAAAGTTGGAGTGGGGCCGATGGTTCCGCCTATCCATGGCGACACCAGTCTTTTAGATCTGCCTGAAAAATGGTTGGGGAAAACACTGGAAGATATTGTGAATTTCAGACTAAAATTGGTTAGGGGAATACAAAATGTTTCGGTCGCGCAACCACAGGGGCGTTACATTGAAAGCCTTCAAGAACTTGCAATGTCGTCTAATGCTCCTGACTCTGATATTGTATTTCAAAAACATACATCTCCAATCACAACAATAGATGGCGAGTCTGCCCCCTTTGGACCAATTGGCGAGATAAAGACTGCCAAATTTTCCAGCATGTCTACAAACCAAATCATTGAAAAAACATACTATGACAAGGATCTAAAAGCAGAAGATGCCGTAGTGTCTCTATATGACAGCGGAATCGAAATTTCAAAAATCCAAAAATGCTTTAGCATTGGGATGTTTGGGAAAGAACGGAAGCTAGTACCCACCCGGTGGAGCATTACTGCAACAGATGACATTATATCAAAAAAACTTGTTATGGAAATCTTGGACTATCAAATGATTGACAGCTACCAAGTTTTCACGCATGAGCACCTGGGAAACATCTTTTCTATTCTCTTATTTCCGCACCGGTGGATTTTTGAAATGGAGGAGGCTTGGTACACGGAAAAAGGAGAAGTTGGTTTTGGCGCAGATGCAGAAAATGCAAATGGGATTGATCACTATCCAAGCATAGCTGGAGCGTATTTTGCGGCAAAGCTTGGGGTTGCAGAATATCTGAAAAGAAAACAACGGCAATCTGGCGTTCTGATTCTGCGGGAGATAAGGCCAGAATATGCTGTACCTGTTGGAGTGTGGCAGGTAAGAGAGGCAATTAGAGCGGCAATGTCAAAGACTCCAGTTCTAGTAGATACTCTAAATGATGGACTGACTTTAGCTTGTAATCCTTTGAGCATCAGTAAAAGCGAATGGCTCTCAAAAGGGACAACACTGAAAATGATAAAACAAAAGTCGATTGCAGATTATTTCTGACAAACCGTCTGTGGTCACTAGTATGAATTCTTCTTAAATCTTAAATGCAAAACCCTCACAGTGTATTTATGATTTGGACTGCTGTCTATAACGATCAAGCAAAAACTTTACTTTGTTACACTGCTTGGTTAAAGTCCGAATTAGCCGTGGTGTAATTATGTCACAAGGTTCAGCACCACTCCCACCTGCACCAGTACTGATGACATGTTTTGGTCATTGTGGAATCGGCCTTGGAGCAGAATCCTATCGTAGGCTGTTGCTAGATGTGGGTGCAGATCCGCTAAAACCTGTTTTAAAAGACAGCAAAGATGAGTCTAGAATTCTTAAACGATACGGCAGCACAATCTTGCGTTTTCCAGGAGCGTATACGGGGGGCGAAACCCCGTTAATCCCAAGGGCACTACTAGTTGACTTGGATCCAAGAGCAGCTAATCTTATTTTGCAGTCGTACCCGGATCTTTTTGCCCTGCGTGACAAGCACGTAATTCACGGCGCGGGAGGCGCTGCAAGAAACTGGGCAGAAGGACGCTCTAGATTTAAAAATGAAATCACCCAGAAATGGGATTTTGCCAAGCAACTGTCTGCATTATCGCCAGAGCCTGTACGTGGCTACGTGGTTCCGTTTGCAATGGGCGGCGGAACCGGAAGCTCATTTGCATGTTCATTTATCGAGTTTATACGAAGCAACACAAAAGAGCATGCGACAATTGCAACCTTGGGGCTGCTCCCAGAATTTGGCTGGGACCCAGTGATCTTAGAAGCAGCTGCAATTAACATTGTAATGAACCTTGAATACCAAATCAAGTTCAGCGACTGCTCGATTCTATTCTCAAATAGGCGACTGCGGGAAATTGCACACAAATTTGAAAAACGAGTGGAAAAAATCCCTTCCATTATCGACGATCTACCAAAGGAACACGAAGTTGGTTGGAAGGACTACAAGGGAATGAATCTGATTGCCGCAAACGCCATATCGATGTATGTGTCCTCATTTGCAAGAGAAACAGAATGGGACATGTCTAACTATAGGACATGGCTTGCAACAAAACGCCCCAAATTTGCAATCCCGTGGGCAATACCTGTCTTGCCTGATGAAGATCAATGGAGCCTAGACCAATTAACTGGCAACAAGCACAACACGATGGACTCTATCATTGAAAACATCAACAAAAAACAAGATGCCTTGCTATTTGACATTGATGAGACTGATGTCAGAAATCATGGCGGGCCAAAGGACTCATGTTGTGCACTAGTCAAAGTAAAGGGCGAATTTGACATCAAGGAAAGAGAAATTCTAAAACGAGTGATCAAAGACAAATTCAATATCGAGGACTCAAGAATGATATTTGTCAAGATTCCAATCCTGGATAAAGAGCAGGCAAACGTCACCATACTTGTAAACACAAAGGCAATCGGTCCTAAGATTTTAGATATTGCGCGCGAGGCAGAAGAATCCTGGGATGCCTACAAGGACGAATACGGCAAATGGGGACTAACCACCGAGGACTTTAAACAAAGCCTGATGGATGTAGTGCACCAGTTTAGCTGAGCCAGGTTTCATAGTTATGGCTGATTTTAATTTTTTAGAAGACTTGGCAAAAAAAATCAAGTCTGAACGAGTTAACATACAGCAAGTCGATGAGGAGCTAAAATCCGTAAACATGCGGCTTCACGAACTGCCGCTAAAAAAACCGACAGAATCAACATTTGCAAAAATGATAGGGATCCAATATGAGGACCAACTGGAGCAATTAGAAAAAATGAAACTCAGCCTTGAATCCCAAAAGGATCAGTTGGCAACATCTATCAAAAACGGCACTGACACATTCATCACCGAGATAAGCTCCCCAGAGTTGGTAATTCCACTTGATCCAAAACCTATATTCCGAGATGGGAATGTCTTGTTCCATTACCGTGATTCTGCAAAATTTCAGAATCTGTTTGATTTTTTGGGGGAGTTGCTTGGCTTGAGTGTTCCACTGGTCGTAAAAGATGTGCTGCTTTCTTCGTCTGAAATAATTGTAAAGGTCTCAAACGAGTATGATGCAAAACAAAAATTCATCAGCGGCATAAATGAGATACAAAAAACTCTGACTATAAAGAGAAAATAACCGTGCAAGAATCTGCCGCGCTTAATGCTTAGTTTTTATTCGTTTACAATTTACAAACCTTGTTGCAAAATAAAAATCTCGTTATTGCAATTGTAATAATTATCAGTCCTGTTTTGTTCGCACTTGCAGCGTACCCTGACACGTTTAGCTTAAGCTGGAATCAGGGGCGTGGGGGGTTCCTTTTTGCAATGGCGTTCATTGTAGCAGAGCTAATCGGAGTTAAAATTCAAGTGTCTAAGAAAAGAATACTTGCAACCATCCCGCTTGCTGGCGCCGCTATTGCCTACCTTGTAATACGCGAACACGGCTTGAAAGACTATCTTGTAAATGTGGCTCCTCAGTTTAACGTCCATCTTGTGTATTCGTGGACATGGATGTGGGATTTTGTTATAATGGGTACCTTTTTGATTGCCGTAGTAAGCATATTGTTTGGGAAAAAATGGATACGCATTGCACCCGCTGGGCCAATTTTTCTGTGTGGTAGCGCTGCAATTTTATCACTTGATGCATTCTTTCCGTATGACACGCTTGGCCCTCTTCAATACGTGGTACCATACCTGGTAAAGGCAAATGTTTGGATAATCAACAGTCTGGATCTTGGCACTGCGATTGCTAAAGAAAATCTGATGCTATTGCGAGGAGAGCATGGGCCGATGGCGCTACAGGTATTTTGGCCGTCGGCAGGGGTTCATAGCATCATAATTTTCTCGTTAGTCATGATGGCATTTTTGCTAAAGATGAACATTGAGCGAAAACGTAAGACGGTGTACTTTATCATTGGAATACTTGGAACAATTGGCGTAAACATGATTAGGATATTTTCCCTATCTGTATTTGTGCTCAAAGTTTCCACTGATCCAAACAAGTTTGAGGAATTTCATGGCATTGCAGGCGAAATAATGTTCCTGCCTTGGGTTTTCATATTCTTGCTTATCGTAACAACGATTGAAACAAAACGAATCAAGCGATTAGATATTAAAAAAAGTTAGTAAGTGAGCTTTGTCCTTGCAGGTCTGATAATTCTGAAATTTTTACTCCCAGCCTCCTGACCATTAGTGCTTGGTCACTCATGGCCTCTTCTAGCAACTGGTGTGCAGTTTTTTTTAATTCCTCAAGGCTAAATGTGGGGTTTTTGAGCATCCTTGACCTTGTCTTGTTTACCAAGTCTGATTGCACAAATTGAATTCCAACTGACTTGAACATTTTTTTGTTTTTAACCGCAGTTTCGTACACATCAACACATATTTCATCGAGGCTACTTGCAAGAAAGTCAAGATCCTTTGAGTCTTTTTTTAACGTGACTATTCTGCTGTACTGTATGGTTGGCTGTCGTTCAGCTACTGGATCATCATCTATGCCCCTTGCAGCGTTGTAGATGTACAGTGAAATCTTTCTGCCAAACATTTTGTTTAAGGTAAAAATGTCAACTTTGCGTAATTCTTCTATCGTGTTTAGGTTTATTTCGTGAAGTTTCTCTTCGGCAACCCTGCCTATTCCTGGAATGTCGCTTACTTTGAGCGGTGCCAAAAACGATTCTGTCTTGTGTGGCTCTACCACTGTCAATCCGTCTGGCTTTCTGTAGTTTGAAGCGATTTTTGAAACAAGCTTGTTTACGGATACGCCGACTGAGCATGTCATTTTGATTTCATTTCTTATCTGGTTTTTGAGCTGCTGGGCCAAATGGCTTGCATTTTTGAAATCGCCCTGAGTCCTTTTTGTCACATCAAGATAGGCCTCGTCTCGCCCTACATATTCGAAAACATCTGCATGTTTTTTCATTATCTCCATCGCTTTTTCGGAAATATCTGAATAATATGGAAAATCTGCTGGCAAAAAAGCAGTATCTGGAATTTGCTTTAGCCGAGCTTTTGCAAATCTGATTGGCATACCTGACTTTACGCCATATTTTCTTGCAATGTAGTTTGCAGTTGCTATTGCCCCGCTGTCGCCGCCTCTGTCAGAAAATATGCAGACTGCGACTGGCTTTGTTCTCAGATTTGGATCCCTAATCTCCTCGCATTGGGCGTAGAAATAATCAAAATCCACATGGAGCACAACCCTTTCTGGCATGTGTCTTGTATGGGAAAAAATCCTTATTACAATATCGTCTCATTCTAAGAATCTAAATATCTATACGCGCACTAACAGTTGTGGTCTATCCATTATCTGTTGATGAAAACGGCGTCAAGATGAAGCCAGAAAACATGGAAAAAGAAAAAATGTATTACTGCGTTCACAATGAGAAGGTGGTTCTTGTCTACAAAGACGACCAGGAATTTCTAAATTGTTATGAAATTGAAGAAAAGGATTTGGTTGAATCTGTCAAAACCTGCTCTAACCCTGACGATATTGAAAAAATTATAGAGAATTATATTCAAAAAGAAAACATTAAACATTAAATAATCGCCGAAGAACATGAACAACCTAAGGCCAAAACAACATGAGCGAAGACACACCTACTGAAGCCGAAGAGATCTTTACAGAATCGCAAAAACTCAAAGATATCCCCGCAGTAGAAGAAACAAAAGTCACCGACGAAGAAGATTTGAGAAAGACACGTGACGTGATTTTTGTCGGAACAAAGCCGATAATGACTTATGTCACCGCAACACTGACACAGCTTTCAAATCAATCGTTTGTAACAATAAAGGCAAGGGGACAGAGAATCACGCAGGCAGTTGACGTGTCTCAAATGATTGTAAAACGGATGAACACCGTGGGATATAAAATCAAAGATGTCCGCATTTCATCTGACTCGCTTTTATCACAAGACGGAAAAACAAGAAATGTTTCCACAATAGAAATTGACATTACAAAAGAATAAGAAACTTGTTGTTTTAATTGGAATTTCTGTAATTGCGGGACTCGCTTTAATTCAAACGTTTAACTCGTGCTCGTTACAGCAGCTATCAATAATGTCTGAAATTGCAGAGTATGAAAAACTATCCGATCCCCAACAATGCGTGATCCTAGTTGACAAAATCATAAATCTAAATGCCAAATGTAAAACCGAGTTTGATATTGTTGACTGTGGTTAGACTTGTAAGATAAACGATATTCCAAAATAAATCAGAACAAAGTTAATCCCGACCATGCAAATTTTGTATCTCGTGTTTGAAAGGAACACTTTGCCCCTTGAGGAAAGAAACGAAACCAAGGCAAGCCATGCGTAATCCATCCAGATGTGCAGTCCAAACATTATCAAAATTCCAAACACTGGCCATAACAATAACGCATCCGAAATAAGCTTAAACCCAATCGTGAACCACCATATTAGGAAAAACGGATTCAGTCCCGTTAGGAGTATGCCTGTAAGAAAAGAACCGTATTTGGATTTGTATTGTGTGGGATCTTTTTTTAATGTTGATATTATCTGCAATCCTGCAAATCCGAAAAGACTCAGGGCACCCAAAATTCCAACCACGCCCCTAAATTGCGGCATCACATCAAGTGACAAAATTCCAAACCCAATCAAAATAACAAGCGGAAATTCTGCTAGCGTATGTCCAAGTGCTATCTTGAGTCCCGCACTTGCACCACGTCTGATGCCATTTGCAACTGTTGCCACAAACAGCGGCCCCGGTGACATGACTCCCGACGCTGAAATTATGACCACTGCAATACTAAATTGTAAAAAGTCCTGCATGTACTAGCCATACATTGATTTTTTAATGACGCTTGTTTCTTTTTCCCTTTCCTTGATCTCTTTCTCCACTATCTCTGTCTGCTTTTGCATTAATCCAAGATCACATGATACTCCCGGCAATATCTTTGACATTGCCATGCAAAGGTTTACACTTGCCTTGAAATCGGGGCCCGACTCATCTACGTCGACTAGAACGACCACTATGTTTTGGCCGTTTATCATCCCCTCGTTGAGCAATGCACCGGGAATTCCAGGAATGGTGCCGTTTTGCAACACCGTCATTCCCGCCTGTTTGATCTTTTCTCTTGCCTCGGGGGTGCTGCCTACTGCAATTATCTGATCTTTGTTTTCTCCTGGCACTCTCATCGGGGCACTGCTGACGACCAGCGAACACTTGTGTTTTTTTGCCCACTTTAGCATTAGCCTTGCAATTACTCTGTGATACGGCTCGTTGATTGTCAAATACGACGTAAAGACTCCCACCTTGAGGTTCTTGTTTACAAAAATACGCGTCGCGTAATTTGGCACGCCGTCTTTGATTATGGACACTGTTGGGAAATCAAGTGAGTCGATAAAGCCAACAAGATCGTACGGCGTCGCATGCATTAATGATTCACTTGCAATCGCACCCGTGAAACCAATTGAGGGGAAACCGTCAATGAGATATCCTCCTTCTAGGTCTATTGGCTTGAGCTCCTTGACCCAAAGTCGTGGAAACATAGGTGATATTCTAAATTAATACTGATATACTTTTACCGATGCCTCTCTATTAGGAAAATCTTCGATGATCAGAAAATCTTCCCTTGCGGCTTTTTTCGTATTTTGACAGGTCTGCTTTCAGTGATTTTACGGACTCTCCCTTCAGAGTCTGCACGCTTGGTATCATTACCATGTCGCGCTCATGCAGACTTACGATTATGCTGTTTCCGCCAAAGCGATTGTTTTGCACGTTTGCAGCCAATATTGGGACGCGGTTTTCTAGCGCCCTGACTTGTACGTACATGTGCCATGGGATCACTCCCCTTCTGACTATCCTTGAGGGAGAAAACAACACCTGTGCGCCTTTCTTTACCAAAGTTTCCGCCACGTCCGAAAATACCATGTCGTAGCAAATCACTATGCCAAATTTACAGGTAGTTTTGAACACCTTAGCCTTCGTGCCTGGCTCGATTAGATCTTTTTCGTAACCAAACGGGTGGATCTTCTCCTGCGTTCCAATGATCTCGCCAGTTGGGTCTATTATTGGGGACGCAATCACGTGGCCGTTTTTTCTTTTCTCATAAAACGCGCCTGGGATGACAGTCATGGAGTACTCTCTTGCAATTTTCTTGAACCTTGAAAATTCGGTATCAAAGCTGGCAATCCTGTTTTCTTTTAGCCATTGTTCTGGAAGGCAAACAATGTCTGTTTCCTGTTTTCCAAGTTTTTCTACCAGTTTGGAAACCGTGTCGATTCCTGTCTCGTTAGAACCATGCGTACGGGTCTGAACCAAGCCTATCTTTATCAAACGCACTTGGTTTCATCTTTGGCCTAAATATACATAAACGGAACTTGTCTGTGCGGTAAAGAAAATCCTTTGCGTAGCCTCGATATTTGCGGACTTTTCTGTTTTGGCCTCAAGCGACAAAACGTGGCCAAATGTGCGCAACGGCGCCATTACAACATTTTTCGTACCGCATCAAAAAAACCCGTTCCAAACTAAACAAAACAGCATGATTTAGTCAACAAAACTTGTCAGTATTTGATTAACAAACCAGTTTCTGAAAGATACTCATTGGTTCATATCAAAAAGGTGGAAATTTTTGGCTTCAAGTCGTTTGGTTTTACGAACAGCACTGTGAGCTTTGAGCCTGGGCTTGTGTCGATCTCAGGTCCGAACGGATCTGGCAAAAGCAACATACTTGATGCGATAATTTTTGCGCTAGGTGAGAACAGGCCAAAGATAATGAGGGTGGACAAACTCCGATCTCTGATCCACGACATCGAAGGAACGCGTCGCGGGCCAAAGATGGCACGAGTGAGTCTCCAATTTGACAATTCTGACAGAAAGATCCCAGTTGATTCCAACTCTGTTGTCATAACAAGAGAGATGGACGAGCATGGAGAAAATACCTATTACCTAAATCAAAAGCAAACAAACCGCAACCAAATCCTTGATCTTTTGGAGGTTGCAAACGCAAGCCTAAACCAGCTAAACGCGGTGCAGCAGGGAACCGTTACAAGAATTTCTGAATTTACTGCAGAGGAAAAAAGGACCGTAATTGAGGATCTAATCGGCCTATCGTATTTTGATGAAAAAAAGTCAGAATCCATCAAACAGCTGGAGGACGCAGACAGGCGCCTAGAGGTAGCTTTGGCAAGAATGGATGAGATCAAAAAGAGAATCGACGAACTGGAAGTTGAAAGAAACCTAAAACTAAGATACGAACTGATAAACCGCGAACTTGGACGACTCCACGCGATTTCCGCATCAAACAAAATGAAGGTAATTCAGACTGAAAAACTATCAAAAGAACGCAGCATGCACTCGCTTGTATCTGAGACAAAGAAGCTTGACGAGGAAAGGGCGGCGATCAAAAAGGAAATCTCAGAACTGGAGGCTCAAAAATCCTCCTTTATGGCAGAGGCAAACGCTTACAATCACGCAAAGGCCGCAATCGACTCTGAACTTAGCGCTGCCATGCAGTTGTATGAAAGTGCCAACACTGAAACCCTGACAAAAACACGAAGACTGGGCCAAATTCAGATGCGTCTTCCTGAAATCGCAATCGAACTAGAATCATTGCACCAAGCAAGGCTTGCCATAGAGTCACAAATCGCAGAACAAAAAACGTCTCTTGCACAAATTAGGGAAGAAAAGAACCAAATCTATCAGGAAGTAAAATCAATAGAATCCGAAAGCTCCCAAGTGTACCGACAGCAAGCACAAGTCATTGCGCAAAGAAAAGAAGTCGACACAAAGATCCAAAACCTCACGACAAAGCTAAACCAAGCAAAGGTAACGTTTGGAAAAATAAGTTCTGACATTCAAGACATCAAAACAAAGATTGACGGCAATAGGCAAAGACATGCTGATATCATAGAAGAATCAAAGAAACTCGAATTACTAAAAATACGATTGGAATCAATTAGAACAAATCACAAGGACACAATAACTGAATTAAAATCAAGAATTTCCGCCCAAACTACAAAGCACGCGAGAATTGAAAATGACATTGAAGAAATCTCACTTATCCTAGAAAAGGCAAGTAAGGCGGCGGCGCAATATGATGCAAAAATCAAGGTGGTCAAGGGAATAATGCACGAGGATTACACAATTGCAAACCTCAAAGAACACAGTGCTGAGCTTGGAATCGAAGGGCTGGTCTATGAGATGATATCTTGGGATAAGCAATATGAGCGCGCAGTATTGGCAGGAGCGTCTGATTGGATAAAGTCTTTTGTGGTTAAGGATTTTGCAACGCTTTTGAGTCTAGCTGAGGTTGCGCGAGCAAGAAAGCTACCAAAGCTAAAGATAATTCCACTTGAGGCAATACCTAATTTCCGCCTGACGCTTCCAGGTGACTCCTCTGTTGTGGGAGTACTGTCTGATTTTGTAAAATGCGATGAAAAATACGCACCGCTTAAGACATTTTTGTTCGGAAATGTGATCTTGGTTGATTCTAGGGATGCTGCGATTCGCATCTCAAAGTCCGGATACAAGACTGTGACACTTGAGGGCGAATTCTTTGAAGCAAAGGCAAGCGCCGTAATTATTGACATAAACTCCAAGATTTCAAAACTCACAAAAATCATCTCGATGAGCACATCTGTTGATGGCCTTGTCCAATCGATTAGCCTGCTCAAAAAATACATCCAAAAGAAAAGATTTTCGCTAAAAAAAGTAGAGGGGATAATCCAAAACTATCAAAGCAGGCTATCTATTTCTGAAACCGGTCTTTCAAATGCGGACATGAGCCACTCTGATCTGAAGTTCAAGATAACGTCAATTGACAAGATGAAGTCACAACTTGAAACTAGAATATCGCAGCTTGAGAGGCACAACGAGCGACTCCGCATGGACCTTGCAAAAGAAGAGTCCTACCTCGCATCCTTGGAGGAAAGAATCTCGCTTGTGCATGATAACTATGCTGATGGGGAAAACAATCGCATTGCGAATGAGCTTAACCGCCTTAATGAGAAACGTACCTCTGTTATGGCAAGACAGTCTACTATCATAAACGAACTTAGGGAAAAAGAATCCCAGGTTGCCACTTTGTCTGCGCAGGAGCTTGGCGAAAAAACAAAAATGCGAAACCTGCACGATGAGCAATCATCGCTTAATCACGAAAAACACGAAATTGAGTCAAGACTCAATGTGCTGGTAAGAGAAAAGGAAACTGCAAATGAAAACCTGATAAAACTAAGGGAGAAAGAACAAGTTCTAATCTCGACATCTGGCACGTCCATATCGAAACTGCAGGAGTTTGATGAACTGCTGGGCAAGCTAAATGAAAGGGAGCGATTCTTTATGCGCGAAATTGGCTCGCGCGAAAGGCAGTCTGATTCTCTCTCAAGGGACATCCGTGATATAGTGGAAAATGAGGTTAAAATCCAAAAAATTCTAGAAAAATACGGCTACGAGGAAATTACAGAAACATTTGAAGTTGATCTGATGTTGCACTCGCTTGAATCTGAGATGAACTCCCTTGCATCAAAGCTTAACGCAAGTGCTCCTGAAACATATCTTGAGATATCGCATGGATACCGCTCAATGTCTGATAGAAAGAACGAGCTAGAGGAGGAGAGAAACGCAATTGTCAAGTTTATCGAAGAAATTGACAAAGACAAGCGCCAGACATTCCTTGACGCGTTTGACAAAGTGGACAAGGAAATCCGCGAAGCGTTTAACACCATGACTGGAGGGCAGGCCTGGCTTGAACTGCAAAACGAAGATGACATTTTCAATTCCGGAATATCGTATCTGATCCAGTTCCCAAACAAACCAAAAAGAGAATCAACATCAATCTCAGGTGGAGAAAAAACACTTGCAGCAATTGTGTTTGTCTTGGCTCTGCAAAAACTAAAGCCCTCTGTGTTTTACCTGTTTGATGAGGTTGACGCACACCTGGATGCACCAAACGCCGAAAAGCTGGCAAAAATAATAGAGCAGCGCTCAAACGGAAGCCAGTTTATCATGGTCTCACTCAAGGATTCTGTGGTACAAAAGGCCAAACTGATCTACGGTGTCTATCCAAAAAATGGAGTATCCCACGTTGTCACATACAAGGACAAACGAATGCCGTCAATCACAAGCTAAACGTGTTATCTATCATTATTGTGTACACTTGGATTGATTTTTGTTTGTCTAAACCTGTGAATGTAAAATTAATTTTCTAATTTGGCAAAACATGCAACTTTTCTATTGCTTCCGACATCTTCCAAATCTGGCTCGATTTTGCACTTTTCAAAGGCATACGGGCACCTTGCTTGGAACCTGCAGCCTTGGTATGTGCCAATATCCGATGGTTCTTTGACCCTGACTATTTTTTCTTTGTAGATGTTATTTGGATCCGGCTCTGATATTGCATCGAGCAGCGCCTGCGTGTATGGGTGCTTGGGATGAGTCAAAACGTCATTTATTGGGCCAGTCTCAACTATTTTTCCAAGGTATAGTATTGCAATGGTGTGACCAAAGTATCTGGCAGTTGCCAAATCATGCGTTATGTATACAAAGGAAATGTCGTGTTTTTGGCGCAATCCCTCCATCAGTTCAAGAATTTCAGCTCTAACTGACACATCAAGCATTGACACTGGTTCATCTGCAATGATTAGTTTTGGTTTCATAACTATTGCTCTTGCAAGTACTACTCTCTGTCTTTGTCCGCCTGATAGCATTCCAGGATACTTCTCCATAATCTCATCGGCTGGCTCTAGTCTTACTTCGTGTAATGCCTCCCTGACTAGTTTCTCGCGCTGTTTTGAGTTGGCAATTTTATGGATTTCGATTGGCTCGGAAATTATGTCCTTTACTTTCATTTTCGGATTTATTGAATCGTACGGGTCTTGGTAGACCATCTGGCAGCCCATTCTGATTTTTTTCAGAGATTCTTTTTTATTGATAATCTCTACTCCGTCAAAAACTATCCTACCTGCGTCTGAATCGATTGATTTTAAAATCATCTTTGCGATGGTGGATTTGCCTGAGCCTGACTCTCCGGCCAAAACAAACACCTCGCCGCGTTTTACCGAAAACGATACTCCGTCAACTGCCCTGACAAGCGATGACTGCTTTCCAAGCCAGTTTGTTTTGATAAAATGCTTCTGCAGACCTTCAACAACTAGAATTTCATCCAACGTGTCTGACTTGTGCTGTATCCTATATCAAGAATTGGTGTCAGTATGCACGAGCAAATATTGCCTGTGTGGCACTTTTCTCACCACAGTACACGCATTTTCCTGAAGTGTCTTCACTCTCAAACGGAATGACTCTGATGTCTGCCGTGGTTTCCTCTTTGACTTTTTCCTCACACACTGTTTTTCCGCACCAATGTGCGTTTACAAATGAGCCTTTTTCGACTTCAGATTTGAACTGGCTATAGTCTGTCACTTTTACCGTTCTTTCCTCAAGGATTTTCCTTGCCGCTGCAAACATTTCGTCTTGAATCTGTTGTAGTATGGGCTCGATATCTGATTCTATTTTGTCAAGTGGCAGGTCTGATTTTTGCCTGTTGTGGCGTCTGGCCACTGTAACTTTGCTTTTGTCAAGATCCTTTGGACCGATTTCTATTCGTAACGGAACTCCTTTTAGCTCCCAATCGTTGAACTTGAAACCCGGCGTTAGTTCGTCTCTTCTGTCTATATGGATGCGTAGTCCCTTGGCTTGTAGCGTTTTTTCAACTTCGTCCGCTTTTTGTCTGACTCTGTCTGCATCTTTTTCTGAATAATAAATTGGAACGATTACTATTTGAATCGGGGCAACTCTTGGCGGCAATACAAGCCCTTTGTCGTCTCCGTGCACCATTATCATTGCGCCAATCAGCCTCCATGATACACCCCACGATGTCTGCCATGCAAAATTCTCTACATTGTTTTTATCTAGAAACTTGACATCAAACGGTTTTGAAAAATTCTGACCAAGAAAATGTGACGTTCCCATTTGGAGCGCTTTACCGTCTGGCATCATGGACTCGATCGCAGTAGTGTACACCGCCCCGACAAATTTCTCTTTCTCGCTTTTCTTGCCTGTGATGACTGGAATCGCAAGCGTTTGCTCAACGACGTCTTTGTAGATCTCTAAAATATCAAAGACTTCTTTTTCGGCCTCTTCGCGCGTCGCATGTACCGTGTGTCCTTCCTGCCACAAAAATTCCGACGTCCTAAGAAATGGCTTTGTTGCCTTGATTTCTGCACGTAGTGCGGTATTCCAGAAATTAATCTTCAGAGGCAGGTCCCTCCAGCTATGAATCCATTTGGCGTACATTGAGTATGCCAGCGTCTCAGATGTGGGGCGTAGAGCTAGCCTGTCTCCTATTTCGGTGTCCCCCGAATGCGTTACCCAAAAAACCTCTGGGTTGAATCCTGCAAAATGGTCTTTTTCTTTTGTAAGCAGTGATTCTGGGATAAGCACTGGAAGAAAGCCGTTTCTATGCCCTGTTTTTTTGAATTTTTCATCAAGTGTCTCTCTAACTGACTCCCAAATTGCATATCCGTCGGGTCTGAGAACTATGAGGCCTTTTACTGGAGCATAGTCTGCAAGCTGTGCCTTTAGAACTACCTGCGTGTACCATTCGCTAAAATCTACGTTTTTTGAAACTGTGATTCCAACACTTTCTTTACTCAATGCATATGTGACAAAAATTTTGACTAATGAGCTTTTCTTAGCCGCAAGAGAACCTGACCTCAAACGTATCTGTGTTCTGAATAATTTTAGGATTGAACTTTGATCTTTTTTCTTAATTGAGTGTGCATTCTACTTGAGTGAATCCCCTTTGCAAAGCACCTTTCCCATTACTCTGCTTTGGAAATTGGGACACACAAAACACTGGACAAACTGAATGTCTTGTTTTAAAACAGGACAGTCTACGTATTCTTGCTTCATTTTCTTTAGCATCTTTGGACTGACTCCTTTGAGTTTGAGTTTTCCTTTGTCGTCCATCATTCCGGATGCCTTTAGTTCGTCTTTTACTTCGTCTGGAAGTTTTTGCAGTTTTTCAGCTGTTTTTACTTCGACTTCATACTTGTGCTCAAGCTCGCCCATGTTTTGACAATTTTCCTACCGTGATTTATTACTATGGGTATGCGATCTGAAAACAAACTTCAACTTTTATATTGATAGATTTTTTCCAAAAATTGGAAACAATTGCTTGCAATTTTTGATGTGGAAGGAGTGCTCTTTGATGCAGAATACTTGCCTATTCTTGCAGAAAAGATGAACAAGGAAAAAGAAATCTGGGAAATCACCAGAAAGGGAATTCAAGGGCTGATAAACTGGGAAGACGGACTTAGGACCCGCGTCCATGCTTTACGTGGATTAAGTTATGAAACATGCAAGCAGGTAGCAGACGACCTGCCGATAATGACTGGTGCAAAGGAAACATGCCGCGTGCTAAAGGCTGCTGGCTGGAAACTACTTGCAGTCTCTGGCGGGTTTACAATTATGACTGATAGGCTAAAAGAGGAATTGGATCTTGACTTTGTGTATTCTAACGAGCTTGTCTTTAAGGACGGAAAACTCGACGACGTGCAAATTCATGTTACGTCCGATAAGGCAAAATCAGCACGAGTAAAAATTGCAGAATGGCAAGAAAACAAAGAAGACATCATAGTTACTGTTGACGGCGCAAACGACCTGACACTTTTTGATATCTGTGGTCTTGGAATCGCATTTAGGGCTCAAGATGTTGTAAAAGAAAGAGCAAACGTGGTAATTGAAGAAAAAAACCTTTCAAACCTAATCGGTATAATAAACAAACACTACAAGACGAACCTGCAGCTACAAACTATTGCCTAGCCATTACTAGATTTTAATAAAAGACAACGCTGCATAATGCTGATGTCACTTGAAATAATTCCTGTTGTTACCGATAAAGAAATTAAGAAAGGAGACGATCTGGCAAAGATTTTCGCCTCGTCATACAAGGGATTGCTAGATGGCGACATTATTGTAATCTCGCAAAAAGTGATATCAAAACAAGAGGGTCGATTAGTTGATCTGAGTGGTGTGATCCCATCTCTTCTTGCAGTTGGAATTGCCGCAGAATACGAAAAGGATCCGCGGCTAATCGAGGTCATTCTCCATGAAACAAAAAGAATAATCCGAATGGAAAACCGTATTCTGATAACAGAAACAAGGCATGGCTTTGTCTGCGCAAATGCCGGAGTCGACGAAAGCAACATCTCGCAGGGATTTGCCGCAATGCTTCCAGAAAACCCGGACGTGTCTGCGTCAAACTTTCATGCCCGACTACAAGAATTGACCGGGAAAAGAATCGCAGTTCTCATAGCTGACACATTTGGCCGACCCTTCCGTGAAGGCCAAACAAATTGCGCAATTGGCGTGTCTGGAATGAAACCGATCAATGATTATGCCGGCACAAAGGACACATTTGGAAGGACGCTTCGCATCACTGCTATCGCAGAAGCAGATGAGCTTTGTAGTGCTGCCGAACTTGTAATGAAAAAGACAAGGAATTGCCCGTATGCAATAATTCGTAATTTTGGTTTTAGTGCATCTGCTGATACGGCAAAACCGCTAATTCGATCAGAAAAGACTGATTTATTCAGGTAATGTAGAAAAAGGATTATAATAATAGCAAAAAAAATTTCCAATTGATTGAATCATCTAAAAACTGAACTGCACTGCCATAACAACTTCTCAAACTTTCATGTGGGTGACGATGAGGCGCCGTATGACTGCGACATTACCATATCTGAACAACTGGAAAGATCACACGCCCTTGGGCTTGATGCGATCTTTGTAACAAACCACAACACCCTGAACGGTTATGGGCAAATCTTGGAATACAAAAACGATCATGCAAAGTACAAAAAGATCCAAATTCTACCTGCAGAAGAAATCACGACAGACACCGGTGC
>CAZCWI010000014.1:15178-22768 GCA_964502325.1 uncultured Candidatus Nitrosotenuis sp. | reverse complement strand
ATTCCGTCTTTTGACAAAAGAGCAAAAGAAAGCCATAATCGCACTATAGTGATTTCATGCAAAAAAAACAACAGGAAAAGGATACACAATCAACAACCCAGAATGTAATGGCAACCATACTGCAAAGTATTCCAAAAGAGGCCAAGGTAAGTAAAATCGACTACGAGGGGCCGAGAATTGCACTATACACAAAATCTCCGCTATACCTGATGGAGCACAATGAGATTATTTCTGATCTGGTCAATGTGATTAAAAAGAGAATAGTGGTAAGAACCGAAGAGTCCATCAGGAAGCCGGAAGACGAAGCAAGGCAGATCATAGCAAAAGCATTGCCTAAAGAAGCAGACCTTCAGGGCACCTTTTTTGACACTACCACAGGCGAGGTCTCAATTGAGGTGAAGCGACCATGGTTATTGTACAACAATCCTAGCTTCAACAGCCCACAGCTGACAGAAAGCATGGGCTGGAGAATACGCGTAAGAAAGGCAACCACAATTCCATCAAGCACCATTCAGGCAATAAACTACAATCTCAAAGTTTCTGCATCGGACAGGGCAAAGCATCTCAAGCAGATTGGTGAGAGCATATTTCGTCCACGCTTGGCCCAGAAATCCGAAGTTTCGTTGCTGACTCTTGGCGGCTTTGGTCAGGTAGGAAGATCAAGCATGATACTGACTACGCCTGAGAGTAAAATTCTAATTGACTGCGGTATTAACCCGGGAGCCAGAAGCCCGATGGAGGCGTTTCCACGACTCGACTGGGCAAATGTAACATTAGACGAAATCGATGCGATCGTCATAGGTCATGCGCACTTGGATCATACGGGATTCTTGCCTGTTCTTTGCAAGTACGGGTATAAGGGACCAATCTACTGCACAGAACCAACGTTGCCGATGATGAATTTGATTCAGCTGGATGCGGTGAAGGTAGCAGCTGCGCAGGGGCGGGCTGCACTATATGCAGAAAGAGACGTCAAGCAAATCATGAAACAAGCAATTACAATCCCATATGGAACCGTAACAGACATTTCGCCTGACATAAAACTCGTCTTTTCAAATGCAGGACATATTTTAGGTTCAGCAACGTGCCATTTCCATATCGGTAATGGCGATCATAATTTCGTATACACCGGAGACATAAAGTTTGGAAAAAGTATTTTGTTTGAGAGTGCGTCATGGAATTATCCACGAGTTGAAACTCTTCTAATTGAAAGCACTTATGGGGCAAAAGAAGACATTCAGCCCACAAGGCAAGAAGTTGAATCTGCATTTATCAATGCAGTAAATAATGCGCTTGTCGACGGAGGCAAGGTGCTCATCCCTATCCCAGCAGTTGGACGTGCGCAGGAAATAATGATGGTAATTGATCACTACATGAAGGCAGGCCAAATGATGGAGGCGCCTGTGTTTATGGAAGGCATGATAGCGGAAGCAACTGCGATTCACGAGGCATATCCGGAATATTTGGCGCGTGAGCTTAGGCAGAAAATTCTTGAGACTGATGACAACCCGTTTGATTCTGAATACTTTACAAACATAGAGCATTCTGACGCAAGAGAAGAACCATTACGAGACGGCACACCATGCATCATACTTGCAACATCAGGCATGTTAGAGGGCGGCCCAGTTCTAGAGTATTTCAAAAATATTGCACCGGGAAGTAAGAATAAAATAATTTTTGTCTCATATCAGGTAAACGGAACACTTGGACGCAGAGTCCTAGACGGCGCAAAACAGGTATCGCTCTTGGGAAAAGACGGGAAAGTCGAGGTCGTAAACATTAATTGTTCAATGATAAAGCTTGACGGATTTAGTGGTCACAGCGACTACAACCAACTACTTTCATTTATCCACAAACTAAGGCCAAAGCTAAGAAGAGTTCTTGTGAATCACGGTGAAAGAAGAAAGTGTGAAAATCTCGCAATGACTGTTCGCAGAATGTTCCGGGTTCCTGCTCATTATCCCCAAGTCCAAGAAGCAGTCAGGCTATTTTAGCAGCATCAGATACGCAAGACGTCGTTTTTTAACAAATACGATATGCCTGAGATGTATTCAGCGTCTGAAATTTTTCCTTCCGTCCACCATTTAACGGTGTTTTTAAACCATGGCGGAATTTTCATATTATCATATCGGATTGTCGTGTCTTTTTTGACAATATTGGTGTCAACTAGTTGTACTGTCTGCAGCAAATGTCTTGTTTTGTCTTGATATTTTGAAAAAAAGACCATCCCTGTTTCTTTGTCAACGATTTCCAGGTATTTTCCTGTCCTGTCTTGTGCAACAAACGAGGGTCTCTTAAGATCATTAAATGAGAAAATCACTTCGCTTATCACCTCTGCTGAGTGTTCTTGGTTGATTTTTGTTCCCAGATCCATAGGGATTTGATGGACAAACTGGTAGTAAGAACAGCATTTCTTGCCGTGGCTCACAAGTCCTGACGTTTTGTTTATTTGGAAATTTGTAACGGTTTTGCTGTTTTTTGAAGACTGTTCTGAGATCACAGATACGATGTCATCGGATATGTCATCAACAGTGTGTGTTAGTATGACGGTATCGTCACTATCATTATTTTTAATGGAGTATTTTACAAAATCATTTTGAGACATGCAAATGTCTCCAGCTGTGCAATTTTTGTAATCTAGTGCGTTATCTGATTTTATTATCTTAGAATTCATCATGTATCTTATACCGTATGAAAGAACATTGTCTTTTTCGTCCCCACGGTCCCAGCGTTTTGCGTCATCTTTTATCCACTGCGGAATGCTTTGAATGTCATCAGAACGATCTCGTATAATTTTGGTTTGTACTGGCTTTTCCAAAAGTAAAATTAGTTTATCTGTACGATCTGATTCGATAGAATCCCACGCAGAATCATTATACAATGTAACACAGTCTCTAAAGCTATCAAAGTGTTGATATCTTTCACGGAATTTGTTGTTTCCTAATTTTTGTAAATCAGGGTAAATTTTTTCACAGGTTTGAATTGTGCTAGTCTTTTCCCTGTTATCAGAGGTTTGTGCAGCTGCTAGCTGTGCGCAGGACACGATCGACAGAACTGACATTAATGTAAATAACAAAACAGACTTTCTCAATTTTACAACATTTGATGTTATTTTGATATTAAGTAGACGTAGGAATGATTAGTTTTGTTTTAATATTTTACTTTAGATCGTATTCAGGTTTCCAGATTTTAACGCCTGGCGGTGTAACGATTATTCTTTCTTCGCCCAGCCTTGCAATATCAGCATCATGGTTTTTTGCCAGACTGTACAATTCCTCAACTAGCTTTCGTAGCTGCTCTACGTCCTTTTGCGCAAGCGGTGTAACCCTTAGTATGAGTATCATATTTTTTTTCATATCATCTTTTATCGAATGAATGTCACTTGGATCACGAATCGTGATTGCCTTTAGGTACGTGGGGCTTTCCTGTTTTTGCATCTATATTGAATGCGATCTACTCCCTCAAAAAGTCTTTCGCATCAAATGTAAAGCGATACGTAATTTTTGTTCCTAAATTCTATACTGGAGATATTCAGATTCTTCTGCCCTAGTTATCGAGATTTCCGATTTGTCACTGGCTTTTTCAACTATGACAATTCCCGGCACTTCTTTTGGGGCATCAGAATAACGCAGTGTTATTGCGGCAGTAATTTGTTTATAGTTTTCAATGTTGTCTCCGCGCAGAAGTGTGTTTGGCCCAACATGATCTTTTGCGTAAAATACAATGTCGTCTGGCAAGGCCAGAGCTTTTATCATATTGTTTTCATCCTGATTTCTCCCAACAATTAGTTTTGTTGTTTTATCAAGACGAAAGTGTCTTCCTATTTTTAGTAAATCAATATCATTTGTTGTCGGGTTATCAGTGTGTTCAAAAAGATCTTTTGCACGTATTGCAAATGCCGGATCCGTAAGAAGACACCCACCGCCGGCATTTGGTGGATTCTCTATTCCATACTCTTGTGCCATTTGCAATTGCATTCTTCTTGTGCGTCCTCTAACCATTCCCAAGTTTTCTCTTTTGATCAAACCGTTTTCCTCAGGTATTGTCTTTGGTAAGAGTGCACCTGAGAGGGGTCTTACTATGTACCCTTCTAATTCTGATTCTTTTTCTATGGTTTTTAGTGCCGGCCCATGTTGACTCATTGGTCTTTGTCCTAACACCTCGCCTGAAATGATAAAATCGGCTCCGATCTCATCCATGTGTTTTTTTGCAGCCTTAAACATCATCGATCTGCAATCAATGCATGGGTTCATACCCGATCCAAATCCATGTTTTGGATTCTTTAACATCTCAATGTATTCATCTCCAAGATAAACAGTCTTTAGATTGACGCCTAGTGTGTCTGCTCTTTCTCTAATTTCAAAACCGCATCCCCGTCCACAATCAAAATCACAAAACGGAGTCTTGATCGCAACTGCGGATACCTCAAAGCCTTGGCTCTGCATCATTTTTACCGCAAGCTGACTATCCAAACCGCCTGAGAGCAATGCTACAACTTTTCTTTTCCCCTGACTTTCTTCCAACATTAGAAAAGCTAAGTTTCCAATATACAAACTTTGCAACAAACATAAATCCACTAACTCGTTATCATTTCAAATTGGAAGAGCGACGAAAAAGGCTACTCAAATATGCCCACAATCTAGATTGCGACGTTTTGGTATCTTTTGAACCTGAAAACCTCTACTACATGACTGGTTTTTGGGGCGAGGCAATCGGCATATTAGAAAAAAATGGCCAGACCACCATAATTTCCCCTGAGCTTGAAGTTGGAAGAGCCAAGGAAGAATCTATTGGTTGCAACGTAGTTACGGCAGAACGTGGTGTCGGTTTGATTTCCGGTTTGGCATCCAAAGTAAAAAACAGCAAGGTATGTACCGATTGCCAGAATTATTCCACAATGGAACTGCTCAAAAAATCAATTCCTGCCATAAAATACTCGACTGATCCATTTTATCGAGCACGCGAAATAAAAGACTCTAAGGAAATCGCCATTCTAAAAAAAGCATCCAAAATAATTGATGAAATGTATGAGCTCTGCGTTAAAAAAATAAAAACGGGGTTACGAGAGTCTGATCTTCAGTCTATTTTGATGTCTTTTGCCATGGAACGCGAGATGTTTAGTACCGGATACAGATCAACTCTGAACCCTCTGATAATTGCGGGAGGGCCAAATGGCGCGCTGCCTCATGCACAGGTAACTAGAAGAAAATTTGCAAGAGGGGACATGATAGTAGTAGATCTCACATTACGCTACAAAGGATATGTTAGTGATGCAACAAGGACGTTTGGTTTAGAAACTCTCAATGATGACGCAAAAGAAATCTATGAAATAGTAAAGGAATCGCAGAAGGCAGGACTAAAGGCCGTAAAAGTAGGAGCGCCATGCAAATCAGTTGATGATGCATGCAGAGATTACATCGACAAAAAAAATTACGGCCAATATTTTATTCACTCAACAGGACACGGAATCGGACTTGAGGTACACGAGTTCCCGACAATAAGCCAAAAGAGTCAGACTATTTTGCAAAAAGACATGGCAATAACCGTAGAGCCCGGCATCTATATTCCAAAAAAATTCGGTGTGAGAATAGAAGACTCTGTTATTGTAAAAGACATACCGATTATTTTACATAAATTTACAAAAGACTTGATAATCATCTAATATCGAATCACGAACTGTTCATTTTACACATACACGAACCTAATTAGAAATTTGCCGTACCAGTATCACGTGGAGTCAGTTGTTGGGAGTGTGCTTCCAAAAATTCATTGGAGCCCCAACAATTTTTAAGGTCTTTTAGCCGTCAATATGAAAACTTTCCATGGGAATACGATTTGTCCGCCCCCTTTTGTATAAGGAAGAGTATTTTGTTTAATTTGGTTTTTCATTTTTTTCTTTTGTTCTGCAGATAACGTTTTGATTTTTTCTTTTAGCGGTCTTGCAAGATATTTGAGATAGTTTTGCCAATAATCAGAAAATGTTCCAGGATGATAGGTGAAAGTATATTCCAGTATTTTGACATCGGTAAATCCGGCCTTTGATATGGTTTTTTTCAGTTGAGATCTGGTTCCAAATCTATCAAGGTTTGGAGCTCCGTGTGGAATGTAATCTGGGATAAATTTCTCCACTACGGCCAAAATGCTGCTAAAATATGGAACCGTGTCCTTATTTCCATGCAATGTTAATGCCAGGATTCCATTTTTTTTCAAATACTGTTTGATGTTTCGTAAGACCTTGTTTGCATCTGGGAAAAAGAACAACGCATATTGACACGTAACCACATCAAATTTTTTATTAAATTTGATAAATTCAGCATCCGATAAAACAAAGTCCAGATTGGTTTTGTTGCAGTTTTCTTTTTTTGCAATCTTAATTGCAGATATGGAGCTATCAACGCCCACAACATTTCCAGATGAGCCCACCCTTGTGGCAATTCTTTTTGTTATGGCACCAGTCCCACAGGCCAAATCCAGAACCATATGACCGTCCCGAATGTCAGCTAACTTGACAAGCTCTGAACTGCTCCTAAACGGGCCGATGTTGTTTTTGGCCCATCTCTTATGGTATCTTGGGGCGATTTCATTCCAAGTTTTGATTAATCGTTTTTTGTATTCCAGATGAGTGAGTTTTGCTGATCTTGCCAAGCTCTCCATAGTTTATTCCAACACCTTTTATTATATCGTCAGAGCATGTACAATAAATGGATGCAGCGATTCGTCAGGGTAAACTCCATGACATTACTCATTTTGGAATAAGAATTGTAATCGGTGTAATTTTTGTTGTACATGGTTCACAAAAATTCAATCCGGGATTTGTCGGGTTTTTGACAAGCCTTGGCATTCCAGCGGAAATGCAAATTCCTATTGCTCTTGCCGAATTCGTGCCAGGAATTCTATTAATTATTGGGGTTCTGACTAGAATTTCTTCCGTGTTCCTGTCCATAGTTATGCTTGGGGCAATTTTCCTAGTAAAACAAGCCGCAAGCTTGACTGGGGAGCGCGGATTTGAGATCGATTTGATCCTGCTAGCAGGAAACTTGGCAATAATTGCAATAGGACCGGGTCGTGTATCCCTGTCTCACATACTAAAGAAAGTTCCTAGATTTTTGCAATAGATCTCTGAATTTTGCTTTTTGATTTTACGATAATAATTGCAGGAGCTACGAAATACACTCCTATGTTGAGTAAAATTATGCCGATTCCATATCCAAGCATCTCATGCTCAGAGTCAATGTCAACATAGTTCAAAATTGAAAGCGTTGACAAAAGTGGAGATATGGTAATCTTTACTGCCTCT
Organism: uncultured Candidatus Nitrosotenuis sp.; assembly: GCA_964502325.1. GTDB lineage: Archaea > Thermoproteota > Nitrososphaeria > Nitrososphaerales > Nitrosopumilaceae > Nitrosotenuis. Next base: position 15,471 of record CAZCWI010000014.1, on the reverse strand, counting down.
TTGAATATCGGGTTTTGTCTTTCCCAGTCAGATACGGTTGGACTAAATGAATAGTAAACTGCGTTAAATGCAGTCATAAACGAGGTTCCAGAGTTTGTACCCAAAACGTTGTCTCTTACCTCCCTTAGAATCTGCACTTGGGGTGCAAGTTCAGTACCATATGCTGCAGTTGCGATAAGGCATCCAGATTTTTCAGGATCAGTGATGTTTGTAGTTTTTACTGCAGTCATCTTGAGGGAATCAACAAGTTGATTGAATTTGTCAAGATCGCTGTCAAAGTTTCTTTCGCTGTT
>CAZCWI010000014.1:0-15078 GCA_964502325.1 uncultured Candidatus Nitrosotenuis sp. | reverse complement strand
TGCACTAGCCAGCCAGCAGGCGCAAGAAATGAAATATCAAACTTTTCAGCAGAATATTCTTGTCCGGGCTGATTTACAAACGATTCTGTTCTTTCTGGTTCTCCCAAATCAAGCAAATCTGAAATTTCTGAACGTTTTTTTATCTCAGCCTTTAGAATTTCGCCTTTGCCAAAATCAAGTGGACGATCATTTAGCTGTTTCCCCCCAGTGGTCAGGTTGGCAATCTTATCAAGGGTTTCGTAGCTGGCGTTTGTTGCTAGTCGCCCAAAAGCAGCATAGTTTTGATCTAAAAAGAACGAGTCCTTATGGACAATGAAAAACTGTGAGCTTGCACTGTCCGGATCAAAACCGCGCGCCATTGAGACGATCCCACGTTTGTGTTTAATTGTATTAAATTCACCAGGAATTGTATATCCCGCATCACCGGTTCCCCAGTCTGAAAAATGCTCAGACGCGCCAGGTTTTGATTTTGGATCTCCACCCTGAATCATAAAATCTTTGATGACTCTATGAAAAACAGTTCGATCGTAAATTTGGTGTTCTGTTAGATTCAAAAAATTTTCAACCGTTTTTGGCGCATCGTTTGGAAAAAGCTCGATTACCATGTCGCCTGATTGGGTGTGCAAGACGACCACTTTGTCTGAAATTTCGGTGGTCTGAGCAAAAACGGGCAGAATTCCCAAAAAGACAATTACCGATGCAACAGAAAGAACCAGTTTTGACTTCAACACGAGTCGATGCAAATTTCATAAATAAAAGCTAATTGTATTAGTTTTTAACAAGTAATTTTTGAATTACAGTATGGAATCTGATGAACAAATCAAAGCTCATTTGGTTTCCGTATGGAAAGTGGAAAAAAAGCTTTTTTCTAGGGGAAAAGAGTGCATGTTTATTCTAACTGACAGACATCTTGCGTTTGTAAGTAAAACAGAGGCAAAATCACGGTGGTGGAGTGCCGCAGTAGAAAGACAAGTTGTCACCCTCCTGAAATCAGACGACCCGATGATTACACATGACGGGTATGATGGAAAAGAACTCGCACACGACTTGGAGAACAAAAAAAATGAAAAATACAGTTTTGACGATGTTATCAGTGCGGAGCCTGAGGAAAAAACATGGGGAAGCGTTCTAAAATTAAAGCTAAAAAAAGACGGTAAGGAAAAAAATTATCAGTTATCAGTAGTAAAGGACTGGGTAACGTATCCGGTCAAGGATCCAGTAAAATTTCTCAAGATAAATTGGAATCCAATTATTGAGTTTATCAACAAACAGAGGACCAAGTAAATGGCTCAGGTTTATGCTGTCGGTGTTGGACCTGGCTCCAGCAGGTATGTCACAGAAATTGTCAGGGATGTAATACAGAGTTGCGATGTCGTTATCGGTTACAAGTACACTCTAAACACAATAGACTCCTTGATCAAAGGAAAGCAGATCCATGAAGTAACAATGAAAAATCAGGAAGAGTCGTACCAAGAAGTTGCCAAAACACTTGGCAATAAAAAACTGGTTGTTCCATTTACCGGCGATGTTAATTTTTCTGAATCGGAGGTGGTGGACAGATTGATTGAGATTTTTGGAGATGTCGAGATAATTCCTGGAATCAGTGCAATTCAGGTTGCTGCCTCAAAGGCCAAGGTTCCACTTGACAAATCCAAGGTAATCACAATGCACGTAACCACCCCAATTGAAGAAAAAAAACTTGAACTGCAAAAGGCGCTCCTTGATGGATTTAGTGTCGTCTTGGTTCCACGTCCATGGCCAAAGGTGCCTGAAAAACACTTTATGCAGTCAGAAATTGCACATTACCTCAGAAAGAATGGTTTTGACACTGCGGGTCTAAAGGTGCATGTTTTTGAATTTTTAACCACGGATAGGGAAACAGAGTTTGTAGGCACCGTCAAGGATTTAGAGGGAAGGGAATTCTCAGACCTTTCTGTGATGGTGATCAACCAGTCTCGTTTAGAGTCATACGTTAATTTCAAAGACTAGTTGCGAGGGTTTCCAGAGCCCAAAGTTGTTGAGCTAGAGCCCTGGGTCACAAAGATTGTCGTGTCCATCCATTGGTATTTGTCATCAAAAATCCTATAGAATCCAGGTTCTTGAAACGTCACACTCCAAGACTTGCCTGGCAGTATGTCGCCACTTGAAATCTTGCCATCTTCTGTGAACACTTTGCGATGCGATGCAGTATGAGCAATGCCGCTCTTTAGGCTGTGAGAAACTAGATCTTCGTTTACAAACGTAACTGTTCCGCCTGCCGCAACCGTTATTCTATCCTCTGAGAAGTATTTTAAGAAAAACTCCTGAGTCCTTTCTTTGTAGGTCTGCTGTTCCGGATTTGCGGAGCCGGCTAAAATGCGAACTGTCACCTCGCTCTTTTTACCTGCATCTGTTGGTTTTACCGTTGTCGTAAATTCTGAAACTTTGACCGTATAAACTAATTTTGTTAATTTGCCTGCTGAATCAACTAGCGTACCAGTCAAGACATAGACAGAGTTGGATTGCGTCTTCCCTATCAATGTCCCAAGTACTTTGAGTGAAAATTCTCCGTCATCAGAATCCGAAACACCAGATGCAATTCTAAAATACTTGCCATCTTTTAGCAGTGTTCCACTAAAATCGGAGGCCGTAAGCTCCACCCCGTTTATGTCAAGCAGCCCGTGTTGTAGCGCAAATTCAGTTGCAGCGCCCTTTTGGTTTATGGTAAATTGTAAATCAAGAGATGCGGGCAGAACAGAGCTGCCAGATATCGCATAACCGTCTCCTTCAAGAGTAAAGGCCTTGTTGACGCCAAGCTGAGCGCTTGCGTGTTGGGCAGACATTCCAACTAGGATGCTAATCAGCACTAGGCTTGATAGATACGCGAGTCTCATAGTATAGCCATACCGTAATTTCGTTTATAATTTACTAATGAATTGTTTTTGCCTATTCTACTAAATTTTGTCGCTTGGATCAATTCACTTTTGGAAGTGCGATGTTTGGACCTGCGAACGCTTCAATCATGTATGCTTCTACGACTCCTCCCATCAGCAGCAGCCCTATCACGACGCCTATCTCCAGCACTACCTGCCTCCATTGTTGTAAAATCGGTGTTTTTTTGAAAATATTTACTATCAAAAGGAAACTTCGTGACATGCCAATGGAGTATGCTGCAAGCTCCATTAGTCCAAACGGTGTGGTAAAGATCATTGTTATCGGCGGGATTTTGTCCAAAAGCGAGTTTGTGGTGGCTATTGCAGCAAACGCAAAGCCTGTAGAAAAAGCAGAAAAAATTCCCCATACAACACCAAAGCCTGGGATAAACATCGGCAATGCAATCTCTATATTATGAAGAAATATCTCAAGGCCAAAATTTTCGCCTTTTAGCGAATCCAATAATTTGTTAAATTCGTCAAGAAAAATACCCGCGTCTTCCTCGGATACTTCCATTTCGGCTCCTATGGAGAACGCGATGGAGAATACAGCCAGAAATACAAAGAAAAACATTATTCTCCGTTTTAGCACAACAAAAAACTTGTTGTAGATTATTTGAGTCTTGTTTTCCACAGATTTAATTAAAACGTAATTGATGAAACCTTCATTATGATAAAAGATGTCGGTTCTGCGTTAGATTTTGCATTAAACAAGGGTTTTCAGATCCATCCAGATGCGCTTAGAATTCTAGAGCAGGTGGATGTGAAGGAGTTGGAGAAGATAATCAAACAGGTCGTTCGAGAAAAAGAAAAACAGAAACTTTTCCTAATTAACCAGCAGGATCTTGAGGTTTTTTTGGGAATCGCAGAAGATGAGATTCTAGACGATTTCCATGAAGTTTTGTTTGATCCAACCACTAAGATTGCTACAGCTGAGGGGGTTGACGGTTTTACTGCGTTGTTTTCAAGCAGATATGCCAAGCTAAAGAGGATCATATCGAACCGCCCAGAATCAAAAATGCTCAAACCCATCTCTTCGGTAATTTCGACTAAGTCAAAGGAAGAAATCTATGTCTGCGGTCTTGTAACAGATAGAAAAACGGACAGAAACGTAACTAGGATAATCATCGATGATACTACAGGCTCAATTGAGACCATAGTTATTGACGAAGACTTGCAAAAAGTGGCCTCCTCCTTACTGATGGACCAGTTCATTATGGAAAAAATCGTGGCTGCCAAGAACGGCGGCTTTATTGTCAAGGATATTATTTTTCCAGACATTCCAGACCATTTGGCAAACCGCTCAAAAACTGAGGCGTATGCTATGTTTTTGTCTGATCTTCATATAGGTAGCAAGTATTTTATGGAAAAAGAGTTCCTCGACATGATTTCGTGGCTTTCAAGCCCAGACCCGATTGCGCGAAGGATTAGGTTTATTGTTTTAGGAGGCGATATTGTAGATGGGATTGGAATCTACCCAAATCAGGATAAGGAGTTGGTTGCCCTTGACACAAACGCGCAGCTCCAGATGGTGTTTGATCTTTTGGACAGAATTCCAAAACATATCAAGGTCTTCATTGCCCCCGGAAACCACGATCCCGGAAGACGCGCACTGCCGCAACCGGCAATTCCTGCAAAATACAACCCAAGTCTATGGGGCAGGAAGAATTTCTTCATGATCGGTAATCCGGCCATGATTTCGTTAAACGGGGTCAAGATACTGATTTTTCACGGCCAAAGTATCGACGACATCGTAAAGACCACGCCTGGATTGAGCTACGACAAGCCTGCAAAGGTAATGCAGTATTTGCTCAAGGCAAGGCATATGAGTCCAATTTATGGCAGCCAGACTCCAATTGCCCCGGAATTAGAGGATCTTATGGTAATTGATGAGGTTCCGGACATTTTCCATGGCGGGCATGTCCATGTCATAGATTTGGACCTGTACAGAGGAGTTCTGATTCTAAATTCCGGTGCATGGCAGGCTCAAACACCGTTCCAGACAAGTGTTGGGATTACGCCAACTCCTGGAATGGCAGTCTTGGTTAATCTAAAAACGTTCAAGGTCTACACAAAAGACTTTGCGTCCAAAAATTAGATAATATCTTCCAGAGTAACTTCGTTTTTGAAAGTATCCTTCACTGTTTCAGGCGAAATGGTAAGTGTGAATTTTTTCGTTCTTCCGTGGATTCCTTGGTGAACGATTTTGCCTGAAATTATTCCAGACATCTCTATTTCGCCAAGCATTTGGGTAACCCTCCGCTGTGTAAGCTCTTTTTGTCGTATTGCCTTGCAGAGGTTTTTGTAGGCTGAAAAGATCTCACCTGTTGACAGACCTGACGCTTTCATCACTGCTATGATCAATAGTTTTTCATGAAGTGGGTATGATTTGAGAGCCGTCACCTCCTTGTCTTCCTCCATTTTCTGGGACGCTGTTCTTACATGCTCTTCCTTGACGGTTTCAGATTGTTGTCTTTCGGCAATCTCGCCTGCCACCCTCAACAAATCAATTGCTCTCCTTGCATCACCATGCTCACGTCCAGCCATTGCAGCACACAGATTCAATGCTGACACCTCAACTACGTCGTCCAAAAAGGCCTCCTTGATCCTATCAAGAAGGATTTCCTTTAATTGGTTAACATCATAGTTAGTAAAGACAATCTCCTCTTCACCTAATGAGCTGATTACACGTCCATCGAGCCTATCTTTGAAGGTAAGATCGTTTGATATGCCAACAAGCGTCATACTTCCCTTTTTTAGCCGTTCGTTTGCCCTTGTCAATTGGTAAAGAATGTCTTTCCCAGTTTTGGACACTAGGTGTGCCAGATAGTCTATTTCGTCTATAACAAGTATGATGTTGTATTGATTTGCTTCAATTGATTTTAGGAGACGTTTGAAAACCTCACTTGTTGCCAGCCCGGTTGGCGGTAGATCTTCTTTTTCTAAACCAAGCTGTCTCCCAATACTCACAAGTAGCCCATAAAGAGTCGTCTCATCCTTAGAGTTTGTATAAATTAGTTTTATTGGAAAGTTTGATTTTTCAACACGTTGTTGAATTTTGGTTAGTATTTTTTTTACGACTAGTGTTTTCCCAGTACCAGGTTTGCCATAAATCAGAATATTTGACGGCCTGGATTGTTTCAATATTGGGAGTAATGATTGGGTAAGCTTTTCTTGCTCATCCTTTCTATGTAAAATCACGTCCGGAAGGTAAGTAAAATGTAACACTTTCCTGTCTTTTATGATCGATTTGCCGCTTTCTGCAGCATCCAAAAGCCTATCTACAGGATCGTCATTCATTGAATCTCACACACCTATTTTTCCAGTCCATAACTAAATCATTGTTGGGTGAATTAGTTATGTTTAGAACACAGTTAGTAGTTGTAGTTTAGTTTGTAATTAATTATTTTTAATTTATTTTTCAAAAAAAAATTTGAAAGAAGAAAGAGTGGAAATGAAGGTGTGTGAGTAATTAACAAATAGTTAAGGAATTGTTAAGGATACAACCAGAAAAGCCAATTTTGACCCCTTTATTTCGAGTCCAGGCGTGAAGAATGGCATTAACAATGTTAACAAGCCATAATAGACCCCATTATTTCCACTCCAGGCATGAAAGTTCATTAATTCATAATAATTAGGTTAAGCTAACTTGTTAACGTGTAAAGGTTGGCTAGGCGTGAGTCATACAGTCAACGTTAACAACCCCAATTGTTAACAATTCTAAGAGGATCTGTTCAATTGTTAACCAGTTAACACGATCGATCACGATGGCCAAGAAGCGCATACGTATTGATTTGGAGGACTCTGATGGTGCGAAATACAACTTCAACATAGAGGGGAATATCACCAGAGACAAGGTGTTAAAGATATTCGAAATGATGAATCTATTGAACATTGAAGATCAGGAAGAGGTTCCACAACTGGACTCAGTTGGCGCTAAAATATGGCATATTGTGGACAAGTACTTCCCAATGGGCAAGTTTACCTCAACTGAATTATTGGAGAAATTTGAGGACGAATATAACGAGCCGATAAAACTTAGCATAATTTCGACATATTTGGCCAGGTTTAACACCAAAGGCAGGATAGACCGCCTGCGAAACGGTAGGGAATGGGTTTACCAGATAGCCAAAATAGCACAAAAGCGACCTGATTAGGAAATTACAGCTCTTTTTAGAACCATTGAATCTCCTTGGAGTGTGACTTTGACGTAATCCCCCTTCTGCATTCCCAAATACTTCCTGAACTGCTTTGGTATGGATATGGTTCCGGTAGCCGTGATCTTGACTAATTCTTCATTTTCTGACATCTATTATAATTTTATAATCTATGATATTTAAAATTTATTAGAAAATAGTTTTATAATAAAAAATGGTATGATTTGACAAGAAATTCTAAAAATTATAATTGGTTGATTGCCAGAATTAGGCCATGACGGCCTGTTCTGGGGATCCAAGTTTGGCCCTTCCCTTTTCAGTTATCTTGTAAGTGAACGGTTTTAGCTTGGTGTTTCTTTCTACCAATCCCTCCTCAAAAAGCCTCTTCATTAATCTAGAAGTGTGCTCCCTACTCCTTCCTATTGTGATTTGGATGTCACGTGACGTCATTTCCTTGAGTGTGATTAGTCCTAACACGTGTTCTGCAACACCATTAAAGTCCATATTGGGCATTCTGGGCTTCTGAGCCTGCCTTTCGGGTTCTTTTTTGACCACAACCTGCTCTTTTTTCTCTAATGCTGGCTCTATTTTCTCCAACAATGTCTCAGCAGGGGAAGTTTCTTCCAAATCCAGGGCATCCATGCGTATTTTCATGTCAATTAGCTGTCTTTCATAGTACTCCATGCGTGACAGATGAGATGGATCTGGGCTCTTTTGGTTCGTAAATGTCTTGATTTTATTGTAGATGAGCATCCCAAATATGCCTACAAAGAAAGCGATTATCACACCTGCGATAATTAGGGGGTCTGGAATCTCTACTAACATCACTTAAAATGATAAGTTGTTGTGATTTATTGTGATTGGCCAACATAATTTCACACTTTGCATCAACACCAATATCATTTACCGTCACATCACATGGATCTTTGGCGTACAAAGAATGTGACGCGTCACATTCCACATGCCTGAGTTACCAATCTGTCTATGATGTTTATCACTTGTTCCTCTCTTTCAGGAAAAACATCACCATCTTTTATCACAGAAACCTGTTCGGCGAGCCTGGATATCACATCAATGTCATCTGGAAGCAACACTCCCAAACCCCTAAGCAAAATTATCGAATAATATAGGCCCATTAACTTGTCTCTGGACTGGCCTACCTGTCTGAAATAAGCGCCTTTTGAGATGCCAAACTCGAACTCGGATAGATTCTTCCGATTTAAAATAATTTTAATTTGTTTCTCTGTAAACAGAGATTTTTTGATAATTTGTCTAATAATATTGTTAAAATTAGTATCTTCATTGTCTGCCATAGCTATACAGATCTGTATACCACCATATCAATTAAACTTTAAAGCACTCATTTCGAACCACTGGTATGGGAAAAATCGAAGAATACCTTCATGCGTCACGAAGGAAAAAGTCGGCACTAATCTTTGTATTAATTGATTCTGAGGTATCGAAGATCAAAGAATCCGTAACACTGGCAAAAAGCGTGGAAAAAGTCGGTGCATCTGCAATACTTGTTGGAGGATCTTCAGCAACCGATCAAATAGAGATGGCACAAGTTGTAAAAACTCTGAAAAAATCAATAAAAATTCCAATAATTCTATTTCCAGGCAATGTGACTGGTGTGGTTCCACAGGCTGACGCTATTCTGTTCAGCTCCCTCTTGAACTCGGAAAACCCGTACTACATAACACAGGCTCAGGCCCTTGGGGCACCAAGCGTACTAAAATTCGGACTAGAACCACTTCCCACGGCCTACATCATAATTGGCGAGGGAACAACCGCTTGGTTTGTTGGCGCGGCAAGGGCTATTCCGTTTGACAAGGCAAACATTGCCGCAGCATACTCGCTTGCGGCCCAGTTTTTGGGCATGAGACTTGTTTATCTTGAGGCAGGTTCTGGTGCAAAGCAAAGCGTTCGACCAGAAATGGTAAGGGCGGTTCGAAAGGTCTTCAAGGGATTTTTAATCGTAGGTGGAGGCATAAGAGACACCAATACTGCAAAGGAGATAGTTGCGGCAGGAGCAGACGCCTTGGTGATTGGAACAATGCTTGAAAAGGAAGGCAACAGTCTCAAAAAACTATCCGAAATAGCAAATAGTATCAAGAATATTAAGAAATAACATGTCTGAAGACACTGCAATATCCCGAATTAAGGGAGTTCCCATGCCTGACTATTATCTGGAATACTATGGGCGACTCTCAGAGAAGGCATACCAGACATTTGAAAAGGCAGCTGAGGCAAAATCAACACACGTTGATTCGTCAGGAATAGTAGAGCCAAAAATTGCCTTTGACCTTGCCGACCGTGTCGCAAAGATGCACGACATTGACATAGCCGACCCCTTGCGCGAACTACTAAAAGTAAAGGGAAAGGAGTTGGCAGCCCTTGAACTATCAAAAAGCATAGCTCTTGGCAACTACTTGCCTGAAGATTCCTCGCTTGAAGAAAGACTGGATCTTGCAGTAAGAGTAGGTCTTGCAATAGTCACAGAGGGAGTAACAATTGCGCCGCTTCAGGGAATAAGCGAGGTAACGATCAAAACTAACAAAGATGGCTCTGAATACCTCTCAGTTTCAATCGCAGGACCAATGAGATCTGCGGGTGGAACAGAATCTGCAGTAACGATGCTAATTGCAGATCATGTCAGAAAGGCAGTCGGACTTGCAAAATATGTGGCAAATACATTTGATGATGAGACGGGTCGGTTTGTAGAGGAGCTTAGGATCTATGAAAGGGATGTTGGGAGCTTTCAGTTTCACGTCCTTGATGAGGACATTGTTACGGTAATTTCGAACTTACCTGTTGAACTTGATGGTGTGGATACCGACCCAAACGAGGTAGTTAACCACAAAAACATGGTTAGGATCAAGACTGATCGAGTAAGGGGGGGCGCCTTACGTGTACTAAATGATGGATTGATTGGAAGATCAAAGAAACTGCTCAAAAGAATAGAATTGTACGGCCTTGAGGGCTGGGAGTGGCTAAATGAGCTAAAAGGCGCAGTTCAGACAGGCGACGACGAGGGCGCATCAGCGAAAAGGCTCAGGGAAGTCATTGCGGGAAGATCCGTCCTGTCCTTGCCAAACAAACTTGGAGGTTTTAGATTGCGCTATGGAAGGTCGTGTAATACTGGCTTTGCTTCAGTTGGCGTGCACCCAGTTGTGGCAGAAATACTGCACCACACGATAGCGGTTGGAACACAGGTAAAGCTTGACGTTCCAAGCAAGGGCGCAACGGTTGCCTTTGTTGATACCATTGAAACCCCTGTAGTCAGGCTAAAAAACGGAAACATGGTGAAAATCCAAAACGTAGAACATGGAATCAAAATCAAAAACGACATAGACAAAATAATCCACCTTGGCGATATTTTGATCTCGTATGGGGATTTTCTTGAGAATAACTCACAGCTGTTCCCAAGCGGCTATGTTGAGGAATACTGGGTAGAAGAACTGCGCGAAAAACTTCTCAAATACGAGCCAAACTCAGGGACAGAAAGGCTGGAAAAAATACCGTCATTTGACGAAGCGCTGGAAATCTCGTTAAACTTCAAAATCCCGTTGTACCCAAAATACCTGTATTATTGGGAGCAAATTTCAGTTGACGAGCTAAAGGAAATCCTACAACCTGTAAACATTGCAGATGACACCATCACATATTCGAAAAAATCCAAACTAATTCTAGAAAAACTTGCAGTCCCACACGAGGTCTCAGGCGACAACCTAATTCTTAGAGAATTGGAAGCTCGAATCTTTTACGAGTTGTTATTTGCAAATCCAATAAAGTTCGAAAATCTAAATACCGTGCCAGAAATAATTTCAGAATCCTCTGGAATCAAGATTCGACCCAAGTTTTCAATCTCAATCGGAGTGAGAATTGGGAGGCCAGAAAAGGCAGCCGCACGACAAATGAAACCGCCTGTCCACACACTATTTCCGGTGGGTGAAAAGGGCGGCATGACGCGTGACCTACTCAAGGCAAGCGCAGCGTCTTCTGACTTTTACTGCAATATTTTCCACCGCATGTGCAAAAACTGCAACGAGCCATCAATTAGCATAAACTGCCAAAAATGTGGAAACAGAACCTCGACTGATTACACATGCCCAATCTGCAGATCAGACCTTGATGCCCCATACTGCCAAAAATGCAAGAAAAAGGCACCGACCCACTCGTTCAAGTCGTTCCCGTTAAAACAAAAGATACTCCTGGCGCAAGAAAAAATGGGCATACGGGTACAAGAGCCATTTAAGGGCGTGATGGAACTAATCAATCAGGACCGAATAGCAGAGCCGCTTGAGAAAGGCCTCATCAGGCAAAGCTTGGATCTGACCGTATTCAAAGATGGAACTGTGCGCTTTGATGCAACAAACTCGCCCCTGACACACTTCAAACCGTCATGGATTGGAACATCGATTGAAAAACTCAGGGAATTGGGCTATACGCACGATTTGGATGGGAATCCGCTTACAAGCCCTGATCAGATCATCGAAATCAGAATGCAGGACGTGATCATTCCATTTGAAAGTGGGAGATATCTTGTGCAGACCTGCAGGTACATTGACACCGAACTTGAAAAATTCTATGGCAAGTCTGCGTTTTACAATGTGAAGAATATTGATGATCTTGTGGGGCACTTGGTTATCGGCTTGGCACCCCACACATCGGTTGGAATAGTTGGGAGGATCATTGGCTATACCGAAACACATGTCTGCTACGGCACGCCAAACTGGCATTCGGCAAAACGTCGTGATGCAGATGGGGACGCAGACTCGATAATGCTGCTAATGGATGCACTGCTCAATTTTTCAAGGCAATTTTTATCAGACAAGATTGGCGGTTTGATGGACGCCCCGCTTTTAATACAACCAATAGTTCTTCCTCATGAATCCCAGCCGCAGGCGCACAATTTTGAAGTCACAAAAAAACTACCACTGGAGTTTTTTGAATCCACGTTTCAGGGGAAAAAGGCCTCAGAGATATCCAGCGTTGAAATAATAAAATCACGCCTTGAGACAAAGGAGCAGTTCTACGGGTATCATTACACGCATTCCACATCGACTCTTACCACGTCAAGATCAAGAAGCGCCTATTCCACACTTGGCTCAATGCTTGATAAATTCGACATGCAGATTAGAAATGCCGAGCTCATAAACGCAGTTGACGCAAGCGAGATTGTCACAAATGTCATCACAACACATCTTGTGCCAGATATAATTGGAAATTTGCGGGCATATGGAAGGCAAAAATTCAGATGCACCGCATGTGGAAGAAAATACAGACGAACTCCGTTACTCCAACACTGTGTCTGCGGCAAAAATCTGATCCAGACAATAACTAGGCCGTCTATTGAAAAATACCTCAAGCTTGCAAAGAGGCTTGTAGAAAAATACGAGGTCGGGCCATACCTTAGAGGAAGAATCTACACCTTATCGGATGAAATAGACTTGGTATTTGGTAAAAGAAAGGGCGATCAGTTGCTTCTTACCGATTACGAATAATTCTATCTGAGTTTTACGTATTCGTAGGCACCAAGCTTGTTGTCAAAACAGTAATGCACCTTTTGATAGTCCTTTCTGAATTTTTTGATAGTTGATACCATTTTCTTCGGATCCTTTTTGTCAATTACGATTTTTTTGATAAAGGAGGCAATCTCTTTCATTTCGGATCCCTTCATCCCAAGTCTCGTTATCTCTGCAACGCCTAGCCTGATTCCACCCGGATGGAAATAGTTTCTTCCTGCCTTGATGTCGCCTGGGATTAGCTGTCTGTTTACGATAATGTTTGCCTTTTCCAAATCTGCCTCTACCTTCCCACCGTCACTGTAATCAAGAACATTTACTGCGATTTGGTGAGATTGCGTAAATCCTCGCTTTTCTCCCAAAACCTTGAAACCGCTTTCACTCAAAGCCTCTGCCAAGATTTTTGCATTCTTTATTACTTGTTTTGCGTAATCCTTGCCAAACTCGAGTGCTTCTGTAAAGGTGATTGCCTTTGCTGCCATGTGATGAATGTGATGACTGCTAGTGAGACCTGGAAACGTTGCTTTCTTTATTGCCTCACCGTATTTTGCTGACGCCAAAACAAGACCTCCTTGTGGGCCAAACAATGTCTTGTGCGTACTCATTGTCATGCTATCTGCTCCCTCTCTTAGAGGATCCTGAAACTGGCCGCCGGCGATGAGGCCTGCAACATGTGCCGCATCATAATTGATGTAAATGTTATGGCCTTTCAAAAAATCGGCAAGCTCCTTTACTGGATGGGGGAACAAAAACAACGAACCTCCAAACATTGCCATCTTGGGAAGCCTTCCTGCCTTTTTGAGCTCTTCAATTTTGTCTTTAGTTTTATCTACATCAATTGTCATCTCTTCTGCGTCAAATGGATAGAACTCTACATCCAGTCCGTGTACCAGCCCTGCGGTTCCAGAGTGCTCTTTTTTGCCATGAGAAATGTGGCCACCTGCGGGAATGGATGGTGCAATCATAATGTCGCCCGGATTGGTAAAGGCAGAATAAATTGCAAGATTTGCCACAACGCCGGAAATTGGTCTTACGTCCGCAAACTCTGCCTTGAAGAGTTTTTTCGCAAGAGCCATGCACTCAAACTCCACCTCGTCAATGTAGATGCAGCCTGCATAGACCCGCTCGCCAGGCCATCCCTCTGCGTATCTATTTCCAAAGTCAGAGAGCAATGCCTCTTTTACGGCTGGACTAGGAATGTTTTCACTTGCTATTAATGGAATGGAATTCTCAAACCACTTGTTGTGGGTTTGAAGACTGGACAGAATTTTCTTGTAAGAATCTCGATTTGAGGCCTTTGCCATGTTGTTGCGGCTTGTTTTCCCAATTTAAAAAGATCGATTCGTGATTTCAAAAAACAAACAAAGTATAAAAGGGGAAAAAGAAAATCTTCATCGTTATGAGCATGCAAACCCAAAGAGGAAGTTTACCTGTTATTCTGCTAAAAGAAGGTTCATCTGAAAACAAAGGCCGCGAAGCCCAAAAAAATAACATTCAGGCGGCCAAAATTATTGCCGAGATAGTCCGCAGCAGCCTAGGTCCAAGAGGGATGGATAAAATGCTAGTTGATGCTTTGGGCGATGTCACCATAACAAACGACGGTGCCACAATCCTAAAGGAAATCGACGTCCAGCACCCGGCAGCAAAAATGCTAGTCGAGATTTCAAAGACAACTGATTCCGAAGTAGGAGATGGAACCACATCTGCAGTCGTCTTGGCAGGAGCACTATTAGAAAACGCCGAATCATTACTAACCCAGAACGTTCACCCAACGGTTATCGTCGATGGTTACAGAAAGGCATCAAGAAAAGCACTCCAATACCTAAAAGAGATTGCAGAAGAAGTCACCGCAAACGACAAGTCAATTTTAACAAAAATTGCAAGAACCTCGATGCAGACAAAAATCGTAAGAAAGGATTCTGATTATTTAGCTGATCTTATTGTAAAAGCAGTAATATCTGTAGCAGAGAAAGACAACAACAAATTTGTAATTGATCAAGACGATGTCAAAGTAGAAAAGAAGGCTGGCGGCTCAATGAAAGATTCCGTTCTAATTGAAGGCATAGTCTTGGATAAAGAAGTAATACACAGTGGAATGCCAAAAAGGATAGCCGACGCAAAGATTGCACTGATCAACTCTGCGCTTGAAATTGACAAAACTGAATTTGATGCTAAAATTAACATTTCAAATCCACAACAAATGAAGACATTCTTAGATGAAGAAAACAGAATGATCAAAAACATGGTGGACAAAGTTATTGCATCTGGCGCAAATGTTCTGCTTTGCCAAAAAGGAATTGACGATATGGCACAGCATTACCTGGCTCGGGCAGGAATTATAGCAGTAAGAAGAGTAAAAGAAAGCGACCTGACCAAACTTGCAAAGGCAACAAGTGCCAGAATTGTTACTAATCTTGATGACTTGTTTGAAAAAGATCTTGGATCTGCACAGCTAGTCGAGGAAAGAAAAAATGAGGAAGA
>CAZCWI010000013.1:0-22941 GCA_964502325.1 uncultured Candidatus Nitrosotenuis sp. | reverse complement strand
AACCAGAACCAAAACCAGAACCAAAACCAGAACCAAAACCAGAACCAAAACCAGAACCAAAACCAGAACCAAAACCAGAACCAAAACCAGAACCAAAACCAGAACCAAAACCAGAACCAAAACCAGAACCAAAACCAGAACCAAAACCAGAACAACAAAAAGTCTCAGATCCTTTCGAGGGAATCAAAGATCAAGATATCTCTACATATGCCGATTTGTATGATGTTCCGCCGCCAGAAAATGACAATGATGCCATTACTATGGCCAAAAATATTAGAAATTGGATAGCTGACGGCCGTCCAAAACCTGGTCAGCAACCTAAGAAAGAACCGGAACCGAAATTATCTGAAGTTAAAGAGCACAAAGAAAAACAAAAAGAAGATAACAAAGAAGAGGAACCAAAAAAGAAGCGGCGTTTTGGTTGGTTCAAATGATAAAATCTAAAGATGTATTGACACTGGATGAAATTGATAAAAAAGAGCTAGTGGAAATACTAGACCTTGCGATAAAACTAAAGAAAGATCTCAAAAAAGGAATCTCAAAACCGCTGTTAAAAAATAAGACGCTTGCAATGATATTTCAAAAACCGTCAACTCGAACTCGCATAAGCTTTGAGACCGGAATGTTCCATCTTGGAGGCCACGCACTGAATCTTTCCTCACAGGAATTACAGCTGTCACGAGGAGAAACAATCGAGGACACTGCAAAAACAATCTCTAGGTATGCAGATGTAATAATGGCACGAGTCTACGAGCATTCTGCACTTGAGACATTGGCAAAAAATTCCAGGGTTCCAGTGATCAACGGTTTATCAAATTCATTTCATCCGTGCCAAATTCTAGCAGATTTGATGACCATCAAAGAAAAGAAAGGAAAACTCAAGGGGCTAAAACTTGCCTGGATCGGAGATGGAAACAACGTATGCAACTCAATGATTTATGGCTGCGCCAAGGCTGAAATTTCCATGTCAATTGCAACTCCAAAGGGATTTGAACCAAATTCCAAAATAATCCAAAGCTGTAAAAAATTAATCGATATCGATCTAACTCAGGATCCGCAAAAGGCCGTATCTGATTCCGATGTTGTAGTCACAGACACTTTTGTATCGATTCACGACGATCCAAAACGACTCAAAAAATTCTATCCAAAATATCAGGTCAACTCTTCACTTATGGCAAAAGCTGATGAAAACGCCATTTTCATGCACTGTCTTCCAGCGAAAAGGGGTCAGGAGGTAACTGCCTCTGTAATTGATGGATCACAATCCGTTGTCTGGGATGAGGCAGAAAATAGGCTTCATTCCCAAAAAGCATTACTTGCATCTCTTTCTATCTAACGTTTATAAGAGTAGTTCAAAAAATTCCTCAATATCGCAATGGCTTATTCCACCATACTACGACGATTACGTGATGAGAAGACTAACTATAAGAAGCGTAAGCTAATGCTTATGGGCAGGCGTGATTTTGTCACAATTCAGATTTCTAATGAGAATACTCTAGTTCAAATTCATAAACCCGAAATGAAAGGAGACTTGGTAATTGCATCTGCTCACTCTAGATTCTTAATACAAAAAGGCTGGAAGGGATCAAGAAAAAATGTCCCGGCAGCATATCTTACAGGTTATCTTGCAGGCAAAAAAGCGCTTTCAAAGGGAGCCAAAGATGCAATCCTGTACAGTGGAACAAGAAAGTATACCCAAAGAATGTCTGCTGCACTAAAAGGAGTAATTGATGCCGGATTGACAATTCCTGCAGGCGAAGAATCACTTCCAAGTGCTGACAGAATAAATGGAGAACACCTTAAAGTAAAAAACGATGTCGCAAAAATCAAAACCGCAATTGACAGTGAGGTCAAGTAGACATGAGTGAAACACAAACTCCAAAATCCGATGCACCGTCTAGTGCACCAAGACCAGACTCACGCGGATACGGACAAAGAGGAGACAGACCAAGAGGCGACAGACGTGGTGGATTCAAAAAAGAGGAAGAGATTTGGGTGCCTCGTACAGAACTTGGCAAAAAAGTTGCTACCGGCCTTATCACAACAATGGATGAAATTTATGCTAACGGACTTAGAATACAAGAAGCGGGAATAATCAAAAAATTACTACCTGACCTGAAAACTGAAGTAATCGATGTCGGCATGGTGCAAAAAATGACACCAAACGGACAGGCAACAAAATTCAAGGCACTTGTTGCAGCCGGAAACGAAAACGGCTATCTCGGAATCGGTCAAGGAAAATCAAAACAAATGAGAATTGCAATTGAAAAAGCAACAACTAACGCTTACCTTAATGTCAGTCCTGTAAAGCTCGGCTGTGGAAGCTGGGAATGCAGATGCGACAAGCCTCACTCTGTTCCGTTCAAAGTACGTGGAAAGGGTGGCAGCGTTGTTGTCGAAATCGTACCTGCGCCTAGAGGACTAGGCTTGGTTGCTGGCGGTAAAATTAAAAATCTTCTCAAACTTGCGGGCCTAAAAGATGCATGGACTACTGCAAAGGGTTCAACTGCTACTATGGGCTCTACATCAAAAGCGATACTGGAATGTCTCCGACAGACATTTAGTCAGGGTTGATAAAAATGGCAAAAGCATATCTTGTAGTCAGAATGAGCGGACAAATTAACGTCCCACACTGGGCAAAAACAACACTGCGACTCTTAAAACTGGACAAGAAATTTAGAGCCACAATAATTCCAGCCAAAGACAATACCCTTGGAATGCTAGATACTGTCAAGCACTATGTGTCATACCAAGAGGTAAATCTTGACATCACAAAAGAACTCTTGAACAAAAAGGGCAGAAAAGAAGGATACAAAAAAATCACAAACGCAGACTTGGAAAAATCTGGATTTAAAACAATAGATGATCTTGCAGTTTCACTAAACGAAGGTAAAATTTCATTAAACAAAGTAAAACCACTCAAACCATGGTTTGCACTTGCCCCACCGAGAAGCGGCTTTAAACGAAGCACACGAAAAACGTACGGCGAGGGCGGCATACTTGGAAAAAACAAAGAACTCATCGATCTTGTCAAGAGAATGATTTAGAATGGCAACAAGACTACGAAAGACAAGAAAGTTCCGAGGCTCCCGAACTCATGGCTGGGGACAAATAGGACAGCACAGAGCAAGTGGTCACAAAGGCGGACTTGGCAAATCAGGACTGCACAAGCACCTATACAGCACTTTACTGAAATTTGATCCTGATCACTTTGGTCATGATTCAACTCATCCACCTCACCCAAATATAATAAAAAAATGGGCTAGTGTAAGAGACCTAGACGATATATTTGCAAAACATGGAAAGCTGGAAGGAAACAGAAAGCTAATCGACCTTACCAGTCTGGGATATGACAAACTTCTTGGTGGAGGACAGGTAAAGAATGCCTACTTAGTCAAGGTCGAACAATACACCGCCTCTGCGGAAGACAAGATCAAAAAGGTCGGGGGAGAGGTGTTAGTCGTTGAGTGAAGGAACAATCACTGCGCTAGTTAAGAAAATAGTGCTAAAATCCGAACCATACCTGGTACAAGTACCCAAACCAAAAAAGAAACTCTCACTACAAACAAGACTGATTTGGACTGGAATCGCTTTGCTGATTTACCAAGTAATGGGACAAACTCCGCTTTTTGGAGCAACTACTCCGCAATTTGACTTTCTGGCCTTTGCCAGAGTAATTTTTGCATCTCAGCAAGGAACGTTAATTGAGCTTGGAATAGGGCCGATAGTCACTGCCGGACTCTTGATGCAGTTGCTAAAGGGATCAGAAATTCTGAAATTTGACTTTAAGAATCCAGAGGAAAGAGGAGCCTTTCAGACAGCAACAAAGATAGTCACTTACATTGTAATCATAGTTGAATCTGTGGTATATGCCATGGCAGTTTATGGCCCAGGAGTTACACCGGACGTACTTTATGTGATAACGGGGCAACTGATTGCCGCATCAATACTGATAATGTTCCTTGACGAGCTTGTCCAAAAGGGATGGGGTCTTGGTAGTGGAATCAGTGTCTTCATCATGGCAGGTGTCGCGCAGCAAATAGTGTGGAGTCTCTTTAGTCCAATCCCTGCAGGGGATGGAAGCATGGTTGGACTCATACCGTACATTGGGCAAACTTTTGCTAATACGACTCTGTCGGACATTATGTTTAGGAGCAATAACCTGCCAAGCTTGCTTAGCATGTCGATGACTGCCGGCATACTGCTGATACTAGTCTACACTCAGGGAATGAAAGTGGAAATCCCAATCGTCTCTACAAAATACAGGGGATTCTCTGCGACATATCCAATCAAACTCATGTATGTTTCAAACATTCCAGTCATTCTTGCATCTGCACTGACTGCAAACGCAGTATTCATGGGTCAGATGCTGTGGGCAAACTTTAATCCGAAAAATAACAACGCGCTTTTCAACATAATCGGGCAATTTGATCCTACAAGCCCATCAACACCTATAGGCGGAATCATCTACTATATCACGCCTCCAAGAGGATTCACAATTGCAGCACTTGATCCTGTGCGGGCTCTATTCTATGTCTTGTTCATGATTGCAATTGTAATTGTATTTGGAAGACTATGGGTAGAGCTTGGTGGATTATCCCCAAAGAGCGCAGCAAAAAACCTGCTTGATGCAGATGTCCAAGTACCAGGATTTAGAAGATCAAATCAACCAGTGGAAGCGCTTCTTAACAAGTACATCCCGTCTGTAACCATAATTGGTTCGGCAATACTTGGTGCGCTAGCTGGCGTGTCTGATGTTCTTGGAGTAATTGGTGGTGGAGTTGGCATACTGCTGATGGTTGATATCTTGATTAACTATTACCAACAATTGATTCGAGAACAAGTTGAAGTCGTCATGCCGCGTCTGGGTGCGTTACTTGGGCGAAAGTAAAAAAGTCATAATGGTTGGAATTGCAGGCGTTGGCAAAACAACACTTGTAGCAAAAATTGTCGAACTCTTAAACGGCCGCAAGAAAAGCGTCAGCGTTCACAGCTTTGGAACCGTGATGTTTGAAGAAGCAAAAAAAATGGGCATTAACGATAGAGACGAGCTAAGAAAACTCCCAGTATCTCAACAAAGAGAACTCCAAACAAGGGCAGCCAGAAAAATTGCGGAATTTAACGACAATGTCGTAATCATTGACACTCACGCATTCATCTCAACTAAGGAGGGATTCTACCCCGGCCTGCCGTATCATGTACTTGAGGAGCTAGAACCTGCAAACTTTATCTCAGTCTCTGCAAGACCTGAGGAAATCTACAATCGAAGAATGAAGGACACAACAAGAAACAGGGACATTGTTTCAATAGATAGCATAAAAAAGGAGCTGGCAGTTCAAGATGCAATGCTTTCAAGCTGCGCAGTGTTGACTGGCTCCCCAATGAAATCAATCCTGAACACGGAAGGAAACATCGACGAAGCAGCTGAAGAGGTAATAAACGCGATAGGATTTTGAACATGGAACCAATCATAATTTTACACTTTTTGCAGTCAATACTTCTCCAAGGAGACCTGCTTGGAATACAGAGCGGACCGCTTGGCAGCGCAGACCCACTTGTCAAGGGAATGATTCCAGCAATGTTTGGAATCACCGGAATAGCAATACTCCTAAATTTGTTTAACGCCGTGGTGCGCAGAAAACTCGTTGATCAGCAAAAACTGCAGCGCATTATGAGGGAAACAAAGGCCTGGCAAAAAGAACGCATGGCCGCATTTAGATCAAAGGATACTGAAAAGCAGGCAGAACTAAACAAAAAATCCTCCTACATGAGCAAGCTCAACCAAGAAATGATGCAAATGAACATGAGGCCAATGATGATTACGTTTGTCCCGCTGATTCTGGTCTTCTATTTCGTACTTCCTCCTCTGTTTTCATACACGGTGGCAGTGTCGCCAATTTCGCTAAACGTGATTCCTTATCACTTTTTTGAGCTTACCTGTACTGCTGATAAAATCGATGGAAGGATATGCAACAATGTAAACGATGTTTATTTCTGGGCTTGGTACTTTTTGGCGTCAATTACATTTAGTGGCATAATAATGAAACTAACCAAAACTTCAATGGATTTATCGTAACTTGATAAAATCAATCGTCATTTCTGGACCTCCAGCTATTGGCAAAACGACAATTTCAAAAGGACTTGCAAAAGAGTTTGGCTTGCAAAGCCTAAGTGGTGGCGATGTTCTAAAAGACTTTGCACAAGAGCAAGGATTCCAAACGCAAGGTGATGACTGGTGGGACACAAGAGACGGAATGAAATTCCTAAACCAAAGAAAGAACAATTACGAATTTGACAAAAAGGTAGATGAAAAATTAAAGGAACTTTTTCTCAAAGGAAACGTGGTCATAACAAGCTACACGCTTCCATGGCTTGTCAAGGACGGAGTAAAAATCTGGCTTGCCGGCTCTCATGAAAACAGCGCAAAGCGCATGCAAATCAGAGACAATATGCCTCTTTTAGAGGCGCTAAACATTGTCAAAAAAAGATACGAAGAAAACAAGAATTTATACAAAAAATTATACGGCTTTGACTTTGGGGATGATTTATCAGTGTTTGACATCATAATAGACACGGATGGACTTGACGCAAGCAAAGTTCTTGCAACTGCGATAGAAAAGGTGCATAAAATATTTTGAAACTACCTCAACTGCAAAATCTGGTCGTGCTTGACGACGATATCACAAATGACCAATACGGCGTATACTTTAACAAAAGAACGATAAAGGATCTTCTAAATTACGGCCTTATTTTGCTTGACAAGCCACCGGGACCTACAAGTCATGAGACCGTGGCATGGGCAAAACGAATCCTCAAACTTCCAAAGATTGGCCACAGTGGAACACTCGATCCGCAGGTTTCAGGCATTCTGCCGCTGGGTCTTGGAGAGGCGACAAAGGCACTTGGAGTCTTGCTGCTTGGACCAAAGGAGTATTATGGGCTGGGAAGGCTGCACTCGCTTCCAAGCAAAGAAAAACTTGACGCTGTACTAAATCAATTCCACGGAGAAATTTTTCAAAAGCCGCCTCAACGTTCTGCCGTTTTGCGCAAAACTCGAACAAGAACCATTTATGAACTTGAACTGGTGGAACAAAAAGAACGACTCTTGTTGATGCGAATACTGTGCGAAGCTGGAACGTACATTCGTAAACTATTCTACGATATAGGTGAAATACTGGGACCTGGCGCAACCATGGTTGAGCTTAGACGTTCCCGCGTGCACCAATTCACTGAATCTAACAGGCTAGTTACACTGCATGAGCTTGCAGATGCATACGCTCAATGGGAAGAGAAAAACGATGACTCCAAACTATACAAAATGATTCTCCCAATAGAACTTGCATTGACTGAACTAAAATCAGTCGTAATACGGGATTCAGCAGTTGATGCACTGTGCCATGGAGCACAGCTTGCAATACCTGGAATCCTTCAGATATCTCCAAACCTATCAAAGGGTGATCTTGTAGCCGTGTACACACAAAAGGGTGAGGTGGTGGCCCTTGCAGAATCTCTCTTATCTGAAACTGAAATCAAAGATGCAACAAAGGGATATGCGTTTACCACTAACAGAATAATCATGGCGCCAAACACCTATCCAAAAAACTGGCGCACAAAGGCAACTCGCCCAAAGTAACATGTTTCCAAAAGGGCTGGTAATTGCAGTATGTACTGGAGTAGTATCTGCAGTAATACTTGGCATCTACCTGGAGCAAATAAATTCCAAAAAACAGGGCTTGGAGTTTGTTGAAGGTCCGTCATTATCCGTTATCACTGACAAGCAGAACTATCTTGGGGGCGAACGCGTACAAATTAAAATCATCAACTCAGGGACGCAGCCCTTGATGTTTTCTGACAATAACACAAAATTGCAAATTAGGGCCCTTGATGGAACTGTGATTTTTTCATTAAACGTCCAAAACTCAACACTAGATCCCAAACAAGAGTCCGTATTTGTCTGGAACCAGACAAAAAACGATGGTACTGCGGTAATAGGTGGCAGATATGTCGTAGAATCAAGCACATTTACAGAAAATGAGCAAAAAATTACAGATTCTATCACAATTAACGTGCTCAAGTAACCAATTTTCCAAGTTCGGTTAGGCAGGAAAATTTAAAACAAGTCTTCCGACACCCAAAATAGGCTTGGGGAAAAAAATCAAAGTAGGACTAGTTGGAATCGGCAACTGTTTTTCTGGACTAATTCAAGGAATCGAGTATTATAGGAAAAATCCAAAACAGCAGGTAATTGGATTAATGCATGAGAAAATTGGCGATTACTCCATTTATGATCTAGAGTTTGTAGCCGGCTTTGATGTTGGCATAAACAAGATTGGCAAGACAATCAACGAGGCAATCTACGAATCGCCAAACATGGTCAACTGGGTTTCAAAACAAAAGATGCCAAAATCAAAGGGGCGCGTCTACGAGAGCCCGCTTCTTGACGGCGTTGGAATCTGGGTTGAAAACAAGGTAAAGCCACTAAAAAGCAAAAAAACCCAAGAACAAATCACAAAGGAAATTAAAAGAAAGCTGGATGAAACCGGAGTTGAAATAATCGTTTCTTACTTGCCTGTTGGTTCTGACAAAGTAACGCAATATTGGGCTCAAACATGTCTTGACACCAACACCGCATTTGTGAACTGCATTCCTTCGTTTATCGCATCAGAAGGAAAATGGGGACGAAAATTCGCAGAGAAGAAAATTCCTGTAATTGGCGATGACATAAAAGGACAAGTCGGGGCAACCATTGTTCACAGGACGCTTGCCAAACTATGTGATGACCGCGGAACTAAAATTGAAAAAACTTATCAAATCAACGTTGGCGGCAACACGGACTTTTTGAACATGAAAGAACAAGAAAGACTGGTAAGCAAAAGAATCTCAAAGACTGAAAGTGTTCAAAGCCAGCTAAAACAAAGACTTGCCGATGATCAAATCTATGTGGGGCCGTCTGACTTTATTCCGTTCTTAGGGAATACAAAACTAATGTTCATGAGAATTGAGGGAAGACAGTGGGCAAATATTCCATACAACATGGAAGTGAGACTGGAAGTTGACGACAAGGCAAACTCTGCTGGAATAGTAATCGACGCAGTGCGTTTGGCAAAATTGGCCTTGGATAGAAAAATGGGCGGACCGATAATTCCAGCATGCGCATATCTGATGAAGCATCCTCCAAAACAGATGAGCGATCCTGAAGCAAAAAACGAACTAGAAAAATTCATCAAAGGATAAACGATTTAGTCGTCCACTAAACCAAGCCGCAAAAATCACGTATTAATAATCAGTCTTAAGATAGTTTTTTGTCGTAAAGACGTTGCCGAGGTCGCCTAGCCTGGTAGGGCGCGCGCCTGGAAATTGAAAAAACCATACAGCGCGTACTCGTAAGGGTACGGGAGTTCAAATCTCCCTCTCGGCGCTTTTTTCATAATCCATTAATCATTGCGTTTTGGTGTTCTGGTGTTGACCAAGTACGATGTGGGCATAATTGGAGGCGGCATTTTGGGCACCGCTATTTCTTACTGGCTATCTACGGTTTCAAATCTCAAGACATGTGTAATTGAAAAAGAAGGCAGCGTCGCACAGCATGCAAGTGGCAGAAATACCGGCGTGATTCACTCGCCGTTCTACCTTGATCCGCAAAAAAAGAAGACGATTGCTAGGGCTGCTCTGATATCTCGCGGCCTTTGGAAGGAATTTTCAATTCCAAGAAACATTCCATGGAACGAATGTGGCACGCTTGAGGTCGCACTAGATGAATCGCAGCACAAAACGCTGGAAAAATATCTCAGGTGGGGGGTGCAAAATGGAATTCCAGAAGGAGCCCTGGAACTAATGGATTCAGGCCAAGTCTCAAAAAAGGAGCCAAACGTTCGATGTGCCTCTGGGATTTACTGTAACCAGGACGTCTCGACTGACTACGGGATGATGACTGGGGAACTTTACAATCACTCAAAGAGCCATGTGGCATTTCTGTTTGATCATAAAATGACTGGAATCAAAAACACAAACGATTCTACAGAATTGCATTTTTCAAATAACCAAAGCATCGAGTGCAAATTTGTAATAAATTGCGCTGGCGGACATTCGCTTGAAATAGCAAAAATGTTCGGCCTTGCAAATGACTACTCCTCGCTTCACTTTAGAGGGGAGTACTGGGTTGCGGAGAAAAAACATGAAAACTTGGTAAACACCAACGTCTACTCTGTAGCCAAATTTGCGAATTTTCCGTTTTTAGATCCCCACTGGATAAAGAGGGCAGACGGCACGACAGAAATTGGGCCAAACGCGGTTCCTGTCGCAACACCTGAAACATATTCTGGTTATGTTGGAAATGTTTCCGACGTGGTATCAAAGCTTGGCCAAATACTCAGTGGCAGCTCAAAAAAACTATTGGTAAACCCCGAGTTTCTGTCTTTGATTTCAAAGGAATGGAAAAGCTCGCTTTCAAAAAGCACCATGATAGATAGAGTAAAACAATTCATACCGAAAATAAATCCGAACTTTTTTGTAAGGCGCGGAACATCTGGGATAAGAACCCCGATAATATCAAAAAAGGGAGAATTCGTATCTGAAATCTTGGAAGTTGAGGGGGGAAATTCATTTCACATTCTAAATTACAACTCTCCTGGGGCAACTGGCGCCCCGGCGTACTCTGCACTAATTGTCAAAAAACTGCAGGAAAAAGGATTTCTGAACCTCCAGAAAACAAGGGCGTCTTTTTGGAACTTTGAGAATGTAATAGAGCAAATCAACCTCTGATGAATTCGTGAACACTTACATAGTTATTTTGCAAATACATCTTGTTGCTTCCGGACCGTTGCTCAATTAAGGAAAAAGGCAGGGGCTGTGTCAATCCGCCAGAATTCATAATCTCAATTGTATCTGAGAAGGACGAATACATGGTGGGAGTGACATGTGATAGGCACAAAAAAGTTTTTAGCGCAAAACTGGAGGCATTGCAAAAAGATGACAAGATGCCAAAGGGGGCAATCAACTTTACTGCGTTAAAACCAGTTGGAACTGACTGCATAAAGGCGCATCCAGACGACCTAGTCCAGATTGACTGAGTAAATCATCTTCTTTCCCTCAAGACCATAAATCAAATTCTTAACTGTGATCTCTGCCATCTTTTTTCTTGTTTCGGCAGTAGAACTTCCTATGTGGGGGGCAAGTACTATGTTTTTCATTTTTACAAATTCATGATTCTTTCCTACTGGTTCTTTTTCAAATACGTCAAGTGCGGCTCCCGCAATCATGTTTGATCTCAGCGCTTTTGCCAGATCTTTTTCGTTTATTATTTTTCCACGCGACGTGTTGATCAGATGCGAAGTCTTTTTCATTTTTTTCAAGAGGCGCATGTCTACAATTCGGTGCGTTTCTTTTGTGTATGGGACGTGAACTGTCACGGCGTCACTTTTCTCAAATAATTTGTCAAGTGAAACATATTTTGCGCCTAGTTTTTTTTCTTGGCTTTTTGGCAACCTGTGTCTGCTGTGGTATGTGATTTTCGTCCCAAACGGACTGATTCTTTTTGCTACTGCCTGCCCTATTCTTCCCATCCCAAATATTCCGATTGTTTTTCCCTCCATGTCTGCTCCAACGTAATCGTGCGGGCCAAATATGACCCTCCAATTTCCTTCTCTGATCATTCTATCACCCTCAGTTATTCTTCTCATAGAATCAAGCAAGAGAGCTACTGCCAGATCTGCAGTTGCGTTTGTTAGAACATCAGGCGTATAGCCAATTTTGACTTTGTGTAATTTTGCGCTCTGCAAATCGATGTGGTCGTATCCGACGCTGTATGTGCTGATTACTTTGAGCTTCTTGGCATTTTTGATTATTCCCTCATCTATTACATCATATGGAAAGCAAACAAGGCCATCGACTTGACTTATTTTTGATAGCAATTTGCCTCTTGGCATCGGTATTTTCCCATCGTGTACGTAAACGTCGTACCGTTTCTTTATCTCTGTCATCGCAAATTTGTGCAGCTTTCTGGTGAGAAGAATTTTCATTCTAGGTTTTGTCAATTGTCTGCGGAAATCTCATTAATCCTTATAACATTTGTTATCCAAATCATGGTGACTGAAAATTGGACGAAGAAGAGTTTGCGCTTTGCATCGAATGCGGCAACGCGATAGAAAAATGCGTCTGCGTTTGTCCGTATTGTGGAGAACGCGACAAATGCGAATGCGCACTCTTTGAGGCAGCTACTGGCGGATAGTTTTCCATATTCTTAATAATATACAAAACTTAGATCACATGTTGGAACAAACAGACATCAGCTGGCTAATTGGAGGTCCACAGGGAAGCGGAGTAGAGTCTGGAGCTAACATATTTTCTCGAGCATGTGCCGCGATGGGATATGAAATCTTTGGGAAAAGAGAGTTTTATTCTAACATAAAGGGAGAGCACAGCTACTTTGTCGTCCGAGTATCAAACAATGCCGTTCACTCAAACATCAACGATGTAACAATGATGGCAGCGTTTGACGCAGAAACGCTTTTTCGACACGCAGACGAGGTAATAAAAAACGGCGCAATCATCTATGACTCTGATCTAGTCGCCACCAAAGTTGACGAAGTCCATACACTGGATCTCAACTACAAGCAAAGACTGCTAAAGTATCTTGACTCTAAAAACAAACCCCATACAATTCAAGGGATTTTAGATATTTCACAAGAGCGTGGCGTTAACCTGTATCCTGTATCCTTTAGAAATGTCTTGTCTGCCATGGCAGATGAGGTAAACAATCCAAGGCTCAAGGGAATGGTGAGAATGTTCAACGTGCTTGGTGTCTCATTCTCGCTTGGCGTTCTTGGAATGCCGCCTGAGACGTTACTTAGCTCAATTGACGCAATTTTTGCAAAAAAGCACGAAATTGCAGACCTTAACAAAAAAACGGCCACTTTTGCGTATAATTTTGCAGCTGCAAAATTTCCAGACTTTACGTATCGACTAAAGCCCATTGAGAAAAAATCTGGTACCATTCTAGTTCAGGGGTACCAGGGAACTGCGCTTGGCAAAATGGTTTGCGGATGCAGGTTCCAGCCGTACTATCCTATCACTCCTGCATCTGATGAAAGTGTGTATCTTGAGTCAAATGAAATTCTAGATGTCAAAGAAAACAGACCCGGCTCAACTGTTGTTGTGCAAACAGAAGATGAGATGTCTGCAATGGGCATGACAATCGGGGGTGCACTGACAGGTACCCGCTCGGCGACCTGCACATCTGGCCCGGGATTTTCACTGATGGCAGAAATGCTTGGATGGGCAGGAATCAACGAGGTTCCAGTTGTAATTACTTTGTATCAGAGAAGTGGTCCATCCACCGGATTGCCGACGCGACACGGACAAGATGATCTCATGTTTGCAATCTATGCAGGGCACGGAGAATTCCCAAAAATGGTTTATGCGTCAGGTGACATTGAGGAAAGCTTCTATGACACTGGAAGATGTTTTAACTATGCTGACATTTATCAGGTTCCGGTCATTCACATGATGGACAAGTTTTTGGCAAGCTCTGTAGTTACATGCAAAAGGTTTGATTCTGATAAAATAACAATTAACCGAGGAAAACTATTGGATAAAATCGAGGGCGAATACAAAAGATTTGCGTTTGTCCCAGACGGCATCTCCCCAAGATCAAGACTTGGCCTTGAAAACGGCATATTTTGGAATACTGGCGATGAAAGCGACGAGTATGGCCACATATCAGAAGATCCGGAAATCAGAATAAAAAAAATGGACAAGCGATACTCCAAACTTGAATACGTGTTAAAGACAATGCCTCAAGAAGAACAGGCAGTATCTTACGGGGTATCTGATTACTGTGTTGTGAGCTGGGGTTCTACAAAGGGCCCGATCCTTGACGCGATTGACATGCTAAAAAAAGAAAACATCAACGTCGGATTCATCCAAATGAAACTGCTTCACCCATTTCCAACCGATTATGTCAAGTCGTTACTGAAAAACACCAAAACGATAATTGACATTGAGGCAAATCAGACAGGTCAGCTTGGATTACTTTTAAAGCAAAACTTGGAACGTGATCCTGATTACTATATTCTAAAATACACTGGAAGGGCAATGACTTCGACAGAGTTGTACGATTCACTAAAAAACATAATAGCAAACAAGGCCGAAAAAAGGCAGGTATTGACTCATGGCGCTTAAGATCGGTGATTACAAAACCGAGGTCCACAACGACTGGTGTCCTGGATGCGTACTGCCTGACACTTTACTTCACTGCAACCCATCGGTGAAACAAATACAACAAGTCAAAGTTGGAGAACGAGTTCTTGGGAGGGATGGCCTTTATCACAAGGTAAGTGAAGTTATGGCGCACATTCATAGGGGAAAAGTTTTCAAGATTATAACAAAATGTTTTGGCGCAACATATCTTACGGACGAACATCCTGTCTTGGTAGTAAGACGTGAACATCAAAAACGGCATAATGAAAAATTTGATGCCGTTTGGACAAGAGCAGACGAAATCAAAACTAAAGATTATCTTGTGTATCCAATTCAAAAAGAACAAGTAGATAGAGAGTATATTGAAGTAGATTATCAATTAAAGAAAAAAGACACCGTGAGCAAATCTTTGCCAAACAAGATTCCTATCAATGAAGATACTCTGAGATTAATGGGATATTATATTGCAGAAGGACACGTGCATGACCGAGAGATATGTTTTACATTCAACTCAAAAGAAGTTGAATTCATAAATGACGTCGAAAATACCATGCTGCAAACGTTTGGTCTAACTGGAACAGAAACCACAAAAAGAAACGCAACAACCGTCTCATTTTACTCTGCACCGCTTGCAAGGATATTTTTGGATTGGTTTGGGCACAGATCATACAACAAAAAAATACCGCATTTTGCAATGCTTCTCCCATCTAAAAAACAAAAGGAACTGATCAAAGGATTGTGGCATGGCGACGGCTGGGTGAGTGCTGAACAAATACGTGGCAACTTCAAGACTGTCTCAAAAACCCTATCTGAGCAGCTAAAATCCCTGTTACTGCGACAGGGAATCGTACCTGTAATTTCTGTTTCCAAGGCAAAAGGTATTCACAGAGAGTCTTACTCGATTCAGGTTGTAAACGATCGTGACTTTGCAGTGCTGTGTAAGATACTGGATGAAAAGTTGGAACCAAAAAACCATGTCGGAAAACCTCCGTCATCTGTACTCACACCTGACTATGTCATGATTCCAATTAAAAAAATTGAAAGTTTTGACTACGATGGTCCCGTATACAACCTAGAAGTAGATGATGTCAACTCGTATGTGAGCGAAAATGCAATCTTGCACAACTGCGGGGATTTTGGAATTGTTAATGCAATACAAATGGCACTCTCTGAAATGCAGATACCGCGACATCAGGCCGCAATATTTTCTGGAATCGGGTGCTCTGGCAAGACGTCTCACTTTATCAACGTGTATGGCGTTCACACCTTGCATGGGCGGGTCTTGACATTTGCACAGGGTGCCAAGCTTGCAAATCCTGACATGAAAATCATTGCAGCCGGTGGCGATGGAGACGGGCTTGGAATAGGAGTAGGGCACTTTATCGCGGCGGGCAGGCGAAACTTGGATCTCACATACATCATATTTAACAACGGAGTTTACGGCCTAACCAAAGGACAGGCATCCCCAACACTGAAATTGGGAGAAAAAACAAAATCGTTGCCGACTCCGAACACAAACTACAACGTCAATCCAATCGGCCTTGCAATTACAAGCGGGTTTACCTTTGTTGCGCGCGGCTACGCTTACGACGTAAGGCACCTAAAGGATCTCATAATTGCTGCGGTGAACCACAAGGGCCTTGCGTTTCTTGACGTTTTACAGCCATGCCCGACGTACAATGACATCAATACCCGTGACTGGTATTCTGGTATGGATAATCTGGACGAGTCAAAAAAACAGCATTCACGAATATACAAGCTTGAGGACACCGGCTATGATCCAGTCGTTCATTATGACTCTGAAACAGAATTTAACGAAAAACTAACACAAGCGCTAATCAAATCACTAGAATGGGACACTAAAATCCCGACTGGCATATTTTATAAAAACGAAATAATCAGCCAATATGAAAAGAGAATCATGGACAAAATTCCAAACTATGCGGAAAATCCCCCATCTGCGCAGGTTGTCTCCTCAAATGGCAAGCCAACTACTGACATATCAAAAATTTTAGATTCGATGTCTGTTTGAAATATTATGAATCATAATATAATGAATATTAGCAAGTTACACGGAAGGTTGTACTATCATTGAATCTGACTGAAGCAAACAAGATATTTCGAAAATCCATAATTAAGGGATATTTTGAGCCAAGCCTGCTTAATCTTGACTTTAGCAAATCCAACATAAAGCATCCTACGGTGCCAGACGACGGACTAATGCAATCAAACCTGCTGCACATCTTTTTTGATGTTGAAACAGGTTCTGACTATCCTGATGGTGACGAATGGTTTATCGCAGAATTTCTATTTCCATACAACATAAAAATTCCAGACAGTGTCAAGGGTCCTGACTATTTTACATCGCTTTCGTTAAGCGACGGTAAAAATTACTGGCATCATCGGGAACTAATCCGATTCAAGTACGGAAAATCAAAAAAACTTGCAGAATCGCTTGATTTTCTAGACTCTAAATACAAAGAGCTCCACTCAATGCTAGAGCCGCTAGAAAAAGACATCAAGTAGATATTTTCCACACGTCGTTTTTTAGGACGAATTTTTTCTTGTTTGCAAATAGAGTGTTTAGCTTCCACTTTCTTGTCTCGACATCAAAGTTGTAAATCACGTTTGATATCTCCTGAGGCATGTTGGATGAATCTAGGTGGAATGGCAAAAGCTCAATCACAAAGTCCATTTTCTCCAGTGCATTATCAAACCAGCTGCGATCCTCAACATCCAACGAAAATCCTATCATTGGGGCACCCAAAAAATTAATTTCGATTTTCAGTGCGTTACTTGATCCTCTGCGCCTCTTCATTTCCTTGAAAATCTGTTTGACCTTGTCCCACCTGCGATACTCAAACCATTTGAAAAACTCTTCATTAAACTCAAGCGGAATCGACACTGAGACGAGGCTCACAAAATTTGGATCCATTTCCCGCGTCTCAAATTGTGCTACGCGAAATCTCTCGTTAAATATTCCATAAATTACCTCGATTTCCCACGGTGAAATTCCATAATACTTTAGATCCGTGGTGAGAAAGCCGTCAGACATGACTTCTTTTCCTAAAAAATTATAATTAAAGTTTCGAGGAATAATTCCAGAATTTTATATCGTGTTTAGATACTTCCACAGGTAAAATATGCTAATCGTACCGATGAAAAACAGCATCGGCTTCCAGGCAAAAACCGGAATGCTCGGCGTTGCCAATCTTATCTTGTAATTGTCAAATACTGTGTGGACATAGTTCTTTACCTTCTCGTTCCATATTTTGTAATCAATTTGGTGCTTTTTCAGCATGCTCTCGATTTCATAAATCACAGGGGTTCTCTGGCAGAACAAATGCTGCAAATAATCGCGCGATACCTCTACTTCTGCATGTATTGCCACTAGGCCCTTTTTCATGTCAACTAGTCTGACATGCATCTCCCAAGGCTTTTTCAGTTTTAGTGAGAGGCCGTGACCGATTTGAGATTCCTGCTTGTGCTCAAACTTTACGTGAGTGAATCCCTCGTTTTTGAATAACTTTAGCAACTCGTCTACATTTTTTTTAACGATAACTGTAAGCTGTTCTACTCCCTTGGCATCGATGGATATGGTTCGCTTGACTCCGTCATGGAACGATATCGTCTTTGGATATCGTGTGAGATATTCTTGTGCCATTTCTCTACCTGTCCTCAAAATCTGTTTTATTTAAAGGAATGAATTGGTTTTAACAACGAGCTCTAATTTCTGCTCTGGAAGCCACGGACGTATACGCACTGATCGTACGATATGGCCATTTCATCTGCCCTGATTTTTCTGTCTGTTATCTTTACTCCCGACTTTTTTATTACCGCAACTGGCGTCGACTCTGAACCCTCGCCCATCTTGTGATTTGCAATCGTGGCAAGATTGTCTGCAGTTGCCTTTAGGGTGACTTTGAGGGGATTTCCGTCAAGATCCTTCTGTCCTCGCATGTCGTGCACCGGCTCTAATCCTGCACACGCTATTGCAACGCCCGTAGTTCCAATCCTTGCAGGCATCAGCCTGCTGTCTACTATTATTATCCCTACATGAATCCCAAAATCCAAAAAGATCTTTCTGCGCAGCTGTTCTGCTGTCTGGTACGGCAAGTCTGGATACAAAATGATGCTGCCTTTTCTCACATTTGACTTGTCGATTCCTGCGTTTGGCGCAAGAATGTTATCAGAAGACGTAAGTACAAAACCTGCGACTCCGCCAAAAATTTTGTCTGACTCGCGCAAAACTACCTCTGCCGTCTTTACATCAAGCTGAAATCTTTCAGATATGGATTGAGATCTCTCAGTTGATTTGATTTTTTCAATATCCACTATGCGGTTCTGCGAGTTTGCAGCATATTTGCTTGATATCACCAAGACATCGCCGTCCTCCAAACTTGTTACGCTGTTCAGAGAATTCATTATGTCTTGGTACAGATCAAACCCGCCCTGTCGTTTTTCTATTCTGACTGGGATGACCTCTAATGACACAATCAATTATGCGAATTTCGTATCTTTTAGTCTTCTTCTCCAAAGCTTTTAATCCAAAATGAGGCGTATTTTTCATGTGAACATCACAGAAAAACTCCTAGCAAAGGCTGGCGGCAAGTCAAGTGTGGCGCCAGGCGACATTGTTTTTGCCAATGTGGACAAGGTGATGATTCACGATGTTTCAGGACCTGGAGTTATCAAGGTATTTGACAAGCTGAAAAAAGAGGGAACAGTAAGCGTAGAAAAGCTTTGGAATCCGTCAAAGGTGTGGGTTGCAGAGGATCACTTTGTCCCGTCTGCTGAAAAAATCTCCGCAGAAAACATCATGAAACTATCAAAATTTACAAAGCAGTATGGGATTGAAAAACACTTCAAGTATGGAATGGGCCAGTACGGAATATGCCATACCTTATCGCATGAGGAGGCACTGGTCTTGCCAGGCGAGATATACGTAGGCGGTGACTCGCATACAAACACAACTGGGGCACTTGGCGCATTTGCCTGCGGATTGGGACACACCGATGTGGCATATGTCCTGCTAAATGGAAAAATCTGGTTCAAGGTGCCGGAAACCCTGTACTTTAAGCTAAATGGCAAACTGCCGGAAAACGTGATGGCAAAGGATTTCATTTTAAAAATAATCGGCGACATTGGCAATGACGGCGCGGCATATGCTGCGATGCAGTTTGGCGGAAGCGGGGTATCTGAAATGTCAGTAGAGTCGCGACTTACATTGTGCAACATGACTACAGAGGCTGGAGCAAAAAACGGAATCGTAGAGCCAGACCAAAAGCTATTTGATTATTTGGCAGAGCGTGGAGCTACCAATTATTCTCCGGTGTACGGCGATCCAGACGCGCAATACAAAAAGGTCTACGAATACGAGGCATCAGAACTAGAACCGCTAGTTGCAAAACCGTTCTCCCCAGAAAACATTGCCGTTGTGCGGGATGTTTCGGGAATTGAGCTTGACAAGTCAT
Organism: uncultured Candidatus Nitrosotenuis sp.; assembly: GCA_964502325.1. GTDB lineage: Archaea > Thermoproteota > Nitrososphaeria > Nitrososphaerales > Nitrosopumilaceae > Nitrosotenuis. Next base: position 3,271 of record CAZCWI010000013.1, on the reverse strand, counting down.
ACATCGGCTCCTGTACTGGCGCAAAATACGAGGACCTAGTAGCTGCTGCAAAAATTCTAAAGGGAAGAAAAGTCAAAATTAGAACCGAAATTTTGCCTGCAGCAATATCAATTTACAAAAGGGCGATGGAAAACGGCCTGCTCAAAATATTTCTTGATGCAGGTGTAACCGTAGGGCCGCCTACGTGCGGCGCATGCTGCGGTGCACATATGGGAGTCTTGGCAAAAGACGAAATCTGCATTAGCACGACCAACAGGAACTTTCCTGGGCGTATGGGCCATGTGGAATCGCAAACCTACCTGTCGTCTCCACTTGTTGCTGCAGCGTCTGCAGTTACTGGCAAAATCACTGATCCGAGGGATTTGTAATTGGGCAAAGTAATAAAATACGAGCGCGACAACATCGACACCGACGTAATTTTACCTGGCACATATCTGAAACTGCACGATTATGATGAAATAGCAAAGCACGCAATGGAGGGAATCGATCCAAATTTTCACGCACGGGTAAAGAAAGGCGACTTTATTGTGGCCGGAAAAAACTTTGGGTGCGGCTCATCACGCGAACACGCCCCAATAGCGCTGAGTCATTGTGGGATCAAGGCAGTCTTGGCATTGTCGTTTGCACGAATTTTTTACAGAAACGCAGTTGACGGAGCATTCCTACTTCCAATAGAAATTGACGAATCTGCCTACAAGAAAATATCTGAAAACGACGAGCTTGAAATCAACACTGACAAAAATGAAATCAAGAATCTTACAAAAAACGAGACCTATCCAATGAAGCCGTTTTCTGACATCATATCAAAGATAATAGCGGCAGGCGGCCTCTTCAAATACAAGCCTGATTGAGAGCATCTGCACTGTTTTACAATTTTATATTGAATCTGACAACGATCTAGTGTAAAATGCCACAAACACTCTTTGAAAAGGTCTGGAATTCTCACAAGGTGACTGAGATTGACGGCAGGACGCTTCTATACGTGGACAGACACTTGGTGCACGAAGTAACGTCTCCGCAGGCCTTTGACGGCTTGAGATTAAACAAAAGAAAGGTGCGAAGACCTGACTTGACATTTGCCACTATGGATCACAACGTTCCTACAAACAACCGCTCCCTTCCAATCATTGATCAAATCTCTGCAATCCAAATCAAAACGCTTGAGACAAACTGCAAAGAGTTTGGTATAGAGTTATTTGACTTGCACAGCCCATACCAGGGAATAGTGCACGTGATAGGGCCAGAACTTGGGATAACCCTACCTGGCACTACAATTGTGTGCGGAGACAGCCACACATCGACACATGGCGCCTTTGGCTCATTTGCGCTAGGGATTGGGACAAGCGATGTGGAACATGTCTTGGCAACGCAGTGCATTGTAATGGACAAGCCAAAGACGTTTGAAATTAGGGTGGACGGCAAAAGAAAGCACCGGCACGCAATTACTGCAAAAGACATCATTCTTTCCATCATAAAGCGCATAGGTACGGCAGGCGGAACTGGCACTGTAATTGAATACCGCGGGGAGGCAATATCTGATCTTTCAATGGATGAAAGAATGACAGTATGCAACATGTCAATTGAGGCAGGCGCAAGGGCAGGCTTGATCGCACCTGATGATAAGACGTTTGATTATTTGAGAGGAAGAAAATATGTTCCTAAAAATTATGATGAACTAGTTAGTTCTTGGAAGACTGAACTTGTGACTGATAATGGGGCCAAGTTTGACAAGACCTTTGCCATTAATGCAAGTGATATCGTTCCACAAGTAAGCTGGGGCACAAACCCTGCAATGACTAGTGATGTTACCGATGCCGTACCATACCCAGATGAATATGCAAAAGGAAACAAAAGCGAAGAAGACGCAGCAAAAAAAGCGCTAGAGTACATGGACCTAAAGCCAGGAACCCAGATCACTGACATCAAAATAGACCGAGTGTTCATCGGATCCTGCACAAACGCAAGACTGCAGGATTTGGTAGAGGCCGCAGATGTCATACGTGGAAAAAAGGCATCGCCAAATGTTAGGGTAATGGTTGTCCCGGGATCGCAGCAGGTGAAAAAACAAGCAGAAGAAATGGGCCTTGACAAAGTATTTCAAAATGCAAACTTTGAGTGGCGAGAGTCTGGATGCAGCATGTGCCTTGGAATGAATCCTGATATTTTATCAAGAGGCGAAAGATGTGCAAGTACGTCAAACCGAAACTTTGAAGGACGACAGGGGTCTGGCGGGCGCACGCACCTTGTGAGTCCGGTTATGGCAGCTGCCGCTGCAATTGCGGGGCATTTTGTTGATGTTCGGGAGTGGTTGTAGTTTTGGAGAAATTCCACAAAGTATCAAGCATTGCAATTCCGCTAGATATGGCAAATGTCGACACTGACCAAATCGTCCCAAAACAGTTTCTCAAACTAGTCCAAAGGACCGGCTTTGGCAAATTCCTGTTCTACGACTGGAGGTTTGATCAAGACGGGCGGCAAAAGCCGGACTTTGTGCTAAATGACACAAAATACTCTAATTCGCACATACTTTTAGCTGGCGAGAACTTTGGATCTGGCTCGTCGCGTGAGCACGCGGCATGGGCACTAAAGGACTATGGACTAGACGTAATCATCGCGCCGTCGTTTGCCGACATTTTCTACAATAATTGTTTTAAAAACGGAATCCTGCCGATCTCTTTTCCAAGAAATATCGTAGACGCGTTGCTGAAAACAAAATCTGCAATCGAAGTCGATCTGGAATCTCAGACCGTCAGATATGATTCAAAGACAATTCAATTTGCAATAGACGCTGGAAGAAAAAAAACACTACTGGAAGGGCTGGACGATATTGCAGTTACGCTGCAGTATGAGAATGAGATTACCTCATACGAAAAAAGTCACGCCTTGTGACCCATCTGTTTTAGTATTTTCTTAACCATCGCATCGTTTCGCTCTAGTATTGCCGGGGATTCAACGTCAAGCCACTGCGTGTCTTTGATGTCAAACGCGCTGACTAGTCCGTTTTTTGACAACCCTTGCAAAATATCAAATGACAAATTGACGTTCTTTTTTGTCTTAAACTTGGCCTTTATCAAATCAATTATCTTTCCATGAATTACATAGATCCCGGTACACTCGAAATTTGGCATTTTGACTAGCGGCTTTTCAATAAACTCTGTGACAACGCCGTCATCCACTTTGGCAAATCCAGTTTCCTCCTTTCTGTACTGCCTTGTTGCGACACACGCGATGCTTTTTTTATCGACAAAATGCTTGTACATTTTCTCCAAGT
>CAZCWI010000012.1:10492-23079 GCA_964502325.1 uncultured Candidatus Nitrosotenuis sp. | reverse complement strand
AGGGTTTTTATAATCCTTGATTACTTTTTGATTTCGTGTTAATTCCAGTTAGATGCTTTACTTGCGGAAATCTAATTGCAGACAAACATGAAGATTATCAAAATAGAATCAAATCAGGTGAGGAACCGGCCAAAGTTTTAGATTCTCTTGGTTTTAAAAGATACTGCTGCAGAAGAATGCTCATGACATCTGTTGAAACAATACAACAGATAATCCCATTCTACGAGGCAATACAAAGACGCTACTTAGAAGTACAATCTGAGTTAGAGTAGATTGCCAAAGATCTCATCGATCAGAGGTAGACTAGTTTACAATAGCAGGGGAAGTAAGACCATAGAAGTCGACGTCATAACAGATAACAAGCACTTGGGGCGTGCGTGCGCCCCATCTGGTGCAAGCGTAGGAAAATACGAGGCGCAAAGTTTTACAGATAACAAGGCAGAAAAAAGCCTCCAAGCATTAAACGCAAATATAAAAAAATTCATCGGCTTAGAGTCAGACGACCTAAAGTCAATCCAACAGGTACTGCGCAAAATAGATGGCACGTCAAATTATTCCAAGATAGGCGGGGCAGTGGCATATGCTATAACCATAGCGTCTGTTGACTCTGCCGCAAAGGCAAAAGGCGAGCCGATGTTTAAGGTAATATCTCAGACAAAAAAATGGCGCTTCCCGTTCCCCATAGGAAACATTTTGGGCGGGGGTGCCCATGCAGGCCCTGGAACACCAGACATTCAGGAAATCCTAGTTTGCGCAGTTGGCGCAAAGACAGTCAGAGAGTCAATTGAGATGAATCTGGCAGTCCACAAGGAACTTGGCAATGTATTGCGAAAAAAGGATCCAATGTTTACAAACGGTAGGGGAGACGAGGGAGGATGGGCTCCGCAAATGGACAACGAAAAGGCGCTAGACGTATCTGTCAAGGCATGCGAGAACCTAGGATACACGCTTGGAAAAGAGGTGGCACTGGGGGTAGATTTTGCATCATCCACCCAGTGGGATGCAAAAAAGAAAAAATACGTCTACTCGAGGGCAGGATTTGAAAACACGCCAGAAGAGCAAATCGACTTTGCGTCAGGCATTATCAAAAAATACAAACTCATCTACGCGGAGGACGCAGTTCATGAGGAAGCATTTGAAGACATGTCGGAGATTACGGCAAAGTTCCCAAAGGTGCTAGTGACCGGAGACGACCTCACGGTAACAAATGCAAAAATTCTGCAAAAGGCAATAAAGAAAAAATCTTGCAACGCCGCAATACTGAAGGTAAACCAGGCAGGGAGCCTTTATGATGCGCTAGAGTTTGCAGACGTAGCTACAAAAAACAAAATAAGACTCATCACGTCTCACCGATCTGGCGAATCCACGGATCACCAAATTTCTCACATCGGAATCGCAACTGGCTCAAAAATGCTCAAAGTTGGCGTGGTTGGGGGCGAACGAGTGGCAAAACTAAACGAGTTAGTCAGATTATCAGAGCATGATTTATTACGTGGCTTGGCAGAGATTTAAAATCACAAGATGAGCCAGCAAACAGAACCTCAAGACATCAAAAAGAAGATCCTATCTACAGGTATTAGAGTAGGAACCACTGTCAAGACAACTTTCATGCAGCCATTTATCACAAAGGCAAGCCCAGAAGGCCTCTACATGATAGACCTAGACAAGACACTTGACAGAATCAAGACCGCTGCAAAATTCATCAACAGAATGGATTTTGACAAAGTTTTGGTATGCTCTGGACGAGAATATGCAACCACACCAATTGAGAGATTTTGCGAGATAACCGGAGCAAGAAAAATGCTCAGCAGATTCATGCCAGGCTCACTTACAAATCCGTCTTTACCGTTCTACACAGAACCAAGACTCGTCATAATATCAGACCCCCAAGTGGACTCGCAGGCAATCATAGAGGCAACAAACGCAGGAATTCCGGTGATTGGAATTTCCAACACAGACAACGTAACGTCAATGATTGACATCGTAATTCCAGCAAACAACAGGGGCAGAAAGTCACTTGCAACAGTATTTTGGCTGCTAGCTCGCGAGATCCTAATTCAACAGGGCAAGCTCAGCGAGTCAGACCAGATGAAATACGAAATAGATGACTTTGAAACAAAGATAGCGGACGAGGAAATCGAGTAATGCGTATTAGAACGCCGGCCGTAGCCGGGATGTTCTATCCAAAAGAAAAAAGCAAACTGCAAAAATCAATTAGCGATTCTTTCTTGCACGAATTTGGCGCTGCAAATTCAAAAACACATATTGAAAAAATTTACGGGGTCATATGCCCCCATGCAGGCTACATGTATTCTGGCCCGATTGCCACCCACTCGTATAATTTAATTTCAAAACAGGACTTTGATCTTGCCGTAATAATTGGGCCAAACCACTGGGGAGTTGGATGCAACATCGCAACAATGAAGGACTGCACGTGGGAGACGCCACTTGGTGAGGTAGAGGTTGATTCAGAGGCAGCAGACCAAATCACCCAGATGACAGGCCTAGTCGAGGTGGATTTTTTCTCGCACACAAAAGAGCACAGCATCGAAGTACAAGTGCCAATGCTGCAGGAATTTTGCAAGCACAAATTCAAGATACTGCCAATATCGCTAATTGATCAGGAACGCGATTCTGCCATCCAAATAGGAAACGCAATATCGAAACTTGCAAAAGATAAAAAAACAATAATAATCGGATCTTCTGATTTTACCCATTACGAGCCAAACGAGTTTGCTCACAGCCAGGACAAGGCGCTAATTGAGCCAATACTTGATTTGGATGTTGAAAAATTCTACAAAACACTACACGAAAGGAGGGTTAGTGCGTGCGGATACGGAGCCATCGCCACAACCATGGTTGCATGTGAGAAATTGGGGGCAACAAAAGGCCAGTTGTTAAAATATGCGACCAGCGGCGACATAACAGGCGACACGGGCTCAGTTGTCGGGTATGCATCAATAGTTTTTACTTGAAATCAACGGCGTCCGCTCCTGCAAAAATAATTCTGTTCGGGGAGCACTTTATCGTGTATGGTGGAAAGGCGATTTTGTGCGCAATAGATAAGCGAATCACGGTAGAGTCGGAGCTGACAAAGACAGGACAAATAGAAATAGAGTCAAGCCTTGGCAAATTAAAAATTTCCAAGTCAGACTCGTACAAAAACGCAGACTCGGTGTTCCGCCCAATAATATACATCGCACAAAAAATGCTTGAGAAATTTGATTCAGAGTCAGGCATCAGGATAACGGTCAAATCAGAGTTTCCATCCGGTGTCGGGCTCGGGTCTTCGTCTGCGTGCTGCGTTGCAGCTGCAGGATCAATTTCCGGGCTTTTTGGGAATCGCACAAAAGAAGAGATCCTAAAGATGGCAATCGATGCAGAGAGGACTATTTTTGAGAACACGTCCGGTGCAGACTGCACAGCATGCGTGTATGGCGGGATTCTAGAATACAGCAAGGAGGGGCAAATAAGGAAATTAGAATTCTTGCCAAAGTTTGATCTTGCAGTAGCAAATTCCGGAATCACACACTCTACAAGCAAGGTGGTATCCATGGTAAGGCAGTTCAGGGACGAAAAGCAAGAAATTTTCTCATCGTTGTGTATGCAGGAAGCAAATCTGATTGAGGAGGCACTAGATGCCTTGCAAAAAAATGATTTGGCAAAGCTTGGAAAACTAATGACGCAGAATCAGGAATTTTTGGAAAAAATCGGAGTCTCAAATGACGCGCTACGCTCAATGATCAGCCTAGCAAGGGGCACATCATACGGCGCAAAGCTGACCGGTGCCGGCGACGGGGGATGCATAATCGCACTAGCTGACAAGACAAACCTCGACAAGACGCTAAGCGCACTGGCAAAGTACGAATGCTTTTCTGCAAAAATAGACGCAAATGGACTAGAGCAAGTCTCGGTTTAGAGTCGCTGAACGTTGCTCAAACATTAGGACATCAAAGGCGGAACTTTTGATTATGCCAGTTAACAATTATGGGTAAGAGATAATTGTGACAAAACAAACCGAGCTTGAAGAATCATGAATGTTGCGGCAGTCCTATGCATTATGCTAACCCCGTCTATTTCCGCAGTTTTTGGCGCTACAACGTTTTTTGCAGGAAACCAGTTTACTGAGAACGGGATACAGTGGTGCGAGGAGGAAAATGCTCGATATCACCTGTACGGAGAGGCAAAGTGGCTTGAACAACAAAAACACAGCATCGAGGCAAGAATTTGCGCAAACTTGTATTCTGATGCCCTCTGGCAGTATCAGGGAACAGACAGAATTCAAAAACTGATCCAGCGCAGCGCATATTATGCAGAGCTTGAAATTGCTGAAAGCCAAGAAGAGTCCATCGAGGGCAAAATCGACACCTCGCCGGTAAACAGTCAGAAGAAAATTCCCAGTTGGGTAAGAAGCATTTTCATCTGGTATGGCGAGGGAAAAGTTTCAGACGACGAAGTGATTAACGCGATAACGTATTTGGTCGACAAGGGCATCATCAAAGTAAAAACAGGTTAGACCGCGAATTTTTTGTAACCGCTGATCATCCACATCACAGATACTTTTTAACTGACTAAATTTCGATGAAAAATATGATACTCATCAAGCTTGGGGGTTCCATCATAACAAACAAGGAAAAGCCCCTGTCCCCAAGAATTTCCACAATAGACAAAATATCAAAACAACTAAAAAAAATCCGCGAGCCCATAATACTTGTTCATGGAGGAGGCTCGTTTGGCCACTACTGGTCCGTAAAATACGACATGCACACAAAGCCTGACAAATACTCCCTTCACGGGATATCAGTAGTAAAAAACTCGATGATACAGCTTGACAAGATTATTTTGGATTCGCTGATCAAAAACAAGCTAAATCCCTACTGCCTGCCTCCAACTGACTTTATGGACGGAAACAAACCGATCACAAAAAAAATCAAAGAGATTTCAAAAATTGCCCAGTCAGGACTCGTTCCGGTGTCATACGGTGACGCATTATGGTATGGCGCAAAAAAGTCATACATTTTGTCCGGCGATAAAATAATGAGCGTCCTGGCAAAGGTCCTGCGCCCAAGGCTGTCCATGTTTGTGCTAAACGTAGACGGGCTGTACTCTGATTTTAAGACAAAAAGGCTAGTCCGCGAGATGAGCGGAGATCAAGTTTCAATAGAAGACATACCAATGGATGTTACAGGCGGCATGAAAAGAAAGGTGGAGGAAGCAGTGAGAATTTCAAAAATGGGACTGGATGTATTTTTTGTAAACGGAAACAAGCCGGAGAGAATCACCAGTGCGGTAAAAGGCAGGTTTGAGGGAACCATGTTCAGAGGTGCATGATGGCTGAAGAATTTTTGATCCTAGTTGACAAAAACGACAACCCTATCGGGTTTGAGGAAAAAGTAAAGTGCCATCTACCAGAAGGCAAGCTGCACCGGGCATTTACGGTGTTGTTATTTGACAAGGACGGTAAGCTGTTGCTAACGCGCAGAAGCCAGTCAAAAATGCTTTGGCCGGGGGACTGGGACGGGACAGTCGCAAGTCATCCAAGAAAATCAGAGACGTACGTCTCGTCGGCGGAAAGAAGATTGCCAGAGGAAATTGGCGCTTCGTGCAAGCTTGATTATTTGTTCAAATTTGAGTACCATGTGCCGTACAAGGACGTGGGATCGGAAAACGAAATTTGCGGAACGCTCATCGGCCACGTGCCAGAATCATTTCAGACCAAGCTAGTTGAGGACGAAATAAGCGAGGTAAAGTGGTTAAGCGGCGACGAGCTGTACTCGGACATGGAAAAAAATCCACAGATATATTGTCCGTGGATGGTAGTTGCATTGTATTTGCTTCCAGAGTCCGAAAAAGAAATGATGGAAAAGCACAGATTGGTTCTTGACAAATGGATCGCCCCCAAATTCAAATCAACACTTGAAAAATCACTAAACTACCACTTTCCAACAAAAAACTGGAGGCTTGCCAAATGACATCCACCCTGCCAGAAAATGCAAAGGTTGTAAACAAGTACCTGAGCGCAAAAATCGGCGGAAAGCCAGACGAGCTGTACTCTGCAGCTGCGCACCTCATAGTAAATGGTGGAAAACGCCTGCGACCGTACCTGGTGATCAAAAGCTGCCAGATGCTCGGGGGGTCTATCAGGGATACCATGCCTGCAAGTGCGGCAATAGAAATGATACACAATTTCACCCTTGTACATGATGACATAATGGACAATGACGAAATGCGCCACGGCGTTCCGACGGTTCACACAAAGTTTGGCATGCCGCTTGCCATTTTGGCTGGAGATGTTTTGTTTTCAAAGGCATTTGAGATAATATCAACGGACAACGTAAGGGACAAAACCACATCAAGCCTCCTGGTGGCAAGGCTGGCAAAGGCTTGCGTGGACGTGTGCGAAGGCCAGGTACTTGACATAAAAATGGCAGAGGGAAAAAAGATTCCAACAAAATCAGAATACATCAAAATGGTCGAAAAAAAGACATCGGCACTATTTGAGGTATCGTGCGCAATGGGCGCAATTTGCGCAAAGGGAAGCAAAAAAGACATTTCAAATTTGGCAACGTTTGGAAAAAACCTCGGCGTGGCATTTCAGATAACTGACGATTACATCGGAGTGCTAGGTGATCCAAAAATCACAAAAAAACCTGTCGGCAACGACTTGCGCGAGGGAAAAAAGTCACTCCCAATACTGCTTGCGATACAAAAGGCAGATAAAAAATCGAAAAAACTAATCCTAAATGTCTTTGGAAATTCAAAGGCCACTAAAAAACAGATAAGCTATGCGGTAGATGCGATGCGGTCTTTGGAAATTGAGAAAGACGTAAGAAACGAGGCAATGAGGTATGCAGAAAGGGCAATCAGGTCTCTGGCGCAATATTCAGGCCCTGCAAAAAAGGAACTTGTCTCGCTGCTTGATTTTGTCGTAAAAAGGAGTCTTTAGAATTGGACGATTCCACAAAAGCGAAGATACGAAAACTAGCGCTGCAAAACGCAGTCGAGCATGAAGGAAAAACCCAGGACAAGATCATTTTATCAAAGGCGCTGGGCACGATCCCCGAATTACGAAGCCAGATAAAGGAAATCGCCCCCATAATTTCAGACATAGTAAATTCCGTAAACCAGATACCTTTTGAGCAGCAAAAATCCGAAATTGAAAAAGAATTTCCTGACCTTCTGGCCGAAAAGCCAAAAAAAGAAGAGCGTGAGGGATTGCCCCCACTTGAGGGCGCAGAATATGGAAAGGTCATAACGAGATTTCCCCCAGAGCCAAACGGCTACCCGCACATAGGGCACGCAAAGGCTGCAATAATTGACGAGGAGTACGCCAAAATGTACGGAGGAAAACTCATTTTGCGATTTGACGATACAAACCCAGAAGCGGAAAGACTGGAATATTGGGCGGCAATAAAGGTGGGACTGGACTGGCTTGGCGTAAAATACGACATGGTCAAAAACACGTCAGATGACATTGAACTGTTATACAAAAAGTGTCTTGAGCTAATCAAAGGGGGATTTGCATACCTATGCACGTGCAAGCAAGAGACAGTCAGCGCAAACAGAAGGGAGATGAAAGCCTGCAAGTGCAGCCTTGGCGATTTGCAGCAGAACTTGGAAAGGTGGGAAAAAATGTTTACAAAATACAAGCAAGGCGAAGTGATAGTCAGATTCCGAGGAGACATGAAATCCGAAAACACCGTGATGCGCGATCCTGTCATGTGCAGGATAATAGAGGCAAATCATCCAATACATGCAAACAAGTACAGGGTCTGGCCAAGCTATGACTTTTCAGTTGCAATAGAGGACAGCATTGACGGCGTGACTCATGCGTTTAGGACCAAAGAGTACGAGCTAAGAAACGAACTGTACTATGCTATTTTGGACGCACTAAAGATGCGAAAGCCAAAGGTGATAGAATTTTCAAGACTTGGATTTGAGGGAATGCCAGTATCAAAAAGAATTCTGCGCCCACTGATCGAAGAATGCAAGGTATCAGGATATGATGACCCAAGGTTACCAACACTGGAGGCACTCAAGCGTCGCGGCATCATGCCTGAGGCAATTAGGAAATTTGTTCTGTCGTTGGGATTTACAAAGGCAGATACGCTTGCCCCCTTTGACACACTCGAATCGCTTAACCGAAAAATCGTAGATGCCGACAGCATCAGGCTGCACATGGTCAAAAATCCTGCAGAAATGAAAATTTCAGGCATGCCAAGTGCCATTACCTTGCCAAACCACCCCACAAAGGACATCGGCACTAGAGAGATCATTCTCGATGAGAACATGTACGTAGAATCTGAAGACATAAAAAATCTCAGAGTTGGGGACGAATTGAGACTCATGGGATTGGGAAACGTCCAGATAACAAGGACAGAGCCGCTTGAAGGCAAGTACACAGGGGAGGAACTGAAACAAAACATTCCAAAGGTTCAGTGGGTAGTCCAAAAGGATTCGCAGAAAATAAAAATCCTAATCCCAAGCCAGCTGTTCATAGGGGAACAATTCAACGAAAAAAGCCTAGAGGAAATAGACGTGTTTGTAGAATCATATTATTCACAATTAAAAGAGGGAAAGGAAATTCAGTTTGTAAGATTTGGGTACTGCAGAAAGGATTCAGTTTTGCAGGCAATCTACACGCACAAGTGATAAACCATGAAGATAGGCAGATTTTTGATAAACAACAAGGAGACGTACGGATTTGTCAGGGATGATAAAATCGCAACAAAAGAAGAGATAATCACAAAGACTGGAATTCCAATACCAGTTGGAATAAGAGAATTTTTGTTTGACGGATGGTACGACGAAGTAATATCTCAAAAGCCGGATCTTGATTACACGGTAAATTTGTCCGACGCAAAAATTCTTGCGCCAATTCCAAATCCCCCAAAGACAATTTGCCTTGCATTCAACTACATCGATCACGCAAAGGAGCAAAATTTGTCGCCACCGGCGGATCCTGCAATTGTGCTAATCCCGAGAACCACGCTAAACGGGACAAACTCTGAGATAATTTGCCCAAATTTTGTAAAACAGCTTGACTATGAGGTAGAGCTGGCATTGGTAATCGGGAAAAACTGCAAAAACATAGACGAAAAGGATGCCATGGATGCGATATTTGGGTACATGATTCTAAACGATGTTTCCGCACGCGACGTTCAGGCGCAGGACAAGCAGTTTGGCCGCGCAAAGGGATTTGACACGTTTGCCCCCTGCGGCCCATGGATCACGACGGCTGACGAGATAGCAGACCCCCAAAATCTAAAACTCACAACTAGGATAAACGGTCAGACAAGACAGAATTCGTCCACATCAAATATGTTCATCAAGATTCCAGCCATAATTTCAAAGCTGAGCAGGGTGATGACACTTGAAAAGGGCGACATCATATCCACTGGAACGCCGGCTGGCGTGATGCTAAACAAGCCAGATGCAGTATTCCTTCAGGACGGTGACAAAATAGAGATGGAGATCCAGAACCTAGGAAAAATAGAAAACACCGTGCGATTCGTGCAGTAAACTAATTAATGAATCAAAATCATTCCAAGACATGGGAAAGATAATCGTCGGGAAAAAATCAGACATTCCTTCAGGCTCAATGCAAAAAGTAACAGTGGACGGACGCGACATTCTTGTTGCAAATGTTAACGGCAACTATTATGCGTGTGATGACACATGCACACATGCCGGAGCAAGCCTTGCGGAGGGAGCACTTGAAGGAGATATCATAACGTGCGGTTGGCATGGAGCCAAGTTCAATTGCATGACAGGCAAGCTTGAAAAATTTCCAGCCAAGATAAGAGACCTAAAATCATACCAAATAGTTGTAGAATCAGACAGCGTTTTTGTGGAAGTCTAAGTGCACACTTTTTAAACCAGTCAATATCAATACTTGATCGGTTATGGCAGACAAAAAGGCGCAGAATCAGACAGCATTTGATCAGGCAATACAGACACTAGTGCAGGTTGTATCAAATCCGACAACCCCAAAGAACATTAAAAAAAATCTCACAGACCTGATTTCAAGCCTCAGAGCAAGCCAGGATCCAATATCAGTCCGAGCTGCAAACGCGATTAGCCAGCTTGACGATGTGTCACAGGACCCAAACATGCCGTCATACGTACGAGTCACCCTATGGCAGGCAGTATCTGCACTAGAAGGAATAAGAGAGTAAACTGCCAGCTGCTCTCATTCAGATCCTGAAAGATTCAGGTTTTCTCACTCGCATTTATAAATTTCCGAACCAAATAGCCAAATTGTGTAGATCTAGGTGTACATTTCAACACTTCCAGATTCCATCATCACAGGCGAAGAGATTCAGATATTAGACGACTCAGTCAGGGACATTTTCAAACTAGCAGAGCTTGGAAAGGACGATACATTTTATCACCTTGGGTGCGGCACCGGAAACAGCATAGCTATTGCGCTAAAAGAGTTTCACGTCAAAAAGGCAGTCGGAATTGATTCTGACGTAGACAAAATTCTGCAGACAGAAGAAATCGCAAAACTTGAAAACTCTGAATTCAGATGCCAGGACATTTTGGAGTCAGATCTCTCAGATGCAAGTGTGATTCTTTTTTGGTTTTCAGATACAGGAATGGTTGAGATGATGCTGGAAAAATTCATGAGTCTAAAAAACTGCAAAATAATTACAATATTTGATCCGCTGCCAGGGCTATTGCCAACCAAGATAGATTTCCCATATCTGATGTTTCAGACCCCGTTTAAAGAGGCAAAAGATCTCAGGGAGCAACTGATTGCAATATTTGAAACAGAGTGCATTGACTTTTCCACCGCGTGGGAGCATGCTGAAAGATACACAAAGGCAGTCGGCTCGCCCGATGCCGGAAACGACAGATTCCTCACCATACTACAAACGCTGCTAATTTGGATAAATGCAAAAAACCTAGGCCTGTCATGCACGGACGAGATACCTGCGCCAATCAAGAACTACATGGAGATAATGAAGAATTTTTTTGGCATAGAGATAAAGCACCTAATCCGGTAGCGATGCTTTTTATTTTTGAAATACCATACAGATACCATGGAAAGAATACACATCAACGTCTCGGCTACGGATTATGACAAGACAAGCAAGGAAATTACGTCCACTCTAACCCTAGCAGAAGAAATGGTCCACGAAGAAGACTCTTTTGTTGTGACTGATTCAGAGTTTGCCTTTGGATGGCATTTTTACGTAATATCTGTAAAATCCAGCCTGGTGCAGAAACTTGCAGACCAAAAGGGAGAAGAGTTTTCCCGCCTAAAGGGAAAGGGGCTGGAGAAAAAATTCCTGTCATGGCTGTCACAGAAAATGGAGCAGAAAAACCTCAAAGCAAAATTTGCCATAAAGGAAGAAATGGAATCGACCAAGTACGGCCTTTTCTGATTTTATGCTTCAAGTATTATTTTAAGGGCGCCAGATTTTCCAGCGTGCTCAAAGGCTTGGGCATAGCTGTCAATTGGGTATACTGCATCAACCAGATCATCGACTGATATCAGGCCAGTTGCCAGCGCAGTTATGGCAGGCCTAAATGGTCCGCACCTGGAACCGACAAACGTTATCTCGTTTATGATGGCAGGTGTCAGGTCAATCTTGTTTTGCGACGCTATGGTTGATTTTAGGATCACTATTCCCCTTGGCCTTACCAGTTTTATCGTATCCAAAAATCCAGACTCGCTTCCAGTTGCCTCCACCACGACATCGTACAAGTGCTCGTCGGAATTTTCTATTGCAGTCTTTGTCTTGATTCCAATTTTTTGCAAGAGTCTTGTTTTTTTCTCATGGTGCCCAAAGCACGTAATGTCGCGACATGAAAGATTCAGGACTCGGGCAACAAGCTGCGCAAGTCTTCCATCTCCCAGAATGGCAACTTTCCAGCTTGATTCTAAATGCAATTGTTCTAATATCTCAAACGCTGCCGCAAGCGGCTCTACAAACACTGCCTGCCTGTCAGATATGGAATCAGGTATGACGTGAACGTTTTCTTCTGGAAGAGAAATGTATTGGGCAAACGCTCCGTCCCTTTTGTATATTCCAAGAACTGTCCTATTCTGGCAATGCCGTTCCATTCCCGAAAAGCAGGACTCGCAGTTTTTGCATCCTGCGTTGATTTCCCCTACCACTCTTTTGCCGACTAGTTCTTTGTTGTGCGATTCTTCGACTATTCCTACAAATTCGTGCCCCAGAACTCCTGAATAAGACATGTATCCCTTTAGGATCTCAAGGTCGGTTCCGCAAATCCCGGCCATGGTGACTTTGATTAGGGTTTCGCCTGGTTTTGGCTTTGGATAATCAGGATTCATCGCAAGTTTTTTGCCGTCAAAATAAAGCGCCTTCACGACATTATGTGATTCTGATTTGGTATTTTTGGGTTTTTAAAAACAGCATAATTTGCTACTAATGCGTCAATTTTGCTCCATTACCAAGGTTAAGATAAGGAAAACCCACACTTCAATACGAAATGAAAAAATCAGTAGAACCTGCATCGCTTAACATGCTTTACCAGTCGCATTATGAGACCCTGGTAAGACAAAGAGACGAGCTAATTGCAGAAATCGAGGATGTAAACCAGCAAATAGT
>CAZCWI010000012.1:0-10392 GCA_964502325.1 uncultured Candidatus Nitrosotenuis sp. | reverse complement strand
GCCGATTTTGTGATAAAAGAACAACCGCACAAGATAATGCACAAAGGAAAACAAATTGGAGATTTGGACGTTCTAGCACAGGAACCAGCTAGCGGCGAAATCATAGGGGTGTCATGCAAGGACTGGCACGGCCAAGTGCCAGGCTCTGAGCAATTTTCCCATCTTGTTGAAATGCTTGAATTTGAGAACTTGAAATACGGAATCTTTGCTTCTTCTGGAGATATTGCAAACACTCTGCCCATAAGAGCAGAGCATGTCAGAAACACAAAAGGAATAAACATTGTCCTGCTTGACCATGACGAAATTGCAAGATTAAAAAAACTCGCATACTCCAAACAGGCATCGGACATTGAGGATTATTTTAAGACAAAGCTTGGTTTCAGTGCAAGCAAAAAGAGGACCATTGCAGACGAGACTCGTGCACAAAAAAATTCAACAGGCCGCACGGTAGGATGCGAGAGACTGCTTCCAGTTAACTTTTGGAATGAATCTCCGCGATACATCATAAATGGCCACGATCTTGTGCCGTCAAACTCTACGCTAAAGCTAGAGCCGTACCTGGTGATAAATTACAGACTGCACACTCAGGCGCATCATATTGGCACAGGCAGACATAGTGATGATGGCGGATTAGTCATAGTTGACGCTGTCCAAGGCACGATTCTTTCCGATGATGATCTGGTTTTCAAGCATTTGACAAAATACTACACAAATGCGGAAATGCACGTATCAGTGCAGGAAAAAGGGTTTGCAATCAAAAAAACAGAGTCGGTTGTGGATCAGAAAGAGATGATACAGGTAATACGCGAACAAATTGCTGCTCAAAATGAAACCCGCATATATCATGCAAAAAACAAACAAAGGCAAAAAATTGTAAGGCCAAGGCCAGACGACGTTCGCATAATTGGATCATATCTAATTTACGTATCTGTCTGGGATGTCAAATTCAGCCTTGGGAGCAAGACGTATCAGAGAATCTATTTTGGGTATGATGATGACGATGTTATCTTAGATGAGATGGGAAAATGCCAAATCGAATCGTGCAAGTACGACACCAGATCCATTTGTTTGGCGTGCTATTCCACTACATGTGATAACCATAACCGTCCTTGTTCTGTGTGCTCGGATGTTTTGTGCAAGATGTGCGCGCAGACATGTATTGATTGCAGGAAAAACTTTTGCGGCAAGCACAAACCGCAAACCGTTTGCGGCGTATGCAGATCGACCTTGTGCCAAAACTGCAGCACAGTATTGTGTACAGAGTGCAAGACCACGATATGCTCCAATCATAGAGAAAAATGCTCCCAGTGCGATGATTATGTGTGCGTATCTCATACCATATCGAAAAAATACGCTCTAGTTGCAAAGAATTTCTGCAGCCAGTTGTGCCTCAATAGATTCGATGAAGCATATAGATCAAGCGGCATGTTTGGCAGATTCAAGATAATACTAAGGAAATTTAGTTAATTTTGTAAAAGTTCCCAGTCATTTTTACCACATTTGCATTGAATGCGGTACGCATCGATATACTGCATATACTCTAAATCCGTGCAAGGCCCTTGATCTGGGATTACAATTTTAGTCTTGCATGCTCGGCATTGTGCAATAAAATCATTCAATTATGAACTGAGTTTTGATCCCGTCTAATTAGTTTGGTTTTTTCACATGGTAAAACTATTGTCTTTTTCAGACTCTGGCAAATCCGATTTAATGCCGGAAAACGAGTCGGGAGTTTGAGACTCTTTTCTTCTCTTAAGATACAAGCTAATTCCTGCAGCAGTCATCCCCCCGAAAAGTATGACCCCGGTAACAATCCATTCAGGATTCATAGCGATTTGAATTTTTTCATGGCTTCTTTAGCTAGGTTTTCCAGATCAGATGTGCTAATTTTTGTAGGATCGTCAGAAGCCAAGGCCTTGTCATAATCGTCTTTTGTCGTGTTTATCTTCTTTTTTGTGTCAGGCACGATATGAAATGCATTGAGAATTAAATAAGCTTTGATCCAGCTTCGAATCCGGCATATCAAATCTTTATTTTGACAAAATCCACTCTAAAATCTGAATCTGTCCCCATTTTTCTGCCTCGGTGTCAAGATCGTCGTTTTGGTATCCAACCTCATAGGCAATTCGGATGTCCTCAAGTAATTTTCGTATCTTGGTTTCATCTAGCATATTCATCCCACGCTTTTGATTTCCTGCAGCTTTAGCTCCGTCTGCTTGATTATTTCGTAGTATCCTTGCGTGATTTTTTTATGATAATCATATTTTTGCTGGTGTTTCTGAAGGGATTCTTCCAGAATTTGGATTATGGACTGGCTTTGGATATTTTGGCGCAAATTATTTTCCCCCATAGACCATCGGCTCGTCCTTGTCATCAAACTCTCGGATTATCCTTGGAAAAAAAGTTGAGGTTTGTTGCGTGTTTTGTGTGTTGATTTGACTCATGAATCAGGTAGGGTTTAGAAATTATTATATAACATCACAATAGTATGCATACTGTACATACTATTATGAGTAAACTGGCGGAATTACGCATACACATAGCACCTGTCGGCTTTGAAATCGACAGAATTGTACTTCCAGCCGTGAGAATGAAAGCAGACAAGATTTGGCTAATCCGTGACGGCAATCCAGGACAGGACAAAGCAAGGCCATACATTGAAAAAATTGTAAACGAGTTCAAAAAACAAAAGATCAAAGTTGAATTCTCAGAATCTGATCGTGGCGATGTCTTTCAAATTCTAAAAGCGGTAAAAGAAATATTTGAAAAAGAAACAAACAATGACATTTACGTAAACGTGTCCTCGGGTTCGAAGATTCAAGCCATTGCGTGCATGATGGCATGCATGATTTTTCGGGAGAGCAACACCACTCCATATTATGCAGAGCCTGAAAGTTATCCTGCGACCCAGGGGAAACAGCAATCTACTGGGCTAAAGGATCTAATCGAATTGCCAAAATATGAGATTCACAAGCCAAAGCATGAACTTGTCGAAGCATTAAAGATAGTAAAGAATCACAATGGCAAAATAACTAAGAAAGAAATGGCAGAGATTTCCGAAGAAAACAAACTGATTTTGGTAAATGCGAGGGAGGAAAATTTTGAGCAAGCTAGATTTGCAAGTCTTGATAAAAACATCATACAGCCCCTAGAAGAACAGTGGGGGTTTATCGAAGTTGAGAAAATTGGAAGAAACAGATGGATAAAGATGACACCGGAAGGAAATAACGCTGCAGAATTCCTGATATAAGACTTGATTTAACAACAACTATTTTTATTTGCCAAGCTCATCAAGCGTGAGAAATGAGCGTAACACTGAACCCCGAACAGCAACAAGCTGTTACTCATTCGGAAAGCCCATTGCTTGTGATTGCAGGCCCCGGAAGCGGAAAGACCAGAGTAATCATCGAGCGAGTAATGCATCTTGTCAGATCTGGGATGAAACCTTCTGAAATTCTGTGCCTCACATTTTCTGAAAAAGCCGCAGAGGAGATGAGGCAAAGGCTTGAAAAAATCACAGATGTTACCGAGATGGAAATCAGCACGTTTCACTCATTTGCAAAGGAGGTTCTCGAAGACAATGTTCTTGATTCAGGCATCGGCATGTCGTCTGGCGTAATCAAGAGATCGTCTCAGCTGGTCTGGGGGCTCAAACACATTGACGATTTCAAGTTAGAATACCTGGAAATTGGAAACAACTCTGTAGAAATCATCGAATCCATAATAGACGGAATTAGCACGTTCAAAGACGAGCTGATATCTCCAGAAGAGCTCCAAAAATACATCAGGACAAAACTGGAAAAAAACATCTCAGATGACGAAAGAAACTTCCTTCTCAAATTATCTGATTTGTGCAAAGTTTATTTCAAATACCAAGAATTTCAGCGAAGCAAGGCAGTGATTGACTTTGACGACATGGTCATACAGACAATCGAACTATTCAAAAAGAAGCCAAGCGTCCTTTCAAAGTATCAAAAAAAATTCAAACACGTTCTTGTGGACGAATTTCAGGACAACAACTTTGCACAGCTTGAACTTGTCAAACTAATTGCAAGAGATGGCAACGTCACAGTTGTCGGAGACGACGACCAAAGCATATACAGATTTCAGGGCGCATATCTGACAAACTTTAAGGATTTCCAGTCTTTTTTCCCAAAAACTACGGTGATTGTTTTGAATCGAAATTACCGTAGCCCACAGAACATAGTAAGTCTTGCAAGCCAATTATTGGAAGGCCTGCCACAAAGGCAGCAAAAGAAACTCAGATCAGAGCACGAGGAAGGCGGCAAGGTTACAGTAGCCCAGTGTGCAAACGAGTCAGCCGAGGTCGAGTTTGTGGTCAAGACCATAAAGGATCTTCTTGGAAAAAAGATCAGGCGGAGAGACGGAACAGACGACCCCCTCACATACAGGGATTTTGTCATACTGTCACGAAGAAAATCAGAGGGGAGAAAATTTGCCAAATCGTTAAAGGCGCATGGACTCCCAACTAACTTCATCGGAGAATCCAACATCTTTTCTTCTCCAGTCATAAGAGACATGATGGCGTTTTTGCGAATTGCAAACAAGCCGACTTCTGCAGGAATCGAGATCGTCCGCCTGATGAAAAACCACGGAATTTCCGAGATGAACATAGCTAGGATCAACCATGCCGCGATGAAGAAGGCAAGAAACGATCCTACGGACATTGACTTTGTTTTTGAAACGCTGAAAAATTGCGACAGCCTTGATATCACGCAAAGAGACGAGGTAAAGGAGATCGCACAGCAGATTCAGAGAATAATCGAGCTTGAGAGCAAGTCCACGATCAGCGGGATGGTCTACCAGATAATGGTGTCAGTCTCTGATCTTTACAAACGGCTCATACAGTCAGACACTCCGGAAAACAAAAGGAACCAGATGATATTGAAAGAGTTTTACAACATATCAATAGAATACGAATCACTAAACCCGCAGGGGGAACTGGACGATTTTATAAAATATCTTTCTCTGATGGGCCAATTTGACATCGAGTTAAAAGAAGGCATTGATGGCGACGACGCCATACCGGTTACCACCATACATCAGAGCAAGGGCCAAGAATTTCCAATAGTGTTCATTGTTGATGTTGCAGCTAACAAGCTTCCGCTAAGATACCAAGCAAAAAAATTCTACGTTCCAAACGAGCTATCCAAAGGGGTCATCAGAACAGAAGACGAAAAGGAACTCTATGTGCAAGAAGAGAGAAGGCTGCTCTACGTTGCAATGACGAGAGCGCAAAACCTGCTTTACATAACATATGCAAAGAGGTACGGTCAGAATGTCAGGGAGACAAAGCCTTCAAAGTTCCTAGATGACATAAAATTTGACAAAAACCCACTGATCAGTGTCATAGAGTATCAAGGCCAAGATGGGGAAGCATTGCTTGAGGAAGAAAGGAAAATCGAGAGAATAAAGCAGGACCTTCAGACAAAAGCAGTAAGGTCACTTAACCAGATGCACCTCAAGAGCGCCATTCAAAGAATAATCGAGCTTGCCAAGGTAAAGCATTTTGAGGAGAACGGGACAATCCAGAGCTTCAGACCAGAAGATATTTTGAAAGTAGACAACAGCGACACTAGCCTTGATGCTGAGCTTCAAGGAAAGAAAACCCCAGTAATTAACAAAGACGAGCTAAGACTGAGCGCATCAAAAATCAAGACATACCTTGACTGCCCGCTGAAATTCAAATTTGCCCACATATTGGAGGTGCCCACTCCCCCCAAGCCATACTTTGATCTTGGAAGCGCAGTACATGCTGTGGCAGAGCATCTGACAAAACTCCAGCTCGAAGGAATACCTCCAACAGAGGAACTTGCATTTGAGATACTAGCAAAGGAGTGGAACTCAAGTGGATTCCAGAACGTGACTCAGGAGAACCAGTCAAAGGAGAAAGCAAGGGAGATGATCAAAACATACCTCAAGTGGGCAAAACAAAATCCAAATTCGCCAGTTGCAGTAGAGCAGAGATTTACCGTGGAAATAGGCGGCGTTCCGTTTAATGGTTTTATTGACAGAGTGGAAAAAACCCCGGACGGGAAGTTTGAGGTCATTGATTTTAAGACAGGCGGGGTCTATGAGAACAGCAATTCAATCAGAGAGGATCCCCAGATGAACATCTACGCCTTGGGCGTAGAGAAAGTATACGGCAAACAGCCACAAAAGACCTCGCTGTTTTATCTAAAGCACGACAAGATTGTAGAAAATCCGATCGAAAAACAACAAGTCGAGAAGGTCAGGCAGGTCATTGATGAAAAAGTCAGCTCAATTCTAAATGAAGAATTTGAAGCCACACCCAGCTATCAGACTTGCAGGATGTGCGACTTTTGGAGCATTTGTGATCAGAAAGAAGTCGACGAGTAGCATCTCCAAAAATACGTATTCGGATAATTCTCATGTCTTGATTCCCGCAGGTCTTGTGTGTAAAGAAATTAGATTTTACGAATTTTTTGTCGTAATTTTACAATGACTATCGCTGGAGCGACAAAGTACATGCCAATGTTCAATAAAATGAGTCCGATACCATAGCCCAACATTTCCTGTTCAGAATCAACATCGACATAGTTTAGTATCGACAAAGTCGAAAGCATTGGAGTTATGGTCATCCTCACTGCCTCTTTGAATAGCGGACTTTGTCTTTCCAAGTCTGCAATTGTCGGGCTAAATGAATAATAGATGTTGTTAAACGCACTCATGAATGTCATGCCAGAACTCGTATCCAATAACACATTATCTCTTACCTCTCTGAGCAGCTGTACCTGTGGCGCAAGCTCGGATCCAAATGAGGCCGTTGCAATTAGACAGCCTCCGCTTTTTGCATCAGGCGGAGATTGCGGTTGTTCCACCACAACCCCAGCAGAAAGCGGCTTGCCATCATATGTTACCCTATCCAAACCATCCAATCCGATTTGTGTTACTTCTGCAGGAATTGGGACGTATAATAATTCTGGAGAATATTTTTGACCGTCAGTTATCATCCATTTTATGAGATTGACTGTTTCCATTGCGTGCTCTTTACTTGGTGTGGCTGTTTCCAAGTTCTGATGCAAGAGAATGTATGTGAAGCTTGTAATGGGATATGAGTTTGGTCCAGGCGCATTATTGATGGTAATGCCTTGCCAGCTTTCATGCGCTTTAGGTAAACTAGGCGCAGCCCCAGCAGCTGACGCAGACAACGTTTCTAATGATGGCTCTACGAACGCAGTGCCATCACCGTTTTCAATGTATGCAAACGTCATATCGTTTTGGAATGCGTATGCCAGTTCCACATATCCAATTGAATAAGGCGAGGTTCTAACTGTGGCGGCAACGCCCTCATTTCCTGCCGCTCCAACCCCTGCTGGCCAAGGAACGCTTTTCCCAAAACCAACTTGATCATGCCAGTCTTGGCTAACCATATCCAGATATTCAGTAAAAACATGGGTGGTACCGGAACCATCTGAACGATGCACCACGAGAATATTCTTATCAGGAAGATCCAGATCTGGGTTGGTTTCCTGAATAGAGGGATCATTCCATTTTGTTATTTTGCCAAGAAATATGCCCGCAACCTGTTTGCCTGTAAGTTTTATACCGCTTTCTGAGATTTCCGGAATGTTATATGATACGGTGATGCCACCTATTGCTTCTGGGATGTGCAGTGAATCTGGCACAAGCTCCAGTTCGTTAGCAGTTAGTGGAGCATCCGATGCGGCAAAATTGACAGTTTTTTCAACATGCTGCTTTACTCCGCCGCCACTGCCAATTGATTGATAATTCATGTTGACATTTTGGTGTTCTTCGTTGTACTTTACCCTCCACAAGTCTAAGAGCGGAAATGGAAACGTTGCTCCTGCACCCGTGATAGTGTATTGGCTTTGTGCCACAACAGCTTGGAAAACAAGTGACGCTACAAGAATTGCAAAGATTGTTGACGATGCGATAACTTTCATTCATAGTTCACCACGAACGGAACTATATTTGTGGAATTACCATAGATTACTAAAACAATGGAAACTATATAGAAAATTAGCGATCTGTGGCTTTTTGAAGAAATTTCGTATTCTTTGATTTTACAAAAATATGTACAGCGTAGAATTTGAGGCACTCAAATTTTGTAAAAATTCAGGCATAAATCTGATGAAATTTTTTCACAGAAATTATGTAGGCCCTCGAGGTGACCACGATCGACGGTTTGTGTCCCTTTTACCATTGAAGGATTCTTTGTTTTTGGTTTGTCCTTCAATTCTTGGTTTTGTATGATTAACAGAACTATTTAGCTTTTGTGAGGTTCAAACTCGTGTGGATAACAGAAAAGTCAATGAACCGAATGGGATGCATGTGAAAAGTTACATCGTATGATTTTTTCAGAAGCATAACAAGATGTCTAACAGAGAATAATTTCAAAAAGGATGCTTTTATTTGAATATCTCATTTTTGTTCTTTATCATGGTATGTTCCTCTTCTTCGATCACAGATACCAGTTTCCTTGCTTCTTGACGGGTTATCACGCCTTCTGTGATGGCAAATCTCAGTATTCTAGGCAGTGTAAGATAGTCAATGCTTTCTTTCTTGCATAATTTATGAACAATGGTTTCGTTACTGGCAAGAGGAAGATGTCGATTCCTTGCAATAACAAAACATTCCCTTTCACCTAGGTCAAGCGAGTTATCTGTCTTTTTCAGATCCTTAAGCTCGTCTTTTGTCAGAGTCACAAAATCGGGATCAAGACGCATAACATCAATCTGTCCCCTAGCAAGTTCTGCCTTAACTGCCTGTGGTATTACGATACCGTCTGAAATCTTCTTTAGAATGTCAAGTCTATGAATTCTCGCAAAAGTGCTCAGTATGTCTGTATCGGCAACAAACTTCATCCGTGCCTTCTCTTGATCCGAGTCATCTCACGATCCATCTTGGAAGCATCTTCAGCCTCGATGACTCTCTTGATTCCATAATCCTTCAATATTTCCTTAAACTCAACTATGTTCATATTGGCGATCTCAGCTGCCTTGCCAAGACTAACTTCGCCTTTCTTGTACATCTCTATTGCGGCAGCAAGGCTAAGATTCTTTTTTGAATGTAAAAATATCCTTATGGCATCCTTTACTACGTCGGATTTGCTTGAATAATAACCGGCTTTCACCAATGCTTCTATCTTTTTCTTGTCAATTTCTGGCAGATTGTAGCTTGAAGGCATATATTATATTGATAACTATTATCATAAATAATTTGCGGTTTTTGTAAGAACCGCTCAGATGCAATTATGAATCGGATTTAAATCCAATATGCCCGTTTTGGCATCTGATAAAAAACCAGTCCGTGACAAGAAGTTAATGGTTTCAAACCATTTGCGGAAATGAAACCCAAGGTTGTATCACTCAAATTTTGCAGAAATTTACGCGTGATTTTGATGAAATTTTTCCAGGAAAATTATGTAGGCCCTCGAGGGACCTCATCTATTTAGTTTGATTCCCCCGAGTTTTATGCAATGCCAGGTGGGTGATGCGTGAAAAGTGCAAAACCCCAGCTAGAATCTCTGAATGGATTCAGACCGGTGGGATCCACTGATCATAATGGGCAGTTCGCAGGTAATTATCATTAAATCCGTTTTGAGGCTTGTAAATACATGAAAATGGTTTTAGAAATTAATCATCAGTAGCAAGATCATCTAAAAGTTTAGAGTACTTTTCAATAAGTTCATCAGTGATTTGCTCATCTTTTGGGCTCATAATGGTTTAATTCTTTTTGAAATATAAAAAGACAACTGTTTCATAATATCTTGGTTCAAGGTTTGGCTCTGTTTTTTGATCTCACTTAACATACCTCTTAACTCCAAATTCTCGTTTTCTGGATCAATATCTAATTCATATCCGTTATCACGTAGAAATTTACTTGCGGCGATAATCCCAGTTCTTCTATTGCCATCAAAGAATACTTGAGCCCAAGGAATCACAGCCATTATGCATGCTGTTTTTTCAATCAAATCTTCTTTTCTATTTCCAGAATTACCAATACTGTTTATTGTTGGAATTACAAGATCAATATTTTTAGTAGTCTCGATGTATACCCTGACATTCTTTATTCGCGCATGCCTTTTGAGGATTTTCTCATTTACATCAATTAAATATTGTTTATCCAGATTCATTATTATCTCATTGTTTGATGTCATACGATATTTCCCTTAGATGATGTGATTTAAGGGTTGGAAGAATATTTTGTTATTTTAAATGTGCTTCATTTATCTCCATAAAATTAATCATTTTCAATAAAACCGTTGTCCCATAGCGCATCCAATCACTGAGGATTTGAACCGAAATGTGGTCATATGTACAAAGTGAGAACCCCCAACAAAAATCAAATTTTTCTCGAGGTGACCCCGATCCAAGGCTTGCGTCC
>CAZCWI010000011.1:0-25248 GCA_964502325.1 uncultured Candidatus Nitrosotenuis sp. | reverse complement strand
TAAAGAGAGCCAAAGAAATCAAGCAAAAATGGGCTACAAAGACAATCAGCGAAGGCGAAACAATGCTAAAGGACATTCATGAGGGAACATCCACTGCAAGCAAGCTTACTACCTTTGGAAAGGGAAAGCTCCCGTGCGGCATTGGAATCTTTGATTCTCCTTGGATAATTCTAGTCGAGGGACGCGCAGACGTGATCAACCTCCTGCGAGCGGGAATTGACAATGCACTGTCAATCGATGGCGCAAGAATTGACGAATCCATCAAGGATCTGTGCGACACAAAAGACAAGGTAGTTGCCTTCCTAGACGGTGACAGGGCAGGCGGATTCATACTAAAAGAACTCAAAAGCCTAGTTGATATCGACGTTGTCCATCGCGCACCAGAAGGAGTAGAGGTGGAAGAATGCACCCCACAACAAATTGCGGACATACTAAAAGATACCATTGAAGAAATGAATAATCCAAAACCAAAGCCTGTGCTTTCAGATCAAAATGACAAGCCAATGGCCGAAATTGCAGAAAAAACATTTGCAAACATAAACGAGACGCTTGAGGCAATAGGCCTTGATGCAAACAAAAACGAGGTCTTCAAGGTACCAATAAGCGAACTTGTATCAAAACTCTCAACCCAGTCGGGAATCAAATATCTGATACTTGACGGAATTGTGACACAAAGGCTAGTAGATGGAGCAAAGCAAGCTGGAATTGAATGTGTGATAGGACACCGAATCGCCAACCTGACAAAACGTGATGGTATTACACTCAAAACATTTACTGATCTTGGTGTAGCATAAACTGCTCAATGTCTGAGCTAAAAATTCAACACCTCATAACACTAACTGAACTCCTGTCAAAGGGGGCAAAAAATAATTTTATTTCAATTACTACCTCGTCGCTTGGCAAAAACATCAAGCGTTCACAGCAGGCAGCATCGATGCATCTTTTGGAATTAGAACAGAACGGGTTCATTGAGCGGATAATGAACGGGAGGCGGGTTTCAGTCAAGCTCACTCCTAAGGGCTATGATCAGATAGTGAATCTGTTTAACCTGCTAAAGGTCAGCCTTGAATCTGTCCCGTCGTTTATTGAATTGAAGGGAACGCTTGTTTCTGGAATGGGCGAGGGGGCGTACTATATGTCGCTTAAAGGATACACAAAGCAGTTCAAATCAAAAATTGGCTATGTGCCATTTCCTGGAACCCTGAATGTCAAATTGGAAAAAAAAGAATACGTCGAGGCATTAAAGCAGCTTGCCACAATTGATGGCGTGAAAATAGATGGGTTTTCAGACGGCAAGAGAACATACGGTTGGGTCAAATGCTTTGGGTGCAAGTTAAACGACAAAATCCCCTGCGAGCTAATCCTGCTTGAGCGAACGCATCACGACTACTCCATAATTGAACTGATATCTGAAACCGAAATACGAAAAAAAGCAAACCTGAAAAACGGATCTGAAGTTTCTATAAAAATTCCACTCTAAGGATCGACTGACTGCGCAAGACTTGCCGCAAGCTGGCTAATCGTGCGCGACAATTCCTCGTCGTCTTGTTTACCAGTAGACGACACGATTTTTGCAATGAGTTGCTTGTCCCTATCTGTAAGTTTTGGTATTTGAGGTCGCGCTTTTAGCTTGCCGTCGACTTCGTCGATTAGGGCCTGATACTGTTCAACCTGTTTTTTTGCCATCATGGCATGATTGGTCAGTCGTGTAAGATTTGACTCTTCGAGTTTTTTCTTCTCAACTAGTTCACTGCGAATTTTCTTTATTTCGTCATCTGACGAGTCTGACTTTGGTTGTTGGTTTCCAAATTGTAATATCTTTAGTTCTCTGTCAAATTCCTCTTTCTGCGCTTTGATTTTATTGATTGTTGACATTTGCTTGTCTATGTGAGTCTTGACGTCCTCAATGTACTGGCCCGTGTCTTGTACTGTGTCTGTTAGTTCTTTTGCCATCGCATGTGTTGCCTCTGTTGAAGTGCGCGGCCTTTCGTACCTTGAAAATGTTATACTGCGATCCTGAACGTCTATTGCATCCTGCAAGTCTATCTTTGTCTTCGCAGAACTTTTTGATTCACTTATATCGTCTTCTAAATTGCGTCCGATGTACTTGCGCGCCACAAGTTACTCGGAATCCGAGAATACATAGAGTTGTGTCTGTTTGTTTTAATCGTTAAACATTCTGAAAACACCACATTAGTATGCCACGGCTACAAGCCGTGAATTGCTTCCCCGTACTCTTTTTCAATCTTGGAGCTTGAAATCTCTGGAACCGGGGACTGCAGCCTTGCCACTCTCACGTCTAGTTTTAGGCTTTTACACCCATCGACTATGAATTTTTCCTGGTGGACCTGGTCGTATCCTAAGGCAATGATGTCTGGCCTTACCGCGTCTACTGTCTTGAAGATGTCTCCTTCGCTTCCAACAATACACAAATCAACCATTACAAGCGAGCTTATCAACTCCTGTCTTTGGCTCTCCGGATGAAGCGGTTTTCTTTTTTTCATTTTAACTGCAGTGTTGTCTGTTGCCACTACCACCACCAGAACATCCCCCAGCGCCTTTCCGGCATTTAACGTGTGGATGTGGCCTGGATGAATGATGTCAAAGACCCCTCCTGCAAGAACCACCCGTATTGCAGTTCTGCCAAATTCGGTAAGCGATGTCTTGTCTTCTGATATGGTTCCATTTTTTACCATTTTTGCAATTCTTTCATTAATGTATTCTTCTGACAGTGAAGTTTTTTTAACGCACAGCTCCAGTGGCGGCTCCTTGGTAATTGATGAAACGAAAAAAGCACCCAGTATTTTTTTATCTATTATGTCCAACTCTATACCTATACGTTTGCCGTTTTTAATTTAATCTATGGATTTGTCTCAGGCTCCAGTCCCTTTGCTATTCGCAGGGCATCCACCAGCCCGTCAGCGTATCCTATGCTAAGTATTGCCAGTTCGTCTTTGCCTTGCTCAAAAAACAGCTCGGCGTCTTTGATGTATAGTTCGGCATTCTCAAGTACACTGTGAAACTCTTTTGCGTCTTTGTAGTACGACGTAACCTGTTCTAGTGCGCGTCGGACCATCGGGATGTATTTTTTCATCATCTGGGCTGCGATTCTCTCTATCTTTGACGAATTGTCGTCTGGCTCGTCAACACATTCTGCCAGGGCCTTTAGCGCGTCTGATTCTGTAAAATGGAGCGTTCCTGGAATCACTATTGTGTGGGGCGGGTTTCCATAGTCGATGGTTTTCAAGGAAGCAAAACTTCCAGCTACGATCTTTTGGTCTTGCTGGCCAATTCTTGAGGCGACCACTCCGTACGTGGAGTCTGAAATCACCTTTCGTGTCTGTTCTTTTTCTGAATCCAACAGGCTCTGTACTGCGTCTTTTGGATTCAGAAAAAAGTTCTCGTTTTGGTTGTATTCCAAAAGAATGACCGTGTGGTTTCCAACCCTTAGGTTCTCATAAATTGTATAATATGCGGTACTAGATGGAATGCCGCTCATAATCGTGACCGTTCTTCCAACCTTGTAGTAGTGAAGGCCGCACTCGCCTACAAGTGATGTTATGGCAGATGCCGCGTGGATTGTATCTGTCTGAATTTTTTCTTGAACCGCCCTAGTTCTTAGTTCAATGTGTGTCGTCGCAATGTACGGATCTCCATATGAGACCATTACGACGTTTTTTGTCTTGGAATTATCAAGTATCTCCGTCCCGTCTTCTACGAGCCATCGCGGCGCAAACTTGAACTCCCCCTTTGCGATTTCTCTAATCTTCTGGGACTCGTCGTTTTTCATCGGACTTGTGAACTGTTCAAAATACACCACGTCTGCGTCTGAAATTATTTTCTTTGTCCTGTCTGAAAGCGAATCCGGTCCGCTTATGCCAAGACCTACAAACCAGAGCATTATGGCACTTTTTTGTTATCGTGAAGTCTCTTTAGGTGTTGAAGTGTATTTCTCAAGACCTCGATTCCACGCAAATACTCGTTCATCGACACTCTCTCGTCAATGGTGTGAGATGCATGGGGATCGCCTGGGCCATAAGTTACGACCGGAATATTCCACAGCGTGCCAATTATGTTCATGTCCCCAGTCCCGGTCTTTCTAATCAGTGCGGGCCTTTTGCGTTCTACGTCCATCACACCTAGCGTAAATGCCCTGACAAGTGGCGAATCCATTGGGGCCTCAAACGGCTCTGTCTCGTCCAAAACCGAGTAAAACGCATCAACTCCAAGCCTCTTTGAAATCTCACTCACCTTTGATGAGATTTTTTCGCCGACCATTTTGCAGTTCATCGTAACTGGAATTCTAATGTCCATTATGGTGTCGCATTCCTTTGGGGTGACGTTGTGCGAGTCTCCTCCCTTGATCTCAGTTATGGTAGCTGTGAGTATCATTCCCTTTGATTTTCCCTCTTGGTTTTCCTCAAGTGCCTGCTTTAGTTCGTATGTGAACTTCATGGATTCCTCAATTGCGTTTTTTGCAAGCCATGGCGCACTTGCGTGTGCGCTGTCGCCGACATTTACCTTGAGGTTTATTGCGATTCTTCCCTTGTATGCTATTGTGACTTGTGTTATCCCGCTTGGCTCACCAAACACTGCGTAATCGATATCGAGTTTTTGTTTTGCCAAGTTTTTGATTCCTGTTGCATTTCCTTCTTCGTCTACTGCACCGACAAAAATTATTGTCCCGTTGTTTCTGTGAACCGTCGATGCTGCAAGTAGCATTGCCATGAGCGGTGCCTTTGCGTCAGACGCGCCCCTGCCGTACAGGTAGTCGCCTTCCTTTCTTACCTTGACCTTGCCTGGAACTGTGTCCATGTGGCCGCACAATAACACTCTTGGGGATCCAGAACCGATAGTTGCAATCAGATTTCCGACCTCGTCTATGCGCACGTTTTCAAATCCCAAGTCGTCGCACTTGTCTGCAAGAAATTCCGCCATTGGCCTTTCTGCAAGCGACGGCGTGTAAAGTCTTAGAGCCTTTTCTAACAGTTTAATTGAAAACCTCGGCGTTATGGTAAAAGAAGAATCCATTTTTACTTTCCTGCGTTTACCGCATATTCTAAGATTAGTCCTGCGATGTCTTTACCTGTCACTCTTGCAACGTTTCTGTATTCTGTGGTGTTGTTAATTTCGTGAACTACTAGTCCTTTTTCTTTACTTTCCATTAGGTCTACTCCTACTATTTCTCCCATTACTGCCCTTGTGGCACTGATGCAAATGTCTTCTAGTTCTTTTGTAACCTCGCAAACCTCTGCAGTTCCGCCAAGGTGCGTGTTTGTCTTCCAGTTCCCCTCCGACGAGTTTCTGTATATGGCGCCGACTACCTTGTCGCCGATTACTATTGCCCGTATGTCGCGCGGAGGCCTTTCTACAAATTCTTCTAAATAATGAATCTGGTATATTGGGTACATTTTTTCACGCTCTTCTATTATTCCCTCTGCTGATTCTCTGTTGTTTAGCTTGGTGACCATTCTTCCCCAGCTTCCAACTGTGGGCTTGATTATCCTTGGGTATCCTAACCTGTCTAATGCGTCAAGTGCCGAGTCCTTTGAAAAAGAAACTGCCGCAAACGGCGTCGGGATTCCCTGTTCTTGCAAAATCATGTGTGTGAAAAGCTTATTTCCGGCGTATATCCCAGTGTGCAGCGAGTTTATCACGTTTGCACCCATTCCCTCAAGTGCCGCAGTGGAATGCAAATTCCTGTAGTAGCTAACGCATCGCTGCAGAACCGTTTTGAATTGCGCTTCTTTGTCTAGCTCTAAAACAAGGTTTTTACAATCTACCATGTCGACTGCAATGCCCTTTTTCTTTGCAGCTTCTGAGAGGGCTTTTTCTTCAAGACGGATAGTATCGTAAAGGACCGTTATTCCGGGGCTCACTGCCCCCAATCCTCTCCAACGCTTTGGGCCGGCTTTAGCCCAAATCCACTTGAAGATTTGGTTATCTCGTAGCTTGCACCGCAGTCCGGGCAAGTGACGAGCTCGCCTTCTAGGGCATCGTCTGGAACTGTGATATTGGAATCGCATTCAGCGCATTTTGCCATATTCTACTCCTTGATACTTTTGGAGTCATTAATTATCTTTCTTTCAAGCTTGCTATCTAGGGGTATTTCCAAGAGGTCGCCCATTCTGAGGTTTTTAAGGCCTGCAGCAACTGCCTTTGCTTGCTCATCGTTCATCTCAAGACCCAATAATGACATAAGATAAGCAGAGCCTGTCTTTCCTGCAAGCTCGCCAAATACTATTCTTCTTCTGTTTCCGACTACCCTTGGAGGAATAGGCTCATACGCTGCCGGGTTTCTAAGGATTGCCGCCAGGTGCGTTCCTGCCTTGTGCTTGTATGCTGAAGTGCCTACAAGCGGCTTTGAGTCATATGGGTGAATTCCAGTATAGTCTGCAATCAGTTTTGAAAGATCACTTAGCATGTCTAATCTAAAGTCGTTTGGAGACCTGTACAGATACGTCATGGCAACTCCTACCTCTGCAAGCGATGGGATTCCGGTTCGTTCACCAATCCCGTCAATCGTTGTGTGAATTTGGTCTGCCCCCGCGTCTATTCCAGCAAATGCGTTTGCAACTGCAAACCCCATGTCGTTATGGCAGTGAACATCAAGTGGGACCTTGATCTTCTCTTTTACCATTTTTACAAAATTGAACATGCCTTTTGGCCTCATCACGCCGACAGTATCTGGCAGACTGATCCTGTCCACCCCTGCCTCTTCGATTGCTTTGCAAATCTTTAGCAAGAATTCCGGATCTGCCCTGCTTCCGTCCTCTACTGTGAACCTCATTTTCAGTCCGTGCGCCTTTGCATATTCCACAGTCTCCACTGCTCGCCTCATTGCCTCTTCTCGCGTAATTCGAAGCTTGTCCTTTAAGTGAATATCTGAAATTCCAAGGTATGTCGCAGTCCACTTTGGGTCGCATTTTAGCGCAACGTCTACGTCTGACTTGAGTGCCCTTACATGTGCAACGATGTCTGCCTTTAGTCCTTGCTTGATGATTGTTTTTGTTGCCACAAGGTGATCTTCTGATACGACTGGTGAAATCTCAATTTGGTCAACTCCAAAATAATCCAGCATCCATGCAATCTGTATTCTTTGTTTGTTGGTAAATGTCACCCCTGGGTGCTGCTCTCCCTCCCTTAGGGTGCTGTCAAGCACGTGAATCCTTCTTGGCTTTTTATCGTACTCGTTGTACAGGTGTGCATAGTAATTCGGATCATTCATTGCAGAATCGGGTTAACTGTATGCCCGTTATAAACATAATCGTACTAGAAACGGCTTAAATCAGAGAAAACTGGCATGATTTTAGGCAAAAAACAAATGTTTTATCACGAAATCCGTCTACGTGACTTCGCGCAAAATTATTACCGTGTTAGTATCTGATACTCCTGGAATTTTTCTTAGCGCATCAATTGAGCCGTTGATCTCCATTATGTTTGGAGCCGAAATTATCACTGCAATGTCATACTGTCCGGTGATTTCGTAGACTGTCTTTACTCCCTCAAGGCTTGTAAGCTTTGCAGATACTTTTGATGTGTCCATCGATGACTCTACTGATATTAGCACGATTGCCTTTGTCGAGTTTTGCTCTCCCATCTCAACTGTGAATTTTTTAATTACCTTGTTGTCAATGAGGTTCTTTACTCTGCGCCTTACTGCTGATTCTGACAGCTTCAGTTTTTTTCCGATGTCTACAAAAGATTCTCTGGAGTCTTCTTTTAAGATCTTTAGTATTTCGTCATCAGTCTTGTCCTTGTACATTTTTTCTCCTCTCTGCCTCTCTCACCATTAGTCTGTCTAGTACTTCTAATACTTTTGTAATGTCTTGCTCTGATAATACGAGCGGTGGGAGCAATCTGATGATGTTTCTACCAGAGTATAGTAACAGG
The DNA here is from genome assembly GCA_964502325.1 of uncultured Candidatus Nitrosotenuis sp. Taxonomy (GTDB): domain Archaea; phylum Thermoproteota; class Nitrososphaeria; order Nitrososphaerales; family Nitrosopumilaceae; genus Nitrosotenuis. The sequence continues at coordinate 17,355 of CAZCWI010000011.1, read as the reverse complement.
ACCCCTTCTGATATTCCGTCCATTAGTATGTCCTTTACCTCAAACTTCATCTCTATTCCAATCATAAGTCCCATTCCTCTGACCTCGCGAATTATGCTGTGTTTTTCTTTGAGCTTTTCAAGTCCGTCTCGGAATATTTTTCCCACTCTGGCTGCATTGTCTACTAGTCCATCTTCAGTTAGCGCCTTTAGTGTTGCAATTCCAGCTGCACATGAAAGAGGATTTCCGCCAAACGTGGATGAGTGCTCGCCTTTACTCATCGCAGCCAAGATGTCCGGCCTGACAAGAGTTGCACTCATCGGGACACCGCCTGCAATTCCCTTTGCCAAGCACATTATGTCTGGTGCCGTATTCCAGTGATCACACGCCCACATTTTGCCTGTTCTGCCAAGACCTGCTTGAATTTCGTCAAAAATTAGTAGAATTCCGTTCTCGTCGCAAAGCTTCCTGACCTCTTGCAAGAATCCTTGCGGTGCTGGATGGATTCCTCCCTCTCCTTGGACTGGCTCCATAATTATGAATGCGGTGTCCTTGTCTATCTTGGTTCGAAGTGTTTCGATATCGCCAAATGGGGAAAACGTCGCCTTTTCTACTAGCGGCATGAATGGTTTTCTGTACTTTGGGTTAAACGTAATTGATAGTGCCCCCATTGATTTGCCGTGATATGATCCGTTCATTGCAATCATGCCTGATTTGCCGGTGAACTTTCTTGCAAATTTTATTGCGGCCTCTACTGCCTCAGTGCCGCTGTTTCCAAGATGCACTTGGGAGAGTTTCTTTGGAGCTAGCTTGATCAAACTTTCTAAAAACTCTTCACGGGTCTTGTTGTATAGTGAACTGTGCACTGTGATGATTTTGTCCAGCTGCGCCTTGATTGCATCCACCACTCGCGGATTTCTGTGCCCTACCAGTGCTACTCCGTATCCTCCCATGCAGTCAATGTACTCCTTGTTGTTAATGTCCCAGACTCGCGTCCCTAGCCCTCTTTCAACTGTTACTGGGAATCTCTGATAGAGGCTGCCCAAAAAGTCGTCTTCAGTCATTTACTGATCACCGTGCACCTCTGATGTAAAATTGCCGATGATATAGGATTTTCTCGTTGGCCGTTTGCAATTAATGCCTCCCTTACACCCATGTCAAGTGCCTCTGTTGCCGCAAGTATCTTCTTTTCCATCCCGAAGCCTATTTTTGGCCTTATCTCTTTGGCTTCCGCATTTGAGAGTTTTTCCACAAGTTTCTCATTCATGAGTAATCCATCCACATTGGTCAAAAACAAAACCTTGTCACTCTGTATGCTTCCTGCTACGTTTGCAGCCGCCCTGTCCCCGTCTATATTCAAAAAGTCAAACTCCTTGGACATGGCAATTGGCGATATTACGGGCACATAGCCTTGGTCAAGCAGCAGCTTGAGCAATCCCGAGTTTACATGCGTCACCTTTCCTGTGTATCCGCCGTCGATTACCTGCTTTCTTCCCTTCTCGTTGACTATTACCAGCTTGTCCTTTCTTTCCGCTTCTAATATTTTCCCGTCAACGCCGCTTAGTCCTACTGCGTTTACTCCGTTTTTTTGCAGCATCTGGACTATTGCCTTGTTTATTTTGCCTGACATTACCATTGTGAAAATTTCAGCAGTCTCCTTGTCAGTATACCTGCTCTTTATTCCGCTTGGGGATACTACGAATTTTGGTTCCTTTCCTAATGCCTTGCATGTCTTTGTCACTTCTTTTCCGCCCCCATGCACCAGTATTACCCCTTCCTGCTCTGCTACTTTTTTGATGTCGGGAATTGTTGTTGGATGAAGATTTTCTACTACGCTTCCGCCAATTTTGATTGTAATCATTTTTTTTAAACTGGAGTTAGAGGTGAGTATCTCAGACCGTCCATCTCATCAAAGCCTGACATGACGTTCATGTTTTGGATGGCCGAGCCTGCAGCGCCCTTCATTAGGTTATCAGAAGCTGATAGTGCAACTATTCTGTGGTTGTCTTCGTCAATGTCAAAACCAATGTCGCAGAAGTTGGAACCTACTACGAACTTGGGATCTGGGAACTTGTACAGTCCTTTCTTATCGCGAATTAACCTGATGAATCTTTCGTCTTTGTACTGCTCGCGGTATAACTTCCACAATTCCAACTCGTTTATGTCTTTTATCATGAAAGTGTGATTTGTGCAAAGAATTCCTCTGACTACGTCTACTGCGTGTGGGCTCATTGATACGCTAATGTGCTTTCCCGCAATCTCGCTTAGCTCTTGCTCTATTTCGCCGGTATGTCTGTGTTTTGCGGGCTTGTATGGCCTGATGACTCCTGACCTCATTGCGTGGTGCGTTCCTGCAACGCTTCCTGCGCCTGCACCTGATGAGCCAATTTTAGAATCAACTACAATGTGTTCTGTGTCAATTACGTTGTTTTTGATTAGTGGAACTAGGGCAAGCATTGAGGTTACTGCCATGCATCCTGGGCATGACACAAGCTGCGCGTTTCTAATTTTGTCCCTGTGTAGTTCTGGAACTCCAAACACTGATTTTGCCAGATATTCTGGGTGCGGGTGTTCCCATCCGTACCACTTTCCATATGCTGCTGGATTGTGTAATCTGTAATCTGCAGAGAGGTCTACTACTTTGAGGCCTCTATCGTACAGGGCCTTTACTATTTCAGTTGCAGTTCCATGCGGAACAGCTGTAAATACAAGATCACACTTGTCTGACATTTTATCATAATCTAGCTCGGAGAACGTCATCTCTGTAAATCCTTTAAGTGATGGCTGAATTCTGTGTAGGTATTCTCCTACGTGCTGCCTTGAGGTGACCATTGCGATTTCGACTTTGGGGTGCGTCACCAAAAGACGTAGCATTTCTCCGCCTACAAATCCTGACGCTCCGACTACTCCTACTCTTAACATATTGTTCTCCGTGACATGGTAGTATAATTTATTTCCTAATGTGGTTTATGGCAAAATTAATCATTTCTTGAGGAATATTTTTTTTAGCAACCCTTGCAAGCCCCTTGAACTCGACGGTATTATTCACTTCATGTATTACCAGTCCGCGTTTTTCATCCTCCATCAGATCGATTCCCAAAATTCCTCCGCCTACTGCCTTTGATGCCTTGATGCAAATGTCTTCCATCTCCTTTGTGATCTCGCATATTTCTGGATCGCCCCCAAGCGCGATGTTTGTCTTAAACTCGCCTTGTGATTTTCTGTACATTGCAGCAATCACCTGGTCTCCCACTGTTATTGCACGAATGTCGCGCGGAGGGCGGCTTATCATTTCTTGCAAATAATAAATCCTGTCGTGCGAGCCGTCTGATATGTCGCGCATCTCTATTATTGCCTCTGTCGTGTCTCTGTCGCGCAAGGGCAGAATTCCCCTTCCCCAACTTCCGATGACTGGCTTTATCACAATTGGAAAACCGACTTTGTTGATTAGATTAGTTGCCTCCTCTGACGAAAATGCAAAATAGGTTTTCGGCGTTGGGACTCCGTGTTTTTTTAGTAATAATGATGTGACCAACTTGTTTCCGCACTTGTCTGCTACGTCATAACTGTTGATTACTGGAACGTCTAGGAACTCTAGACATGCGGTGAAATGCAGCCCTCTGAAATAACTCACACATCTTTCTAAGACGACGTCTCCAAAGTCAATGTCCCCTTTTTTACTTTCTGTGCCAAGCTGGCTAGTCTTTGCATCCACTGTGATTGTATCGTGACCCATCTTAGATGCCTGCTCTTCGAGCATCTTCTCCTCTAACCTGAGTCTATCAAATACGATACAAATCTTGGACAACTACTCTCCCCAGTCTTCTCCGACGCTTTCTGCTGGTTTTAGTTCCACGCTTGGACCGTTTTTCTTTGCAATTTCAAAGTCGGCTCCGCATTCTGGACATGAAACTAGTTCCCCTACAGCTGCATCGTCTGGGATGTTGATTTTTGCGTCACATTCTGAACAATTCATTATGATTTTTTTCACCTCTTGTTTAGTAATTTATTAGCTTCTGTTGTCTGCAATCCCCAGAGTTCAACAAAGCCTGTCGCCTTTCTTTGATCAAATGCCGATCCTTTTCCATAGGTGGCAATGTCGTGACTGTATAATGAATACTTTGATTTTCTTCCGACTACCCTAAACGCACCCTTGTACAGTTTGAGTCGGACCGTTCCAGTGACTGTTTTTTGTGATTCGTCGATGAATTTGTCCAAATCTCGCTTTAGGGGATCTTGCCACAGTCCGGAGTATGCCAAAAATGCCCATTCTGAATCGACCATCTCCTTGAACTTGGTTTCGTGCTTGGTGTGAACCATTTTTTCAAGATCAGAGTGCGCCTCTATCATACACAGCGCAGCCGGGGTCTCGTACACTTCGCGGGATTTTATTCCAACTACCCTGTCTTCTATGTGATCTATTATTCCAACTCCGTAATCCCCAGCTACTTTGTTAGTGTATTCGATTAGTTTGATTGGGCTCATTCTTTTTTTGTCAACTGCCACCGGAATTCCGCCTTCAAATTCTATTTCCAAATACCTTGGCTTGTCGGGGAGGTTCTTTGTCTTGACCCAGATGAATGCGTCATCTGGCGGCTCACTGTATGGGTCCTCAAGATGTCCTCCCTCAATTGCCCTGCCCCACAAATTTTGATCAATGCTAAATTTTTTTGACACCGAATCGATTGATATTCCGTGTTTCTCTGCAAATGCCAGTTCTGTGATCCTATCCAAATTTAGGTCGCGAATTGGTGCAATTATTGGTAAATTGGAGCCTGAGCGCAACGTTATGTCAAATCTGACCTGGTCGTTTCCTTTCCCAGTACACCCGTGTGCAAGTGCATCTACTTTTTCCTTTTTTGCAATGTCTACCACTTTTTGTGCAATTAGCGGTCTTGCCAAAGCTGTCGCCAAGCAGTATTTTTTTTGGTATAATGCGTTTGCTTTAATTGCTGGATGGATGAATTTTTGTACAAATTCTAGTTTTGCATCTATGTTGTAATGTCGAAGAACTCCAAGCTTTTTTGCTTTTGCCGCAATTTTCTTTTGGTCGCTTCCCTCTCCAACATCAACTGTAACTGTAATTACGTCCATGTTGTGTTCTTCTTGTAAATATTTTATGACAACTGAGGTATCCAATCCGCCAGAAAAAGCAAGTACTGCTTTTTGTTTCATCGAGATTTTTCGTGAAAATGCTTTGCATTTATCTTTTATGCTGATCTCGACAAAGTTTTCATTTTATGTTTTTGGAAAAAATTGTTATGGCAAAAAGTTGCAACTAGCTTCAGCTAAAATCCGATCACTATTTAACCAAAGTTTCATAACGCTGTTTTATGAAAATTCTGGCCTATTCTGGTGTGGCAGCCGCGATAATTGTGATTGCCGTAGCATACATGAGTTTTGGGCAGCCTGAATCGGACAAGAATCAGGTCAGACTGGTATTTTTGGCAAATGTAAACCACGCAGTACCTGTCGTGGGGCTGGAAAATGGTGTTTTTGCAAAGGAATTGGGCAACACTACAATCAAAACAAGAATAGTGGATAGCGGGCCTGAGGTAATTGAGGCGCTTTTTACAAAGTCTGCTGATTTGGCATATCTGGGTCCTGCCCCGTTTGTAATAGGATATGTAAAATCAAAAACTGATGATATCAAAATCCTGGCAGGAGCTACAAGCGGTGGGGCAAGTTTTGTCATACAAAAGGATTCTACAATATCTGTCCCGTCTGATCTGGATGGGAAAAAGATCGCAGCGCCGTTTATTGGAAACACTCAGGACGTCTCACTGCGGCACTATCTTGCAGAAAACGGCCTAAAATCTAGAGAACGGGGCGGCACCGTTACTGTATACAATATTGCAAATCCTGAAATTTACACCTTGTTTGCCAAAGGCGACATAGATGCGGCGTGGGTGCCAGAACCGACTGCCACAATGTTAGTCGAGCAACTTGGCGGAAAGCGACTATTTGAAGAAGAAGAGACATGGCCTGATAAGAAATTCGCTTCCGTATTGCTTGTTGCAAGGACTGAGTTTTTGGAAGAGCATCCTGACTTGGTAGAGAAGTGGATTGATGCTCACACTAGTACCGTGAACTGGGTTAAAGAAAACCCTGACGAGACTGAATCAATATTTATCGACTTTTACAAAAAACATACTGGAAAAAAACTCCCTAAAGATATTGTCCATGGCGCATTTTCACACATTACGATTACATCAGATCCAATTCCAAACTCAATTAGCATATTTGCAGAACGGGCAAACGATCTTGGCTATCTTGGCCGTTCTGGATACAACCTAGATCATATTTACTATGTTGATAATAAAACAGGGGTAGCATCATGGCAAAACTAGAGGCAAAAAATATTGTCAAGTATTTTGACCATGATGGGCAGCCGTTAAAGGCACTGGGTGGAATAAATCTCACCGTGGACGAGGGCGATTTCATTTGCTTGGTTGGGCCGTCTGGATGCGGAAAATCTACATTTCTTAGAATAGTTGCAGGACTGCAAAAGCCAGAAGAAGGGCAAATCCTGTTAGACGGCCGACCTATTGTCAATACTGGGCCTGATAGAATCTTGGTGTTCCAGGAAGGCGCGCTGTTTCCATGGCTTAAGGTGCAGGACAATGTGGAATTTGGATTAAAGGTTGCAGGAATTCCGGATTCGGAGAGGCATGAAATCTCCAAGCGTTACTTGGAGATGATGGACTTGACAAAATTTGCAAATTCGTACACGTATCAACTGTCTACTGGAATGCGGCAAAGAGTGGCAATTGCCCGAGCACTAGTCATGGATCCAGAAGTGTTGTTAATGGACGAGCCATTTGCCGCGCTGGATGCGCAGACTCGTGACACTTTGCTAGTTGAAATGCAAATGATCTGGCAAAAAACAAAAAAGACAATAATATTTGTGACTCATTCTGTTTCAGAAGCAACAGTCCTTGGAAACAAGGTTGCAGTATTTACTCACCGCCCGTCGACAATTAAAAAAATTGTTAACATAGAAAACACGCGACCGCGTCTTTCAGAGGATGAGTCCCTCATGAAATATCAGCAGGAAATACTTGCTGAACTAAGACCCGAAGTAAAGTCAAAAGGGGAACAAGAATGAACGCAAATATTCTGGCAAAGAAAATTGCGTTTTTTGTTGGGATCGTTCTGGTGTGGCAGGCGCTTGATTCTGCAAATGTGTGGTCCGACAAGGTTTTTCCGTCACCACTTGAGGTTGGCACAACTCTGTGGTATGGCGTATCTGACGGGACTTTACTATACGGAATAGGCACTAGCCTTTGGAGGCTGGCAATAGGCCTTGTAATTGCAATAGCCGGCGGAATCGTACTGGGCGTGTTTATGGCGCGGGTGGAAACTGTAAACCAAACAATCGGTTCTGTAATCTTGGGACTACAATCAATTCCTTCAGTTGCATGGAGCCCTTTGGCAATAGTTTGGTTTGGGCTGACAGATGCTGGAATAATTTTCGTTACGGTGGCAGGTGCAATATTTGCAGTCACCATAAACACGTACACAGGCGTTAAAAACATCAATCCTGATTATATTGCGGCAGCACAAAACATGGGTGCAAAGGGCAGCCAACTAATCACCAAGGTGCTCATTCCAGCCGCATTTCCATACATGATTTCTGGATTCAAGCAGGGGTGGGCGTTTGCGTGGCGAGGCGTAATTGGAGCAGAATTACTGTTCTCGTTTTTGGGACTTGGATTTTTGTTAAATGTTGGGCGGCAGCTCAGTGATGTCTCTCAAGTAATAGCAATGATGCTAGTCATAATGATTATTGGCATTGTAATTGACGGGCTGATCTTCAAAAAATTAGAAGACAAAGTCATGTCACGATGGGGTCTGCGTTAATCGCTTCTGGGCCTCTTCGAAAGTACATGGCTTCCAGTCTTTGCACAAAGAAGCGTTATTTTCGATGAGCTCCTCAATGCTGATGTATCCCCACTCTGCAAACAGATCATCGTTTAGGTTGGCATAACCGTAGGCGATGTTTTCATTCCTGTCTAGTTCTGCTATCAGCCAATAGAATCCTATTTGCGCGATCTCCCACTTTTGATGGATTATTTTCTTTTCAGTTGGAATGTCTTCTGTTTCGTATAGTTTTGGAATGTCATTTGTTTTTTCAGACTCTGTTTTTTTATCAAATGTTTCCATATCTAGGTTGAAAGAAAACAATTCGTCTTAAGGGGTCAAAATGCAGTGGCGTGAAAATAGGTGGATTTATTTTTTAATTTTTAAAGACGCAAAAAACGCAACAAGACAAATCCCAACTGCAAAATACAGCACTGCTGCATTGTTGTAGTAAAATGCAAGCGTTCCTGCAATCAATGGGCCTATCACGTTTGCTATGGCTATTGTAGAATTGAAAATTCCGGTGGATGTTGATTTTGGGTTGTTCTCCATTAGGTAGATGCTGCCGCCGATGTACAAAAATGCCCACGTGATGCCCACTAACGCCATGGATGGAATTGCCATCCACCAGCTAGTCATTAACGTCATTCCTAAAAATACAAACACCGTGAGACCTATTCCTATTTTGAACTTGGTCGTATTTTTTGTTTTTATCTTTGAGGCCATTAAATTCATCAACACAAACGCTGTTGCAGTATTTGCTACATACACTAATGATACCTCGTATAGTTTGGCGTGAAACGTCTCAGTCAAGACAAGTGGTAAAATTGTCCAAACCGATGTCGCACCGACGTGTCTGAGAAGTAGGGACAAAAACAAGTGCTTGTTTTTCACAATGACTGCCATTGTAGTCCCTTTTCCTGTCTCTCTTGGCATGGTGTAGTTTGGAAGCCTTACTGATAATGCGAATCCTACCAAAAAGAAACCGGCGCTTATTAGAAATATCGTCTTTTCATTATTTGCTATTCCTGCAACTGCAATTCCTGCCAGCCATCCCAGTGCATGAAATGATATGATTGATGCAACCTTTGCCTTGTCTTTGCCAGATTCGTATGTGTATGCAAGCATTGCTGGTACTATCATCCCGCTCGCTATTCCTGCTCCCAATCGTGCTAAAAGTAAGTACAATGAATTGTCTGCAAAATAGTGTAACCCAAATGCGATGGCTGAACCGATAAACCCGATCTGGATAAAAATTAGTCTTTTTCCACGTTTGTCTGAAATTCTCCCAAAATACAAACTGGACATGATTTGAGCAAAGAAAAACGTGGCAATTGTAATTCCTACCTCAAAGATAGAACTTGTAAGGTTTTTTGCCAGAATTGGCATGAATACATAAACGATAGACACGCCTGCATGCTCAAAAAACGTGGCCCCTCTCACTAGGTTACTGATTCCTATTTCACGTCTCATGAAAACTAACTCACGTGTGCTAAAATGCGGAATAATTTATGTCAAGATTGACGCCTTAGGGGATTATTGTCAAATTGGGGGCAACGGTTGCCAAAACCCTACTTCCTCTGAGTGCTTCTTTGGCAAAGAAGATGGCAATTTCCAATTTTGTGCCTGCCAAGCTCACTTTGATCTCCTTGATAGTTGACTTGAATCTGGTTTTTTCGCTTTTTCCTGAATTATCCATGATCTCCATGATCAAACCTTCTTTTAGCAAGTTGTTGAAAACTCGATATCCGCTACTTGATGGCAGATTGGATTTTTTTAGTATTTCCGGAAGAGTTAGTGCCGTTTCGGTTGCTACTGAAAGAATTGCTTTTTTATCATTATCTCCATACGAGTTTAGAATAAAGTTTGCAAGTGTTTCGTCTCTGACTTCAATAAAGCTTGACTTTTTTTTGCTTGATTTTTGCTTTTTAACAACGCACACACTTTCAAACAGATTTTTCATAACACCCTTTGAGGCGTTTCCAAAAAACTCATTTAGTACTTTTTCAAATATGTCAAATTGTTGTAATGATTGTTGTAATGAAAGGCCGTATCTTTCAAATAGCCTATCTTTAATTTTCCTTCGTACCGCTGTTCCAAAATGATCGTCTAGATGATTTTCAAAATATTGTGCTAACAGCGTGTCTATGCCTAACATGGATTGGACACCAGCAGGTACAACGGTTTACATTTTTGCAATGCTCGCTTTTCCATAGTGATCTCAGTTGTATGTATGTCTGATTTTAGATTAAAACTAATTGAATTAATCGTCTTTTCATATGTTGCCCCCTTGTGGTTTCCTTTTCCATTTTTTGCATCTCTGTCAAAACCTGAGAACAAAATTAGCCCCAGTTCAACAAGTGCGTCTACCTTCCTATATACTGATGACTGGGGAAGTTTTGATCTTTTTACAATTTCCGTTATTGTCATAGGCGATCTCAAATTGTAAAGAATGATCCGGTTGTCTTTATCTAAATACGCGTCAATGATTTTGTCTGTTAATTCTGTATCACTGATCTTAATTGTAATGGACATCTCCTCCTTTCTCACGATGGAAAACACCTTTTCTGCTCGTGATCTTTCGCATAATTCTACGAATAATAAAAACGCCCGTTTTTGCATTTTGCGCATTCCATGGGATTGCACGGTTTCTATTATGCGTCGTAATTTATTAATAATTTCTCAAATTTGAGAAATTTACAAGATTAGAAAAGTCTTTTATGTGAGTGATTGGCAAAGAATTCTGTTTATTGAGATTTGTTTCCTGAAGATAAGTTCAATGACGATGACAAAGTTCTTGTCATTTACAAATTTAAGGGAACTCGTAAAGTCTATACAATCAGTTGTACCTATCTTCAATACAAAAATCTAAAAAACATTCCATCTGTAGAGTATTGCAAAATTGTCGAAAAGTAACGTACTGTCAATAATACAAAGAATCGAACCTATCTGTTTTGCATCTGAAATCTAATGTCTGTCTCTTCGTGCTATGATACCAAGGCTATTGCAATTACACAACACAGTCCTGCAAGTATGGATGCCATCATGGGCATGGTGGTACAAACATAGATTTCTTTTGCATCTGAGGAAAATTTTTGGGTGTCCGGATCATGTCTGAATTGGAATTTTCGTTTTCCGTTAACTGTGATTTCTGCGGGAAATGTAAAATTTTCATCCTCCGTTTTTCTATGTATTGTAAAACATGCCAATACTTTCTTGTATGTTGGCTCGTCAAATTCAGAAAAAAAATTCTTTGATTTTATGTTAATTTTCAAATTATGAACAGATATGATTATGATGCAAAGCGTGGATGCAAACATAATCACCAATAACGGAACAATGATCCCATCAAAACTTGGTAAAATAATGGAAAGTGCTAGCAAACCGAAAAAATCACCAGTAGCGTACCCAGTTCCACCGAACTTCATGATCCATCCGGCAAATGCAATTCCGATGCCTGACATCATGCCGATTATGTTTAAAGGACCGATTAACTCCTGAATGTCTACTTCAAATACAAAAATGAAAACTACCAACACTGCTGCAAAAGAGCCAATGCCGAAGATCCAAACTCTGTCATCAACATATCTTGTTTTTACATCCCAGTATGTCGCAACTGACATCATTCCGATTGCAATTATCGCTCGAATGATTTCAAATTCGTTCATCGTGTTATCTGGCTTTTGTGAATTCTCGCATAACATTCCAAATCTTTGATGAAGTTTTCTCTCGCAACTGGGTCATCATCTTCAATGTCTGCTATTTTGGATTTTAGTCCTACAACCCACTTGTTCAGTGATGTCAATTCGGCATCATAGGCTTCCAACATTTTCATTTTTTCAGGAAAAATTCTAATGGTGTTTTTGTGGTGACGATAGGTTAGCCCCGTTTCGCGCAAATTACGGATTAGTTTGGACGTGGAATGAGAATGTTTTACAATATCTGCAAAGTACGCTGTGGCAAAATATCCCACAAATCCGTTATTTTCTAGATTTTTTTGAATTACATATGCCTGCGACAAAAGACATAACGATGATACTGATATGCCGATCTTTGCTGCAACATAATGCCAGCGTCCGATATCTGTCAATTCCAAAAGATCACCTGTGGATCGGATTAAATTTTTAGTTTGCAGATCATAAATTGTGACCCTTATTACATTGAGATTCTTGTTCATCTGTAGAATTTTTTCGATCAGATGTGGCTGTTTGCATGGTGTAAGGTAAAGTGTGCTGCAAATCAAGTGGGCAGTACTGTTTGTTTCCAAACAACGATTTTTGAAGAAAAGAGAAGCGATTTCTCTTTTTGATTTTTCAGACAGCTCCATCTCAAATGTGGTTGGAACTGAGAACTAGCATTCTCAAGCTTTCTTTGGCCTCTAACTCTTCAGCAAGTTTTGCAAGTTTTGTGATCTGTGTGGACTTTGTTATCATTTTAGCGTGAATCTTTGTCCCGTTTTGGATGTCAAGAAACTCTGTATGTTCAGGTAGCATAAAACAAGATTTTTTCCCAGATTCTCCCTGAATTACGATAACTCCATTTTTTTCATCTATGGGGGCAACCGTATTCTTTTTCATATCCAATCTGAATCTTTTTCTTAGTGATTTCTTTTTTATTTCTTCAAGTTTTTTGTTGAAAATATTTCTTTGCTCGCTTGATAATTTTGCTACGATATTTTTTAACGATTCTAATTCTTTTATTATTTCATCTCCTACCGCTATGTCCAATATGGTCTGATGTGGCACATTTCCAAGAATTTTTTTAATATTTTCTTTTTCCACATCTGAATATTTTGTTACGACTGAATATGGTCTAACTTCTTGTTTTTTTGATGGTTTGGTTTCTTCGATGTCGTCTATGTCCTCAATAAAACTTACGGGTTCTCTTTGAGGCTTATCGTATAATGGCTCGAAGAGTCCCTCCAAATACTTGTGTGTTGGAAATGAGAATTTCTTACCTGATAGTTGTTTGAGGGATACTTCTAACATATCGACTGCCTTTGCGTGCATTTCTTTTGATTGGATTTTACATATTGTCTCTACAACATACGGTGGCATCATGACTTCTGTTAGTGTTTTGGCCAATTCATTTTGAATTGATTGAAGCCTTTCGTGTGCATCGTTTGCCAAGTTTCTGCAGTTTTCTAACATCCTCACACACGGCTCTGGTAGCCAACACATTTTTGAAATTTCACTAATACTCATACCCTCAAAGAATCTGACAAGTTCAATGATCTTGAGAGGATTTAGTGGACTTGTTTGATTCAATCTGGCATGAAGTACAATAACTTCTTCAAGTGAATTTACTTGGTAGAGATTTGCCTTGAACTCTTTGAGATCTGCATTCTTTATGCCTAGTACCCGAGCTCCTCCATCGGCCACATATTTTTTATTGTTAAAGACAGCTACGCTGAGTGCCGGGATCGATTCTGGATTGGATTTTGCAGTTTTAGTAATGGCATCGATCTTTTTTGCAGTGTGAATCGTTATCTGAACTGGGCATGGATGCAGTTCCGATATCTGTACTTTTTGTTGTTGTGATACATCTGGGTTTAACATCAATTTAGCTAAAACCCCTTTCCGCTTTCTGATGAATACTACTTTCGTTAGCAAGAACACATTTTCTGATTTTTACAAATTCTTTACTTTCACGAGACGCCATGTTATACGCAAATCTTGCGACAGTGTGATAATTTTCCAACCTTGTTTTGTTTTTCAGCGTACTTAGTCCTATGATCATATTTCTAATCTCCTCTCGTTTTTGTTGTGGGGCTTTATTGGAGTATACGTTCAGATAATAGTTTAGGTAATTATCTCCGTCACATTTTATCTTTAGTTTCTCTTTGGCAGTAATTTTTACTAACGAAAAAACTTTGAACATTGTTGGCATTCGGTTAAGTGAAAATGCAAATTTTATTGATTTTTGAATCTCTGTGTCGCTTTTTGGAATCGAATGTCTTCTACATGCAACAAACAGCGCAAAAGACGCCTTTTCTGCCGTGGAAAAACTTGTGTTCTTATCAAGTTTTGAGTACATATTCCACGCGTCTAAGGCAACATGACGTGGAAGTTTGAGTTTGCTGCACGCGTTTGAGAAGCTTGACAAGGCTAGTTTTTGTTCATGTATTCTCGATGTGGCCTCAATTTTTACAGGCCTGCCACCTGGCTGAATCTCTTGAAATAGATTAACAGCACTATCTGTGCTCGTTTCTGGAGAGTTCTCCATTCCTAAAACAACTCCGCATGACCTGCAAACAATTTCGCCTGACTCTGTAATTATTTGGTCTCTAGATGTGTGCTTACAACCGATTCGTGGAATTTTTTTCGATTCAACTACTGTTGAGTTGTAGGTTTTCTGAAATAAAGAACAGGAGTTCTGCGTGGGATCATTTACTGTAAATCTCATAGGCTCCACCTGCACAATTTGAAAATGTTTTGGCATCTATGAAAATTGAAAAATCTATCTGGCGACAACCTTTCTTTCATGTATTTGCATATTTCCTCTTTAAACTATATAATAATTGATAACTTTCTTTGGTTTGAGAAATTTAAAATTTGTAAATTCAAATTTAGTTTTAATTTATTTTTGAAACTTTGATTAAATTAGTTGGCAACTTTTTTTGGCCCCTTAACTTAATTTTTGCCAACAAAATCTGCTATCTAAATTTCCTCTATTCTTTGTTATTTTTATTTTTCATATTTGATCTTCTGAAGACTAATTTGTACAAATTATCTACTTTCAAAACATTGGTAAATCTTTTCAGATACCATGCTGAACTGATCCCTTTTTTCCAAATTAATTTGAAGTACATGATGCCCGAAATTCCAAATCCAAACACTATCATCAGAAATAGATAGTCATCGTGCAGTACGGCTCTGGCTTTTACGTCGTCGTATGCAATAAAAGACACACTATCTGTATGATATGGAATTCCTTCCCAATGATCAAAAACCTCTCTAACTAAAAACGTAAACTTGTCCTTTGGCGGAACTGATAGATTCACTGTCTGTCCATACGTGTAAAATCCTGCACCTTGGGCATTTTCTGCATCAATTTTGATCATTCTGTCATATTTTGCAATTATTTGAGCGTCTTTGTTAAGGTACATGTTGTTGATTTTACCATCTGGAAACTGCTGATCCTCAAAAGCCACGTTGTTCAGACGATATCCGCGATTACCAATGATGACACTGGATGGAAATTGGGATTCTAGGAACTGTGATTTGAATTCTCCTTGATATGGTGTAACTATGTTTTTTGAAACATTGCCGATTTCAATGTGTTTTTCAATGTTTAGCTCCTTTCCATCATTCCCGATTGCTTTGAATTCGACATTGATGATTTTTTCGGCATGGACTGAAAAAATGTTTTTTGATGGGGTATAGCCTTTTTTAAACGCGGTAAATGTGATGTCAAGATGGCCCTCCTTGTTGGGGGTGATGGTATATGTAAGTTCATTAATTTTTTTGTATGGAAATGGGGATTCAATCTGAATATCCAAGTCTTTAACATCGCTTGTAATGTGAAGATCAAATTCCTTGCCAATTCTATTGGTGACCCCAGAAGAAATGATTGAAAAATCAAGATTGTTTGCAAACGCTTCAATATCTAGATTTGATGCTCCGATCTTTGAAATCGCAGCTAATCTTTCAATGCCTTCATTATCGATTTCCAAATATCTGCCGTTTATTGTGATACCAGATGTTGCGGAAATATTGGTGGAATTTGTTTTTCTAAGGGGAATCCCAAACGAATCCATTTCGTGAACCACAAATGGAATTTTTTCAGAGATGTGCACCTTGGTTGGCGCGTCAATTGATACCGATGCTGCAATTCCGGCAGGAGTGATAATGTGTGCTGTTGGCGAAATTACTTCGGAAGAAAAAATTGTTGGTGATGGTTCGACGACACTTCCAGAATAGATGGCAGAATTTTGAGACGCGACGGTTGTCTTTTCATTGCCCATATTGGTGGATGCTAAAATTTTGACTGGCCCTGCAAACATTTTTTGAGCGTCAATCAATGCTCCAGAATCATCCACGACTGATATCATTGCTAAGGCTTGGATATTTCCTGGCAATGCAGAAATTGGAGTTATTTTTAGTTTGTAAAGATCACGATGCGGTGATATAATGTTGATTTTTGATTGATACCTCTCCAAACCTGGCCCTGATGCCGAAACCGTATGCTCTCCCTGGCTGTTTCCAAAGATATCAAACCGCACTGCGTGATTATGACCGCTTCCTCTCTGTAGCAGAATTTCTTTTGATTCTGATAGTTTCAATATGTTAGGATACTGTAAGCCACCAGAAGAGGTAAGAGATATGGTTCTTCCATCCAAAGGAACTGGTACAATTCTGTTTATCTTGCTTGAGATTGAAATGTTTGTGCCGTTTGTATTTGCGTGAGTACTGGTATTTTTGGTGAAATTCATATTGTATAGTGCAATGACCCCATATCCGTCAGAATCTGTTATTTCAGGATAAAGCCAGACAAAAGCAATATTTGGCACACGTTTTTCAATTTCCTTTAATTTTTCATCACTGTCTGATTCTAATGGCTGAAAATTTTCATCAATTAGAACCGGTCCGACAACTACATTTGCCTGCGCAGATCCAAACGACTCGACGTTTGCAGTAATGACTGCGCTCCCACTGTTTCCTGAAATCATTATGCCGCTACCTATTCCATCTGTCAATGAAATCTGCAAGATGGAATCTGAATGCTGTTTTACATCAGAACGTGCTGTAAATCTGACGGAATCAAGATTGTTTGATGATAGAAAAGCATGTATTACATATGGGGGTTTGTACGGCTTTCCTTCCTTTTCGAGCCAGATAAAAAAATAGGCCTTGGAGTCTTCCAAAATTATGTTTGGAGCAACTGCGACTTTGACTGTGACAATGTCCTGCGCTTTTGTTATTTCCTGTTCGGCAATTTTTAGGCCTTTTGTGCTTGCAAATATTTTCCCAGAGCCTTTGATTTTTGCAGAGAACTTGGATAGGTGGCTACCTGATTTGATCAAAAGGCTATCTTCTTCTAGCTGAATCAGTGGGGATGAGTTTAGACTGATTTTAGTATCTTTGGAAACTGGCGCAGGCGAGCCTTTACTGTCTACTGTCATGACGTAGCCTAGCATGTTTTCCGTCTTTGTTGTGTTTACTGGAAGAATTATTTTGAGCCCCTCAGATACTCGACTTGACGAATAAACGTTGATGGTTTTTTGAATTATCCGTCCATCTGTGACTGCGAAAATTGTAGCTGTTCCGCCCTTTACTGCTTTGATTGGAAATATTCCGTGATTAGAATATGGTAAAATGGTTACACTTTCGGGAATTTTAATTACTGTAGGATCATTTGTAGATAGCATCATAATTTGACCGTATCTTGCTCCTGCGTAAAGAATTACCACTCCTTCATAATCTTCACCGGTAATCATATCTGATGGTGCCCAGAGATTTGCACTGTTGTCTTCTGCAAAACTGTGTCCAAAGTAAGATACAATCAATCCTG